>JACQPK010000243.1 GCA_016207565.1 Elusimicrobiota bacterium
AGCCGGGCCCCGTCGATGATCGAGGCGTGGTTGAGCGCGTCGGAGATCAGCAGGTCCTGCTCGCTCGTCATCAGGCTCTGGCAGAGCGCCACGTTGGTCGCGAAGCCCGATTGGAAGACGACGGCGGCCTCGGTCCCCTTGAACGCCGCGAGCCGCTCCTCGAGGCGCTGGTGGATGTCCATCGTGCCGATGATCGAGCGGACGGCCGAGGTGCCCACGCCGTAGCGGTCGATCGCGTCGCGCGCGGCGGACTTCAGCGCGGGATGCGTGGTCAGCGCGAGGTAGTTGTTCGAGGTGAGGTTGATCACGCGCCGGCCATCGATCGTCGAGACCGGCTCCTGCGGCCCCTCGAGCACGCGCAGGCGGATGCGGCGGCGGTCGGCGTCGAGCTGGCGCAGCTCGTCGTCCAGAAAGCCAAGTCCCTTCAGCGTCGCGGTGGGCATAGCGGGCTCAGAGCTCCTCGACGACGATCTTGTCGGTATCGACGTCGTAACGGAACCGGAAATGGCGGGTGCCGACCTCGGTGATCCCGCTCGAGGCCTCGTGGCCGTGGCGGCCCTCGACGATCACGTGAGCGGAAGGCATGCGCGCGAGCGTGTTGTACTCGTCGAGGCTCCAGATCGAGACCCGGAGCCGGGCCTTCGGCAGCCGCTCGAAGAACGCGACGAGGTTGGAGCCGTCGCGCTCGCCGATGAAGTAGCCGTTGCGGGAGACGAGCGCGGTCCAGCGGCGCTGCACGTCGACGAAATCGAAGAGCACCTCCTGGTCGCCGTGGACGGCGTCGGTCCAGAAGCCCTTGAGGGGCGCCATGTGGAGCACCGGGCCGGTCTCCGGCTTCCAAACCCCGGACCAGAGGAGATAGCGGCGGCCTCGCATCTTGGCGCGAGCGGGGTACAGGCGGCGGAAGCGGTTGTTCTTCGCGTCGAACGGCAGCGCCACCGTATCCGACTCCTTCCGTTCCGGATCGGTGATGTCGGTCAGGCGGAGATGAGGGTTTCCCTCGGTGTTCATGTACTCGACGAGCACGACGCGGTCGCCGAAACGCTGCACCATGAGCTCGTCGCCCATGTCGGTCGGAATCTGGACCGAGTTGACGCTGAGCGGGGCGGGTCCCCGGGTCTCGATCGGCGCGAAGTCGCGCCACGTCTTCTTCGCCGTGGCCTTGCCCGCGGCTCGGACGATGCCGCTCTCCGCCTCGATCAGGCGGGCGTTGATCTCGACCTTCTTCTCGCCTTGATCGGACAGCGTGCCCAGCACGAGGTACTTCGCCCCGATGAGCCGCCCGGCCTGCAGGGCGGTGCCCGAGGAGATCATCCCGGTATAGCTGAGCTGGACCTCCGCGAGGGCATGGTCGATCTGGTTGCGCTCGACGAGGGCCGCCTCCTCCCGCTCGGCGATGGCGGTCGCCAACGCCTCGGCCACGATCCGGCCGCCCGGCGAAGTGCGGGCGTCGGCATAGGCGAACGGCAGGACCGCCGCCTTGGCCTCCTGCTCCCCCTTGATGCCCGCGACGAGCTTCTTGGCGAGCTTGTCGTAGACATCCGCTCGCGCTCGCGCCGCAGGCGCGAGCGCGAGGACGCCCGCCGCTAGAATTCGATAACGACCTTTCCGCATCTCTTGTCCTTGTCCGCCATCGTCGCGAACGCGCGCTCGAAGTCCTTCGCCCGGTACACGTGCGTGATCACCGGGCGGACGTCGATCGCCCCCGTGCGCAACAGCCTCTCGGTCGTGTACCACGTCTGGAATATCTCGCGTCCCGCGACCCCGAAGATCCGGATCCCCTTGAACACCACGTCTCCGGCCCAGTCGACGTTCAAGGTCCCCGGCGGAATCCCGAAGGCGGTCAGGCGGCCGCCCGAGCGGACCACCTTGAGCCCGAGGCCCACCGCGGCGGGGGCGCCGGACATCTCGAGCACCACATCCGCGCCGCCGGGGCCGACGGCTCTGGCGATGTCGGCGGCGGCGTTCCCGGAGGAGGGGTCGACGAGGACGTCGGCCCCCATCTTCACCGCCAGCCTGCGGCGGTACGGCGAGCCTTCCACCGCGACGATCGGCTTGGCGCCGGACGCGCGCGCGACGGCGATCGCGAACAGGCCCTGCGGGCCGCAGCCCATCACGACGACGGAGCGGCCCACGACCTCCTCGATCAGGGTGGCGTAGACGGCGTTGCCGAGCGGCTCCATCAGCGAGCCGACGTCGGAGAGCTTGCCGTCGGCGTGCTTCCACGCGCAGCGCGCGGGGACGCGCGCGTACTCGGCGAAGCCGCCGGGCCCGTCGACGCCGATGATCTTCAGGCGCTGGCAGACGTGACGCTGCCCGTTGCGGCATTGGTAGCAGAGCCCGCAGTAGATGTGGGACTCCACGGA
>JACQPK010000244.1 GCA_016207565.1 Elusimicrobiota bacterium
CGCGCCGAGCGGCTCGCGCGCCGCGAGCCGAGCGAGCGGCGCGTCGAGCATCGGAAGCAACGGATGGCCGGGGGTCGCGACGCTGCCGACGACCAGCGGGTGGATCGGCGAGGCGATCGGCGCGACGACCGTCGCCTTGGTGTTCGCCCAGACGGCGAAAGGCGCGAAGGCGAGCGCGCCGGCGAGAAAGAAGCGTCTCACCCGTGGGTCACGAACCAGCCGCCGATGCCTCCGGCCGCCGCGCCGAGCGCCGCCCCGACGGGGCCTCCAAGGAAGAAACCGACGACGCCGCCCAGCGCCGCGCCGATGGCGGCGCCCAGGAGCTTCAGCAGGAAGCCGCCGTGCCTCGCCTTGGGCTTGTCCTCGCGGGTGAGGGGGTTCTTGGGCTCGCGGTACTCCTGGGGAGAGCCGACGACGAAATCGCCTTTAGCCTTGACGAGCCCGGGCCGAGGGGGCGGCGCGTCGGCCGGCACGGGCGCCGGAGACGGCGGGGCGAAGACCGCCGGGTCGATCGGCTCGTCGAAGGCCTCGCGGGCACGCTCGGAAGCGCCTTCGGGCTCGGCCCGGCGGACCGCGTCCTGGGCCGCGGCCGCTCCCTGAAGGCGGCCGAGCGTCGGCTCCTCGAGGGGGCCCGCCGCGGCGACAGACGCCGCGAATAGAGACAGCACGAGCCACCGGGGGGCCGACATGCCTCGATTGTAGCCGCCGGAGGGCCTCCGGCGCATAAGCCCATCGGTCCCTCGACGGGCGACAGAAGGCCCCGCCCCGCCTAGGTCGCCCGTCCCACGCGCGGGCCCCGGGCATGATACACTGGCCCGTCATGGAAGCCTGGCGCGAGCTGAGCGGCCTCCCCCGCCGCTCATGGGTTCTGGCGGCGGCGACTCTCATCAACCGGATGGGGACGATGGCCGTCCCCTTCCTCTCGCTCTATCTCATCCGCTCGCTGGGGTTCTCGCCGGCGGCGGCCGGCTGGGTCCTGGCCCTCTACGGCGCGACCGCCCTCGTGGCGGCGCCGCTCGCCGGAAGGCTCGCCGACCGCTGGGGGACCTCCCGGCTGATGCGGCTGTCCTTGGTCGGGTCGGGGCTCTCGATGCTCGCGTTCCCGTGGGCCGCGAGCTTCGCGGCGATCGCCGCGGTCACCGTCGCCTTGGCGGCGACCACCGAGGGCTTCCGTCCCGCCGGCATGGCGGCGGTCGCCGAGAGCTCTCCCGCGCATCTGCGCAAGCAGGCGTACGCGCTCCATCGTCTCGCCGTCAATCTCGGGATGAGCGTCGGCCCCGCCCTCGGCGGATTCTTGGCCGGAGTGTCGTTTCCGATGATCTGGTTCGTCGATTCGGCCAGCACGTTCGCCGCCGCGCTCGTCTTGTGGCGGTGGCTGCCCCCCGCGCGCGCCCGGTCCGCGCCCGAGCCGGACGCCGTGCCTTCGGCGCGCGCCCTGTCCGACGGGCGGCTGCGCTACTTCCTGCTCGCGCTGTTGCCCGTGGCGCTCGTCTTCTTCCAGCACGAGTCCTCGTTCTCGATCTATCTCGTGCGCGACCTCAAGCTGAGCGAGAGCTTCTACGGCCTCCTGTTCACCGTGAACACGGTGATGATCGTGCTCCTCGAGGTCCCCATCAATCACGCCACCGCGCGCTGGCCCGTGCGCCGGTGCCTGGCGCTAGGCGCGGCCCTCTTCGCCGCGGGCTTCGGCGCCTACGGGATCGTGTCGGCGCCGTGGCAGGTGATCGCGGCGACCGCGGTATGGACCTTCGGCGAGATGGTGCTCTTCCCCTCCATGTCCGCCTACGTCGGCGACATCGCCCCGGTAGACCGGCGCGGCGAGTACATGGGCCTCTACATGATGGCCTTCAGCCTCGCCTTCACGGCCGGCGCCTGGGGCGGGCTGATCACCTACTCCCGCCTAGGGCCCGGGGCGTTGTGGCTCCTGGCGTTCGTGGCGGCGGGCGTATCGGCCGCCTTCTTCTGGCGGGTTCCGGAGCCCGAACGCCGTGCGGAGGCGTAAAAAGCGAAGGGGGTACCAGAGCTTTCCTCTCGAGCTCTCGTACCCCCTGATACGCTCCTGCACCGTCTGGCCGCTGCACTCGCTTGGCAGCACGCCGTGCCTCTACGACGGGCCGCTGCGCTCGCTTGGCAGCGCGCCACCGCCGGTCTCGGCGGGCACGACCCCGCCCCGACGACTCGATGATGGGCGGGAACGACCGACCTCGCTAGTATAGCCCCGTTTCGCACGGCGTCAAGGGGGGGTGGTTGCGGGCGAAAACAAATCGCGCTAGACTGTCAACCCCATGAGCCCGAGAAAATCGCTCCGCGGATTCTGGCTCGCGGCCGCGCTGCTCGCCGCCTGCGCCGGCCCCGGCGGCCGCCGCAAGCCGACCGTCTTGTTCCTCACGGATTTCGGCGCGATCGACGGCGCGGTCGCGGCGTGCAAGGGCGTGATGCTCTCGATCGCGCCGCGCGCGCGCATCGTGGATCTCACGCACCAGACGCCGACCTACGACATCGAGACGGCGGGCGAGGTCATCGACCAGGCGCTGCCCTTCTTCCCGGCGGGCACCGTGGTCGTGGCGGTCGTCGATCCGGGCGTCGGCGGCGCCAGGAAAGCGCTGGCCGCGCGCACGAAGGCGGGCCACACCCTCGTCGGACCCGACAACGGCCTGTTTACGCGCATCCTCGAGCGCGAGGGGCTCGACCGCGCCGTGGAACTCGCGGAGAAGCGCTACTGGCGAGACCCGGACGCGACCGCGACCTTCCACGGCCGAGACATCTTCGCGCCGGCCGGCGCGCATCTCGCGGCGGGCGTGCCGCTCGAGTCGCTCGGCCCTTCTATCACCCCGATCCGCATCGACCTCCCGGCCGCGCGCCGCGAGGGGGACGCCGTCGCCGGGCGCGTCCGCTACGTCGAGGATCCTTACGGGAACGTCGTGACCGACATCCCGCTCGCGCTCCTCGCGGAGCTCGGCGTCAGAGTCGGCGGCGAGCTCGTCCTCGAAGCCGGCGGCAAGAGCCACCGCCTGCCCTTCCTCAATACCTTCGGCGACGTGGGCGTCGGCAAGCCGCTGGCGCTCCCCCACTCGCGAGGGCCGCTGTCCTTCTCGATCAATCAGGGGGACTTCGCGAAGGCCTACGGGCTCCAGCGCGGGGACCCGGTCCGGATCCGCAAGCCCTAGTCCACCTCCGAATGGACGCCGAACGAACTGAGCAACGCGGAGGCACGCAGAGGAAGTAACAGAAAGGCGCGCAAAGCGAGAAACTCCCCTCGATCCGTCCTTCGCGTTCCTTTCCGTTACTTCCCTTCGCGGACCGCTGCGTTACGCAGTCCCGGTAGGCATCCTGTCGCAGCCGCGTTAGAATCGGACGAGGCGCTTGGCGTCCTCGTCCCAGAGGGCGAGGAAGGCGCACGACAGGGACTCGCGCAAGCCGAGCGGCTTCACCTGGAAGGCCCGGTTCTCCGCCAGGCAGCGCGGCAGGTTGTAGAACGGGATGCGGCTGCACAGGTGATGGAGGTGGTGGTAGCCGATATTGCAGGTGATCCAGTCGACCAGCGTCCCCGCGCGATAAAACGACGAACCCCGCATCGACGCCTCGAAGAAGTCCCAGTCCTCGTCCTTCTCCCAGTACGTCGACGGGTACTGGTGCCCGATGTAGAAGATCCACGTCCCGAAGCCCGAGGCGACGGCCGTGCTGGGAAGCCAGAGCCAGAAAAACCGGCCGGCGCCCAGGCTCCAACAGCCCGCGGCGACGAACGCCGCGAGCGCCAGATTCGTCGACCAGACGCTGAGCCATGACTCCCGCCGGCCGGCCTGGTACCACACGAAACGCTGCTTGATCAGGAAGTAGCCGGAGGCGCCCGGCCCGAACAAGAAGAGCGGATGCCGCAGAACGCGGTACCAGAACCGCCGCCAAGCGGTGGCGGCCCGGTACTCGCGGACGGTCCACGTGTCGACGTCGCCGATGCCGCGGAAGTCCAGGTGGCCGGAGGTCGCGTGGTGCTTGGCGTGCTCGCGCGCCCACTGCGTGTACGGCGTGAGCACGAGCGGGCAGAGGAGGCGCCCGACGAGGTCGTTCGCCCAGCCCTGATTGAAGAGCGCCCCGTGCCCGCAATCGTGCTGGATCGTGAACAGCTTCACCTGCATCATCCCGGCCGGGACGGCCAAGAGGAGCCCCCACAGCGGCCCGTAGGGCAGCGCGTAGGCGGCCGCCATCGCGGCCCAGAAGACGGCGAGCAGCGCGAGCCCCGCGGCGAGATGGCCGAGCGCGACGATCGCATCGGCCCGCTTGTAGGGCTCGACGAGGCGCTGCCAGGACTCCAGGGCGGGAGGCGCGGCCGTCACGGTCACGTCACGAATTATACTTCAACGAGCCGGGCGCGCGGGAAGAGGAGCGAGCGGGCCGCCGGGTCACGGAAGTCCCCAGACGGGGTGCCACTGGGGGATGAGCCGCACGTCCTTGAGCAGGCCGCGCGCCTGGCGGAGGAAGGCGAGCGCTCGCTTCGGCTCGATGGGCTCGACTCGCCGGCCCGAGCCTCGGCTGTCGGAGACGGGCGTCGCGGGCTGCAGCACGAGCGGGATCGTCGGGTCGGCCTCCTGCAGGAGCCGGATCACGCGGCGCCACTCCGCGTCCTGAGAATCGGCCGTCAGCACCACCTTCACGAAGGTCTTCCTCGGCGCGACCCGCAGCGACTCGAGATGGGCCGACCAGCACTCCCGGCCGGTGGCCGACGGGAGCTTCACGTCCATCGAGATCACGTCGCACTTGGGCGCGAGCTCCCGCAGAGCCTGCGGCAGCGTCCCGTTGGTCTCGAGGTAGTTCTCGAGCCTTTGGGCCTTCGCCCAGTCCATGAGCCCCGCCAAAAACTCCGCGTGCAGGAGCGGTTCCCCCCCCGTCCACGAGACGGAGCGGTGGGGCCGCGCGCGGGCGAGGTCGAGAATCTTCCCCTCGAGCCGCTCGCGGGTCCACACCTCGCCGGAGGGGATCGGGATCGTATCCGGCTCGTCGCAGTAGTCGCAGTGGAGGTTGCAGCCCCCGAGCCGGACGAAGACCTGGCGCTCTCCGAGGCGGAGCCCCTCCCCCTGCAAGGACGAGAACACCTCGACCACTCTCACCCGGGTCGGATCGCTGAGCCTGACCGTCTTCATGTCGCGGGGTCCTCGAGCCCGGCTTGGGCGAAGCCCTTCTCCCGGAGCTTGCAGGAGTCGCAGCGCCCGCAGGGCCGGCGCCCTCCTTTATAGCAGGACCAGGTGAGCGCAAGCGGCACCCGCAAGCGGGAGGCCAGGCGCACGATGCCTCGCTTGTCGAGCCGGATGAGCGGCGCCAGCACGCGGATGCGGCGCCCCTCCGCGCCCGTCCGCGTGCCTTCGCCCAGCACCCGCTCGAAGGCGCGATGGAAGGACGGCCGGCAGTCCGGGTAGCCCGAGTAGTCGAGGGCGTTCGCGCCGGTGACGATCGCCGACGCTCCGGAGGCGTCGGCGAGGCTCGCCGCGATCGAGAGCAGCACGGTGTTGCGCGCGGGCACGTAGGTGCTCGGGATGCCGCCCCTGCCGATCCGAGATAGCGGGACGTCGGGAAGGCGCGCGGCTTTCGACACCAAGGACGAGACCTTCAGCCACGGCAGCGCGATCTCGACCGCCCTCCACGGCACGCCGGCCGCGCGCGCGACGGCACGCGCCGAGTCGAGCTCGCGGCGGTGCCGCTGTCCGTACAGCACCGAAACGGCCTCGCAGGCGTACCCGCGCGCGAGCGCCCAGTAGAGGCAGGTCGAGGAGTCGAGCCCTCCGGAGAGGAGCACGACGGCAGTTGGCCTACGCGGCCCTTGGGACTTTATGCCCTGGGCCGGCCGGCGCGAGGCGCGCATACTGCCGGCAGGAGGACGCCGATGATCCGAGCCATCACCTACAAGAACGGGACGCAGATGAACCTGCTGGTCCCCTTTCATTCCCTCTCCGGCTCCGCTCACCTGCTGCGCGGCCTCAAGGTCCAGAACGCGCCGGCGGTCTTCATCCCGGTGAACCGGGGCTGACGCTCGCCTTCGCCGCCGGCTGCGGGAACTCGCCGGCGAGCGCCTTGCGGCAGATCTCCACCACGTCCGGCGGCGTGGATTCCGCCTTCGCGAGCCATTCGAGGTAGGAGCGGTCGATGCGGACGACCTCCTCCAGCGACCGGGTCTGGTGCTTGCCGAAATTGAAGGTGGCGACGCCGTGCCGCCATACGAACTTGCCTTTCGCGTCGACATTCCTGGGATCGGACGCGTTGCAGTACGCGTGCAGCCCCTGCACGTCGCACGGCAGCCGCGCCTGGGCGCCGTAGCGCTCGACCTGCGCCAAGAGGACGTCCAGCGACGCCTCGGCGTCGGCGAGCGCGTGGTGGGCGTGCTCGAGGGTCTTGCCGCAATAGAACTGCACCGCGGCCGACAGGGATCTCGGCTCCATCCGGTGGAAGATCAGCATGGCGTCGACGGAGCGGTGCGCGGAGAAATCGTACGAGATGCCGGCGCGTTTGAACTCCGCCGCGAGCATCGGGATGTCGAAGCGGCAGATCCCGAAGCCGCCGAGGTCCGCGCCCTCGAGGAAGGCGACGAGGCGCGGGGCCAGGTCCTTGAGCGTCGGCCGGCCGCGCACGTCGGCGTCCCGGATGCCGTGGACGGCGGCCGCCTCCTCGGGGATCGGGATCTGCGGGTCGACGAGCGACTCGAAGGTCTCGCGACCGCCGCCGGGTGAGAGCCTGACGCACGCGACCTGGACGATCCGGTCGCGCTGCACGTCGACCCCCGTCGCCTCCAAGTCGAGAAAGACGATCGGACGCTCGAGATTCAGCTTCACGGTTCCTCCAAGCTCTCGATCGAGGGCTCTTTGCTCGTCTTGGCCATCGCCTCGCGGATCGAGTCCAGGAGGGCCTCGACCGCGCCTTGGAGGCCTCCCTTCTCTTTCGGAGGCACGTCCCGCTCGCCGCGGACGACCAGCTCCCCGCTCTGCCCGTCGATGATCAGCACGGCCAGCCGGGACCCGCCCCGCTTCTTGGCCGGCGCGAGGCTGCCGAACACGAGCGCCTCGGCCCGCGTCTGCTCGCGCAGCGTCATGAGGTTCGTCAGCGAAAGCTCGTCGCCTGGCTGAAGCCTCAAGGAGTCGAAGACGGGGCCCATCTGCTCGGGCGCCACCGTCGCGTACCCTTCCCGGCGGAGGAGCTCCTCGACGAAGCGGGCCGCCTCGCGCGCCTCCACCTTCGGCCCTTGGAAGGGCAGGACGCCGATGCGCCGGTAACGGCCGAGATCGGCCCCCTCGCCGACCTTCACGTCGCGGGGCGAGCTCCGGCACCCCGCGGCCAACCCGAGGAAAACGACCGCCGCCATCACTTTTTGCATTCGAAATAGAGGTGCTGCACGGTCTGCGACTGGAAATGGCGCGAGTTCTTCGTGAGCGCGTCCTCGTCCGCGAGATCCGTCGCGACGTACCGCGCCGAGACGTCCTCGCGCGCCACTTCGTCGACGATCGTGTAGCGGTCGGGCCCGCCGCAGAACGCTTCCATCTTCTCGATCGCGTCCTTCCGGCGGCTGGCGACGGCCAGGCGGAACCCTCGCAGCGAGTAGCGCAGATGCCCGCCGCCCGCGTCCAAGACCACCTCGGGTACCGGCCCCGCCCGCCGCGCCCTGCGCTCGACGAACTCCGCCGTGCAGCCGCTGAGCAGCGCCGAGAGGCACATGATAGCAAGGCGCATCACGCTTTCTGCGGAGCCTCGTCGTCTTTGTCGTCGGGGAGCTTGCGGGCCAGGGCCGCGCCCGCCAGAGCGCCGGCGGCTCCGAACCCGGCGCTGACGGCGTCCGGCCCGCTCCGCCAGGCGAGCGCCGCGTAGAGCACGGCCAGGACGGCCGCCGCCGCACCCTTTCGGGCCGGGGCGATGGACGCGGCCAACCGGGCGACCACATAGCCGCACGCCGCCGCGCGCGCCGGGGCTACGACCCAAGCCGCCGACCCCGCGCTCTCGCCCTCGAGGGCCACCTCGAGCGCCAAGAAGGCGACGGCCACGGCCGCGCCGCCCAGCGCCGAGATCGGCAGCACCAGCGCCCAGGACAGGCGCTGTTGGAACCTCTTGTCATCCGGCTGGGTCATGCCGCGATCGCGTCGATCTCCACGAGCGCGCCCTTGGGCAGCGCCGCGACCTGGACCGTGGCCCGCGCGGGAAAGGGGCCTCCCGCCGCCGAGAAGTGCTTGGCGTAGACGTCGTTCATCTCGGCGAAGCGCCCCAGATCCGCGAGGTACACCGTCGTCTTCACGACGCGGCCCAGTCCGACGCCCGCAGCCTCGAGCACGGCGGCGAGGTTCCTCAGGACGCGATCGGTCTGCTCCGCGACCGTCGTGCCGGCGATCGCCCCGGTCGCGGGGTCCAAGGGGATCTGTCCCGAGGCGAAGACCCAGCCTCCGGCCCTCACGGCCTGCGAGTACGGACCGATCGCCTTCGGTGCGTCCGACGTTTCAACGGCTTGCGTGCCGGCCATTCGTCGCCTCCCAATCGCGTCTACGCGCCTCGAGGGCTCGCGTCACGTACTCGCCCGCCCGGCGCCGCCGGGCCGCGTCTCCCCAAAAGGCCGCCACGCGCTCGGCGCCTTCGAGCTCGGCCTCGAGCGCGCGGGCGCGCCGCTCCCTCTCCTGCGGGGGCAGCCTGCTCGCGCGCAAGACGGCGAGCCGGCGCCACACGTGCTCCAGCTCGCGCCGGCTCGCGGCCGCCATGTCGCCCGGCGGCCGGAGCAGCGACACCGTCGGCAGATAGCCGGCCTCGCGGAGCGAGGTCTGGAAGCGGTCGAAGCCGCCGGCGGCCGCCCGCACCAGGAACCAATCGTTGAGCTCCTGGCTCGTGATGCCCTTGAGCGAGGGCCGCGCCTCCTCGATCGCTCCCTTGAGGCGGCGCACGGCGCGCTTGGAGAGCGGCGCCGCCCACCAGCGCGCGTTCGGGCCGGCCGGGCCCGGCGCCGGGCGCTCGAGCCGGGCAGAAAGCGATTCGTCGACGCTGCGGAGCGCCCGGTAGCCGGGATCGCGCTCGAGCCGGCGCCACAAAAACATCGCCTGGTCGGCGTAGGCCGCGATCTCGCTCTCGAGGAACAACGGCGCTTCGCCGAGCGCCTCGTGGTCCATCGCGTGCCTGAGCTCGTGCACCAGGGCGCCGGCGGTCCGCTCGATGAAGGGCGCGGCCCGCTCCGGCTGGAGCTCCGCCGACAACAAGGAGAGGCGGACGTCCTGCAGGCCCTTCCGGTCCAACCGGATCGCGCGGGCGGGGGCGTCGTAGACCGCGAATACGTCCTCCCCGAGGCGGGACTGCAGCTCTCCGGCCTCGAGAGAGACGGTGGAGCGCCGGAGGAACTCGGCCGCGGCTCCTCCCACGGGATCATCCCCCGGGCCCGCCAAATACGACGCGTAGGACGCCCGGAGACGGTCCCACATGATCGCGGGCTCTCCGGGGGCGCCGGCGGGACGCTCGTCGGCGAGCGCGACCGCGCAGACGAGGAGCGCGAGCACGTTCATGCGCGCCGCGCCTCCGAACCGGCCAGCATCGCGGCCGCGGAGAACCACAGCCCGAAGAAGCCGGCCACGGCCATGGCGCCCGCCCACACGCCGAAGATCCACGCGAAGCCCGCGTCCGACACGAAGAAGAGCTCGAAGAGGCCGATCGGCGGCGCCCCCACCAACTGCGGCGGCAGCGCGGCCGCGGTCAGGACGGCCGGCGCGGCGAGGTAGGCGGCGAGCAGCGGCCCGGAAGTGAACGGACGGGCCAGCGGGTCCGCGGCGTCCACGGCCCGGTCAGCCGCCGCCGGCCAAGCGCGCCGGCGGGCGCCGCCGGCCGCGGTCGCCGCCGCCGCGCGCAGGCCCCTCAGAGGCTCCGCGGGCGCCGAGAGCAAGACGAGGACGCCGAGGGCGAGGGCGTCGGGGAGGTCGCGCAGCGCGCGCCACAACGAGCGGACGGCGCCCGCGGCGGCGTCGCCGCGCGCGACGCGGCGGGCGAGGCAGGCCGCGGGGACGAAGGCCGCGAGCCCGCAGGCGCCGTACATCGCGACGGCCCCCGCCAGCCAGACCCGCACGGGCACGGCCTTCGCCGCCGGGGCCAGCGCGCCGACCAGGGCCAGCCCTCCGCCCACGCCGGTCAGGCACACGAGGAGGGCCACGGAGACGCACGGGAACACCAGGAAGTCCATCCGCGACACGCCGGCTTCGAGCTTGGCGAGGCCGGACACTCCGTTCTCGGTCTGGCGGAGCACGGAGCCGATCAGCCGCGCCCACGCCAGGACGCCGAGCTGCGCGCAGATCGCCCAGACGGCGGCGGCGAACGCCGCCCGCCGGCGGCCGGATCTGCCCGGCGGAGCGCCGCTCAAGGGCTCGGAGGGAGCCCGGCCGCCTCGGCTCAGCGCCCCTTTCAGCCCCTCGCCCGCCTCCCGCACGCGGGTGTCCTTGTCCGCCGCGGCCTTGGCGGCCGCCGCCGCCAGCCGCTCGCGCCAGCCGTCCCGAGCGTTCGCGGGAAGCCCTCGCCAGCCCTCCAAGGCCGCGAGCGCCCGGCGCCGGACGTCGGGTTGGGCGTCTCCGGCCGCCTCGATGAGCGCTTCCAGGGCGCGCTCGTCTTGGCCGGCCTTCAGGAGGCGCTCCAGC
>JACQPK010000251.1 GCA_016207565.1 Elusimicrobiota bacterium
CTCGGATAGCCGTTCTCCTTCTTGAGCTTGTCCGCCTCCGTGTCCATCAGGATCGACCAGAACCCCTCCACCATCAGGAAGCCGATGATCAGATCGTTGTCGCCGAACGCGCTGCTGTGGCCGTCGAGCTCCGAGCCCGCCGCGAGCTGCCGGGCGACCTCGGCTTTGTTCTCCCGCCACAGCTGCCAAGTCTTCATGGTCATCTCCTGGGGGTGAGGTCGATCTCCCGGCAGCGCCCCTTGCCGATCCGGCGCAACAGGCGCTCGATCTCGCCGTTGACCCGCACCCACTCGGCCATGGCCTGGCTAAACTCGCGCCAGGCGTCGGTCTGCCGCCGGATCTGCTCCACCTGGGCCTTGCGGACGTAGCGGTGGCGGCTGCTCTTGGGGTGAGGGATCGACAGATAGTGGGCCGGCGGGGCTCCCGGGCGCAGGCGGCGCTCGAGCAAGTAGGCGGCCAGCATGGGCGGGTGCTGCATGGCGACGCGCTCCAGGGTGCCGCGCCGCCCCTTGAGATCGCGGACCCGCTGGCGAAGGGTGGCGAGCTGGAGCTTGGTCATATAACACTAGTATATACTATATAGTGTTATTATGGAAACAAAAAAAGAAGAATCCGGGAAGTCGCCCCCGGACCCCTGCCGGCTACCGCCGGTCAAAATCTACTTTCGATTTTCCTGCTGTTCTGCGCCCGGCGGGCGTCCCTGCAGGAGGGCGGCGTACTCCTGACGGTAGATGTTGGAGAAGGCGAGCGCCAGCGCCACGAGCACGGGCCCGATGAGCAGCCCTGTGAAGCCGTAGAGGTGGAGTCCGCCCAGGATGCCGAAGAACAGCAGCCACAGCGGCAGCTTCGCCCGCGCGCTGATGAGGATCGGACGCAGGATGTTGTCGACGCCGCCGACGACCACCACGCTCCAGAGGAGCACCTTCCAGGCCTGCGCGACGAGCCCCGAGGCGTAGAGGCAGACGACGACCGGCCCGAGCACCGCGCCCACGCCGATGATGGGGATCGGCCCCGAGAGCGCGGTCAGCGCTCCCAGCAGGACCGGGAAGGGCACGTGGAACAGCGCCAGGCCGATCCCCGTCAGAACTCCCTGCAGGAGCGCCACCCCGAGGACCCCGTGCACGACGGCGAGGACGGTATCGAGCACGCGGTCGCCGAGGGTGGCCTTGTGCTCGGGCGCCATCGGCACCAGCTCCGTGAGGCGCCGCAGAAGGCCGGGGCCGTTGCGCAGGAACAAGAACAGCGAGAACACCAGCGCCGCGAAGTCGACCGCGACCATGAGGAGGTTCCGAAGGAGGATGCCGGCCAGTTCGCCGGCGTGCGAGCCGAGCGCGTCGAGGTTCGCGAGGAGCACCTCCCGCGGGCGGATGTCCCACAGCGTCAGGAGCGCCTGGCCGCGGTCCCACAAGCGCTGGGCGGCCGGAGGGAGCGCCGGCGCGCGGTCCGGCTGCCAGCCCCTCAGCCCGTCGAGCCAGTCGCGGGCGACCGGAGCGACCTTGGACGCCTCGCGGAAGAAGACCCAGCCGAGCGCGGCCAGGGGCAAGACGATGGCCAGCACGGTTGCCGCCGCCGAGAGCGCGGCCGCGGCGCCGGGACGCCGGGGCATCGCCCGCCGCACGCGCCGGTGGAGCGGATAGACCGACATCGCCAGCAGGCCCGCCGCCAGGAGCGGGATGTAGAACGCCGCCAGGAGCCTCGCCGACTGATAGAGCAGCACGAGCAGCGTCCCGAAGAAGAAGTACTGGACCAGCCGCTGGCGCTCCGGCGAGGGCCGCCTGGCGACGAGGGGTGCCACCGCGGGAAGATATCAAATCGGTGCCGGGGGTAGTATTGACCCGGGGCGCGGGGGAGGCTAAACTAAGATGCCGTCGCGTCGCCGAGCGCGAGGCAGCTACTCGATGAGAATCCTCTCATGGGCGGCCCTGGCCGTCCTGCTCGGCGCGGGCCCGGCGCGGGCCCAGCCCGTCTTGACCGCGCAGGGCGGCGTGCTGTTCTCCAGCGCCGCGGTGCAGTCCGTCGCCGCGAGCACCGGCTCCTACCAGATGTTCTTCGTGCGCGACGGCTGGCAGGTGCTCTCGGCCACCTCCACGGACCTGGCGACGTGGCGCGAGCAGAGCGGCGCGCGGCTGGCGACCTCGACCGTCGTGACGGCCTTCGACGCCTCCTCCATCACCTCCTGCGGCCTCTTGCCGTCGACCTCCTCGGCCACCGGCTTCCAGAGGCTCTACTACGTCGGCGTCTCCAGCGGCGGGCTCTACTCCATCATGAGCGCCACCTCGACCGACGGCCGGACCTGGGGCAAGGAGACGGGCTATCGCATCCGGCTCACCAGCGGCACGACCTTTCTGAACTCGCCCAAGCCGGTGCCCCTGTCGGGCAGCGGGGTGCGCCTCTACTTCGTCGCCGACAGCTCCGGCACCAACAGCCCGGCCAACTACCGCGTCTACAGCGCCTCCTCGCCCGACGGGGGGCTCACCTGGAGCGTCGAGGGGATGGTCATCGACGACCGCGCCTGGGCGGTGGCGCCGGCCGTGCTTACGGACGGCCGGCTGCGCCTCCACTACAGCTCGTACGTGGGCGGCTCCAGCACGCCGACGGTGGTCAAGAGCGCTGTTTCGACGGACGGCACGCTGCTCACGCGCGAGCCCGCGGCCAGCCTCTCGACGACGGCGCCCTCGGGGCTCTGGGACCTCGCCGCGCACCGCTCGACGGAGACCTACCGCTGGAAGCTATGGGAGTCCTACACGGACGGCGTCTCCACGGCGCCGGCGGTCTCGAGCGCGACGACCCTCACTCCCTATCCGGTCTCGGTCTCGCCCGGCACCGTCCTCAAGAACGCGGGCGGCACGAGCTTCACCCTGACGGGCGAGGTCCTCTCGCCCGGCGTCGCGATCGAGTTCGTCCAGGGCGCGGCGTCGGTGGCCTGGACCGGCGTCGTCGGCGCCAGCGACCTGCAGGCGACCGGGACCGCCAACCTCTTCGGCAAGAGCGTCGGCTTCTGGGACGCGCGGGCGACCAACTCCGACACCCGCTCCGGGACCGCCGCCAACGTGCTCCTCGTAGACGTGCAGGGCGGCACCGTCTCCATCGTAGACAACCTCTTCCGTCCGGCGCAGGGCGGACGGGCGACGATCTCCGTTACGGTGTTCGAGGCCGGGCGCCTGACGGCCCGCCTCTACACCGTCGGGGGCGCGCTCGTCGCCACCCTCTACGACGGCGATGTGGCTGAGGGCGGCACCGCCTTCACCTGGAACGGGGCCACGGCGGCCGGCGGGACGGTCGCCAGCGGGGTCTACCTGCTGCGAGTCAGCGGACCCAAGACCAATGTGACGGAGAAGATCGTTGTCATCAAGTAGCCGCGCCGCGTTGCTGGTTCTCCTCGCCGCCGCCCCCGCCGGGGCGGAGCCGGGGCGGACGGCTGCCGCGTTCCTGCAGCGGCCGCTGTCGGCCGCCCAGGCCGCGATGGGCTCGACCGGCGCGGCGCTCTACGGCCGCGCCGCCTCCGTCGAGTACAATCCGGCCGCCAACGCCTTCCTCGGGTCCAGGGAGGCGACCGCCTCCTTCCTCGCGGCCCCGGCGGGCGGGCAGTTCGGCTTGCTCGCCTACGGCCACCCCTCCCCCTTCGGGACGCTGACCGGGTCGCTGAGCTACTTCAACGCGGGCTCCGTCGAGCTGAGCCTCACCGGCGGCGAGCGCCGGACCGTCACCGCCGAGGAGGACCTTGCGGCGGGCGCGGCCTACTCCGTCAGCCCCCTGCCCGGACTCGCCCTGGGCGCCGGGGTCCGCTGGCTGCGCCTCGCCCTGGCCGAGACCGCGCGGGCCGACGCGGCGCTCGCGGACCTCGGCGCGCTGTGGCGCGGGCCGGGCGAGTGGGCGGGCCTCTCCGCCGGCGCCGCCCTGCAGAACCTCGGCTCCGACATCGCCTTCGAGAGCGCCGGCGACCCGCCGCCGCGGACGGTGCGCTACGGCGTCGCGTGGCAGACCGGCGTCTTCAGCTCCCGGCGCGTCGACCCCGGAGGGGAGATCCCCATCGACGCCACCCTCGCCGCCGACATGGTGGAGGTGCTGCGCGAGGCGCGCTCGCCCAGGGTCGGCCTCGAGCTGGGCCTGCACCCCGAGCTCATGGGGCGGGTGGCGCTGCGCTTCGGCTGGGTCTTCAACCGCCCCGCCGAGAACCTGACCGTCGGCTTCGGCGTCCGCCGCGGCCGGTTCCTCATCGACTATGCCCTGGGCTCCGGCGAGCTGGGCCCGGGCCACCGCTTCACCCTATCGGCCGTCTTCTAAGAGGGAGCTACCAGGTCCGCAGCGACTTGCCCTGGGAGGACTGGATCTCCGCGTCGGTCTTCACGAGGTCGGAGGTCATGAACTGGTTGAATCCCTGCGTGAAGAGCCAGAAGGCCGTCGCCACCAGGAGCGCCATCTTGAGGAAGAAGCTGTCCACCCGCCGCCACAGGAGGACCGTAAGGAGGCACAGGCCCGCCCCGACCGCGGGTGGGATTTGGTGGGTACGGCCCATCATGGCGGCGGTGGGCCAGGGATTGTTGAGCTGGGCCTGCGCGGGAGCGGCGGAGGGCGGGGCGCCGTCTTCTACGCCCACGGCCGTCATCTTCTTGACGTATTTCTGCGGGACCTCCCGGATGTCCTCGACGCGGTGGATGCGCCCGGCGTCGTCGGTGTACTCGTAGACGACCTTCGCCATGACCCTGGAAGGTTAAGCCACCCCCGGGGCGGTGTCAATACCGTTCAGCTCAGGAGCTTGCCGACGCCCCAGCCGGCCGCGGCGCCGACCGCCGCGCCGACGAGCGCCCCGACGGGGCCGCCCAGGAAGAAGCCGAGGAGCGCGCCGAGGATGCCGCCGCCGACGGTGGGCAGCGCCTTCTTGGCGAGCACCGCGTAGGGGTTGCGCTCCTCGACCGGCTTGTCGCGGTCGATGACCGGGCTGGGAGGAGGCTCGACCTTGAAGCCGCCGGGCGGCGCGCCGGGAAGGGGCGCGGTCAGCGTGGGGACGCCAGGCTTGGAGGCCGGCGGCGCGGACGGGCCGGTCCCTTCCGGGGCCGCCTCGACCTCGGCGGGAGCCTCCACCCCCGGCCCGGTCGCGGGCGGGCGCTGGGAGAAGACCTGGTCGGCGCGGCGCGCCGCCTCGTCGCTGGTCCGCGAGCCGCGGGCTTGCTGGCCGTCGCGCTCGGCGCCGCGGGCCACCTCGATGGCCGGGGCCGGCTCCTTCCAGACCGCCGCGGCCTGGGCCGGCGCGCTCGCCAGGTACTCCCCCGCGTCCGCCGCCGCCGCGCGGCGCTTCTCGCGGATGGCGTCCTCCACCTTGCCGCGGAAGAGCTTGAGCATCGTGTTGCCGTAGGACACGTCGTCGCGCACCTGCTGCTGCTTGGCGGGGGGCTGGTGGGCCAGCCAGTGGTTGGTCACCGCGTACTCCCAGTCGTCGACCATCGATTCGACCCGCGGGGCGTCGGGGATGATGTCGCGCCCGGTCAGGTGCTTGTGGTAGGCCTGGGC
>JACQPK010000042.1 GCA_016207565.1 Elusimicrobiota bacterium
GCGCAGGCGCTGCTGTTGTTCGCGATGGCCGCGGCGATCTGCGCCCGGCTCGCCGCCGATCTGGTCATCGCCGCCATCGATCCGCGCATCCGGGTGGAGCCCGAGGAGTGAGCGTGGACTCGGTCGGCGTCAGAGGCGGGCGGCGCATCGCGCGAAGCGCCGCGCCGGCCGCGCCGCAGCCGGCGCGGCGCCCAAACGTCGACGCTCTCCCGACCCCACCCGGCATCGTCGGCATGACGCTCGTCGTCGGCGTCGTGCTCCTCGCCGCGATCGGGCCACTGCTTCTCCCGTTTGGCCCTTTCGAGCAGAGCCGCGAGGCCTTGCGGCAGCCGAGCCCCCAGCATCTCCTCGGGACCGACGAGGTCGGCCGCGATCTCTTCGCCCGCGTGCTGCACGGTCTGCGGCTGGACCTGATCATCACGCTCGTCGCGGTCCCGGTCGCCACGACGGTCGGTACGCTCCTCGGGCTCATCGGCATCGTGAGCCGCAGCGTGGGAGCGATGGCGCAGCGCCTCTTCGATGTCCTCCTCGGCGTGCCCGCGGTGATCATGGGGGTCGCCATCGCCCTCGCGATCACTCCCGGCGTCGAGTCCGTGATCATCGCCGTGGTCCTCGTCACCATGCCGGTGTTCGGCCGCCAGGCGCGCACCGGCCTGCTGAGCCAGCTGCACCAGGACTATGTGGCCGCCGCGCGAGTGCTCGGCGTACCGCGGTGGGGGATGCTTGTCCGGCACATCCTGCCGAACGTCGTGGACGCGATACTCATCCGGCTCGCGGTCCAGATGGCCGAAGCGATCATCGTCGAAGGAGGGCTCAGCGTCATCGGCCTCGGGATCCAGCCGCCGCAGCCGTCGCTGGGCGCCATGATCAAGGGAGGCAGCGCGTACCTGTTCGACGTCCCCACGTACGCGCTGGTGCCGGTGCTCGTCGTCCTCGTGCTCGTCGTGGGTTACCTCATGGTGGCGGATGCCCTGAACCAGGCCGTCCTCGAGAAGTGAGATGAGCGAGGCCACCGGCCGCGGCGGCCGCATCGGACCCACCGTCCCCGAGAGCGAGCCATGGTGGCCGCGCCCGGCGCGCGCCACGGGACCGAACGTCGTGATGATCGTGCTCGACGACGTCGGCTTCGCCCAGCTCGGCTGCTACGGCGCGGCGATCCGGACTCCGCGCATCGACCGCCTCGCCGCCGGTGGCCTGCGCTACACGAACTTCCATGTCGCCGCGCTCTGCTCGCCGACGCGCGCGAGCCTTCTGACGGGGCGCAATCACCACGCAGTCGGCATGGGATTCCTCGCCGCGTTCGACACCGGCTTCCCGGGCTACCGCGGGGCGATCTCGCCCGCCGCGGCCACGGTCGCGGAGATCCTGCGTGACACCGGCTACGGGACGCTCGCGGTGGGGAAGTGGCACCTCACGCCGCCGGGACAGATGAGCCCCGCGGGACCGTTCCGGCAATGGCCGACCCAGCGCGGATTCGACCGCTATTACGGGTTCCTCTGGGGGGAGGACGACCAGTGGGCGCCAGAGATCTGGTACGACCAGCACCGGGTGGATGTGGGCGGCGTGCCGGGGTACCACCTCAGCGAGGATCTCGTCGGCCGCTCGAAGGAGCTCCTCGCGGACCACATCACGGCGCGGCCGGACGATCCATTCTTCCTCTATCTCGCCCTGGGAGCGGGACACGCGCCGCATCAGGCGCCGCGCTCGTACATCGATCGCTACCGCGGAGCGTTCGACCACGGGTGGGACACGGAGCGCGAGCGGATCCTCGCGCGCCAGATCGCGATGGGTGTGGTGCCCCAGGGGACGACCCTCACGCCCCGGAATCCGGGCGTGGTGCCGTGGGACGTCGTGCCCTCCGAACAGCAGAGGCTCTACGCGCGTATGCAGGAGGTCTTCGCGGGATTCATGGAGCACGCTGACGAGCAGATCGGCGATCTCGTGGACTTCCTCGACCGGTACGGCCGGCTCGATGACACGCTCATCCTCGTCCTCTCCGACAACGGTGCCAGCGGAGAAGGCGGGCCCCACGGCAGCGCGAACGAATACCGCTACTTTCTCGGGCTCGGGGATCCTCTCCAGGACGCGCTCGCCGCGTACGACGACCTCGGTGGGCCGCTGACACACGGGCACTACCCCATGGGGTGGGCCCAGGCCGGCAACACGCCGCTCCGCTACTACAAGAAACACACCTATGGCGGCGGCGTCCGTGCCCCGCTCGTGATCCACTGGCCCGGCGGCGTCGACCGTTCGGTGCCGCTCCGCGGCCAGTTCCACCATGCCATCGACGTCGTCCCGACGCTGCTCGAGGTCGCCGGCGTGTCGGCACCGGAGACGCATGCGGGCATCCCCCAGCTGCCGATGCACGGCCTGTCGATGGCGTACACGTTCCGCGACGCGACCGCCACGAGCACGCGCCGGCTGCAGTACTTCGAGACCGCGGGGTACCGGGGCATCTACCGGGACGGCTGGAAGGCCGTCGCGGAGCACGAGCCGGGGCGTCCCTTCGAGATCGACCGCTGGTCGCTCTACCACCTGGACGAGGACTTCTCCGAGTCCCGGGACCTGTCCGATCGCCATCCCGAGCTCGCCGCTGAGCTCGAGCGCGCGTGGTGGGAAGAGGCCTCGCGGTACGAGGTCCTGCCGCTCGACGATCGCATGCAAGCGCGGGCGAAGGGGCAGGATCCGGCGCTGGACCGCCGCCGGTACGAGCTCTTGCCGGGCGCGCGGCTCCTGAACGCCGTCGTCGGGCCACGGTTCGCTGAGCGGCCGTTCACCGTGAGCGCGACCGTGGATCGCTCCTCGACCGAGCGAGGTGACGGCGTGCTGCTGGCGTACGGCCGCCGCGCGGCGGGATTCTCGCTCTACATACAGGAGGGGCGGCTCTGTTTCGACTACAACCTCGCCGGGGATCACACCGTCGTGCGATCCCGGGACGTCGTGCCGCCTGGCAGAAGGCAGCTGGAGCTGCGCGTGAACGGCGGCGCTCGCCCGGCCCAGGCCACGCTCGTCGTCGACGGCATCGCGGTGGCCGAGAGCTGGCTGCCGCGCCTCCTTCCCGGCGGTCTCGGCACAATGTCGCTGCAGTGCGGACACAACGCGCCGTCCGCGGTCAGCCTCGACTACGAGCCGCCCTTCACGTTCCAGGGCAGCATCGACCGCGTGGTCGTCACGCTCGGCGATCCCCTGCGCGATGCGATGAGGTCGGATGACGATGGCGAGATCTCGCGGCAGTAGCTCGGCGGGCGGCGGATCCGCGCGGCCTCCCAACATCGTCCTGATCCTCATCGATGACCTGGGATGGCGCGATCTCGGCTGCTACGGCAGCTCCTTCTATGAGACGCCCGTGCTCGACCGCCTCGCCAGCGAGGGCGCGCTCTTCACGGACGCGTACGCGTCTGCCCCGGTGTGCTCCCCGACGCGCGCGAGCATCCTCACGGGCAAGTACCCGGCCCGGATCGGGCTGACGCAGTACATCGGCGGCCACGGTGTCGGGCGGCTGCTGGACGTCCCGTACTTCGGGTGGCTCCCGACGAACGAGACGTCCATCGCCCGCGCGCTCAAGCGGGGCGGCTACCGCACGTGGCACGTCGGCAAGTGGCACCTCGGCCCACGTCGCACCTGGCCCGACCAGCACGGATTCGACGTCAACATCGGTGGCTGCGACTGGGGCCACCCGCTCAAGGGCTACTTCAGCCCGTACGGCATCCCGACCCTCGCCGACGGGCCGCGAGGCGAATACCTGACCCACCGGCTCACCGACGAGGCCATCGCCCTGGTCGAGGGCGCCGACGACCGTCCGTTCTTCCTCGAGCTCTGGCACTACGCGGTCCACATCCCCATCCAGTCGCCCACGGC
Organism: Elusimicrobiota bacterium; assembly: GCA_016207565.1. Classification (GTDB taxonomy): domain Bacteria; phylum Elusimicrobiota; class Elusimicrobia; order UBA1565; family JACRDR01; genus JACRDR01. The sequence goes on from JACQPK010000042.1 coordinate 3,859, forward strand.
CCTTGTCGAGAAGTACCGCGCGAAGGCGGCAGCCATGGGGCTCGACCGTACGTCGCCGTTCGAGCTCGGGGAGGCTTTCCCGGTCTGGCATCAGCGCGACGCTCGGATCCAGCGGCGCGTCATCCAGTCGGATCCCGACTACGCCGCGATGGTCGAGGATCTCGACAGCGAGATCGGCCGCTTTCTGGCCGCGCTCGCGCGGCTCGATCGGGCCGACGACACGATCGTGGTGTTCACGTCGGACAACGGTGGGCTCGCGACGGCCGAGGGATCGCCGACGTGCAACGCTCCTCTGGCCGAAGGCAAGGGCTGGACGGAAGAGGGAGGGATCCGAGTGCCACTGCTCGTGCGCTGGCCCGCCGCGGTGCGTCCCGGCACCATCGTCGCGGAGCCCGTGACGAGCCCGGATCTCTATCCGACGCTCCTGGCCGCCGCCGGTCTGCCTCCACTGCCGCAGCAGCATGTCGACGGCGTGGACTTCGGCCCGCTCCTCCGCGGCGAGGCGCAGGTCCGCGGGCCGATCTTCTGGCACTACCCGCACTACAGCAATCAGGGTGGCCGGCCGTCCGCGGCGGTCCGCGACGGTTCCCGCAAGCTCATCCACTGGTTCGAGGACGGGAGGTCGGGCCTGTACGACATCGAGCGGGACCCCGGCGAGAGCCAGGATCTCGCCGCTTCGGAGCCGGACGAGGTGCGCCGCCTCGAGGCCCTGCTCTTCGAGTGGCTGAGGGAGGTCGGCGGCCGAGTGCCCGAGCGGAATCCCGAGCCCGACCCGCATCCGGGTCTCGCCGGCTACTTCCTCGGCGGCCAGATCGCGTCACCGCCTCCAGAGATCCGGGCGAGAACGTAGCCGCATGCCGCAGCTGTATGTCATGTTCAAGACGGTCTCCACCGACTGCAATCTCGATTGCTCGTACTGCTACTACCGCGAGTCACTCGAGGGGGTGCGCGTGCGGCGCCGCATGGACAACGGTCTCATCGAGCGCTTCATCCCGGCATACATGGAGTACGTCGCGGACGCGGGCGTCGCGAGCATGGCCTGGCAGGGCGGCGAGCCGACACTCGCGGGACTTCCGTTCTTCCAGAAGATCGTCGAAGCGCAGTCCCGGTCGGTCGCTCCGGGAACGCTCGTGAGCAACAGCCTGCAGACGAATGCCGTGCTGTTGAACGACGACTGGGGAGCGTTCCTCAAGCGCTACAACTGGCTCGTCGGCGTATCGCTCGACGGGCCGCGTGAGATGCACGACACGTTGCGTCGCGACCGCGGCGGGCGAGGGAGCTTCGATCGCGTCATGCGCGGCATCGACGTCCTGCGCCGCCACGGCGTCGCATTCAACGTGCTGTGCGTGCTCGGACCGCACAACGTGGACCGGCCGGTCGAGCTCCTGCGGTTCTTTCGCGCTGAAAGGTTCACCCACGTGCAGTTCATTCCCGCCATGGACTTCCAGGCCATGGAGCCGGAACGCCCACCCGTGTACCTCATCACTCCTGCGCAGTACGGCGCGTTCCTCACGGCGGCCTTCGACGAGTGGCACGAGGAAGGATCCCCCCGGATCAGCATTCGGACCTTCGACAACTTCCTGCAGAGCTACACGGGCGTGCCCAACGATCTTTGCGTGCACAGCGACCGGTGTGACTCGGGGATCGTCGTCGAGTACGACGGCTCGGCGTACCCCTGTGACTTCTATATCCATCCGCGCTGGCGTTTGGGGAACGTTCTCGAGACCCCGCTTCGTGAGATCGCGGAAGGACCCGCGCGCCGTGCGTTCGTGTTCCAGAAGCAGCCGCTTCCCGACGAGTGCCGCCGGTGCGAGTGGCTCAGGGTCTGCAAGAGTGCCTGCTTCCGCAACCGCACGGAGGGCGAGGACGGCACTCGGCCTGACCATTTCTGCGCGAGCTACAAGACGTTCTTCCCGCACGCGGACGCGCGGCTCCGCGGCCTCGGGTCCGCGATCGAGAACAAGCGGCGCTACCTGCGCATGGCTGAGATCGCGCCGCGCGAAGTCGCCCGGGTCGGGCGCAACGATCCGTGTCCTTGCGGCAGCGGCCGCAAGCACAAGCTCTGCTGCCTCAGCCCGGCCGCCGAGCGGTCGTACCTGCTCGCAACGCCGCCCGAGTTCAAAGCCTAGACAGCGTCGCGAGCCCACGTCCGTGGCTACCTTCTCGGCTCGTACCTCATCGCCACTGCCCCCGAGCCGAGCTCCAGCCGAC
>JACQPK010000246.1 GCA_016207565.1 Elusimicrobiota bacterium
CCGCGACCGCTTGCGCCATGCGTGACCGGTGCGCCACCGGGTTCCCGGCGGCGGCGTGGCCGGCGAAGGCGATCACGCGGTCGATCGCCCGCGCGTGCTCGGCCGGATAGGCGCGCCGCGCGGCGGAGAGGAGAGCGGACTGGAGCCGGCCCGCCCGATCCGGATCGGGCTCGGAGGCGTATTCCGCGGCGAGCGTGCCGAGCAGATTCCTTTGCGCGAGCTGATCGAGGCCTTCTACCCGGAGCTCCTCCAGCCGCCGCAGCAGCTCCGGCAGCGCCGGTTCGCCTGCTTTCAGCGCGCCCTCTCGTCCGGTCCGGGTCCGCCCCCTCACCATCGACGCGAGCAGGGCTTCCAGGTCGGCGCTCCGTGCGCCCAGGACGCTCGGCCTGCCGGAGCCGGGCGCCGCCCCCGGGGCGTCACGGAAGGACGTCTCGACGGACTCCCTCTCCGGATGTTGCGGGGGCGCGTCGCGCGCCAGCCCGGCAGCCGTTTCGCGGGCCCGGGCGAGGACGCCTTCCGCCCGATATTCCCGCGCGAGGAAGTGGAGGCTGGCGACGAGCCCGGCCAGCCGGGCATGCTCCGAGAAGGCTTCGAGCTCCCGGGTCTCCTCCGCCAGCGCGTCGCTCTCGAGCTCCCCGCGCTGGAGGGCGCCCGCCAGCTCATGCGCGCGGGCGCGCACCGACGCCTCGAGCAGCTCCTCCCACCCCGCCCGCTCCAGAGACGCGCGGACCGCCTCCAGCGCTCGCGCGGCCGCGCTCGAGTCCGGCATCCGCCCGAGAACGGGCAAGAGCGCTCTCACGCCCCGGCCGAGACCCATGGCGCCGGCCAGCCGAAGGTGGGCGTCGGAGCTCGCGTCGAGTCGCGCCACGACGCGGAGGATGGGGGAGCGCTCCGTCACGCGCCGGCCGCTCTCGGTGCCGAGAAGCCCCTGGAGGCTTGCGAGCATCTCGTGAGACATCGGCGAGGCGCCGCTGATGATCCATGGGCGGCCGCCTCGAGTCGCCGCCGCGGCCCGCCCTTGCGCCTGCGCCCAAGACGCCGCGACGAGCGCGAGGCCGGCGAAGGCGGCGAGCAGGCGGAACCGGCGTCGCGCCGCCGGCCAAGTCCGATCCGGATCCGTCGTCATGGTCTCCTCCGATGGTCGCGAAACGCCGCGAGGCTCTCCCGCTCTAACTGCGCGGGATCGGCGCCCGGGGGCAGCATGCCCGAGAGCGCGCGTTCGTATTGCACGAATAGGTCGCCGAAGGTGTACGTCCGTGAACGGGAGGCCGACGACATCGACCACTGATCCATCCGGACCCCCTCCGGCTCGAGCACGAACCGCAGAAGCGCGATCTTGACGTCCGCCCGGTAGTCCTCCCGGTCGACGACCGCGCCGGTGGTGTCCAGCCTGTTCTGTTCCGGGTTCCGGCGGCGAAGCTCCTGCTCGACACGGTGCGCGAGCTGAGCGCGAGACAGGCGGCGACCCTCCGCTTGCGCGTTCGCCTGGAGGAGCGCCTCCAAGGCCTTCCGCTGGAGGTCGGCCTTTAGGGCCGGCAGGCTGCGCCGGGCGCGCCGCGTCTCCTCCAGCAGCACCGCGTATGGCCTGCCGAATTGGCGCTCGTTTTGCCGCAGGACGGCGGCAGGAACGTAGCGCCTCAAGTCTCCTTCGTCCCGCACGTGCCCGAGGAGGATCGCCCTCGTGACCCAGCGCACGCGAGGGAAATTGGGGGACTCCTTCAAGTCGAGCGCGACGCGCCGTGCATTCATGGAAGTGAGCTGGTCGAACATCACGACCGCCTGGCCGTCGCCTTTTCCTCCGGACTCCCGGGGTCCGAGCACGAGGTAGCGGCCGCCTCGGCGAACCTTCCCGGCGGGCGTGTCCTCGGTGTACTCCGGCTCCTGGGAGCGGTAGTCGATCTCGACCTCGTAGCGGGGCGGCTCTCCCCTGCCTTTGCGCAGGACACGGACGCCCTCGGGCAGGATGAGCGAGCGGAGAATGGGATGCGTGGGCTGCTGGCCGAACAGCCGCTTGAGCGCCTTCTCCTCCTCGGAGCCCTCGTAGACCCGGTCGCGATGGAACGGAAGCTGGCCCGCCCAGGAGTCATAGGCGTCCCAGTTTGGACGCCGGCCGTGGCAGGCTTGGCAGAAGGCGGGGTGGGCTAGGAACGTCGGCCGCGGCCTGGTGAGCTCGAGCCGGTGGAACTCCCAATCCCGTCCGTTGAAGTGGACCAGCTCCACGTTCGGGTCGGTGAGGTTGAAGGAGACGATCGTGCGGGAGTCCTCGCTTCTCGTGAGTATCCGCGGGCTCGCCGGCGTGCCGGGCTGTACGCTCTCCGAGCGCGCCATGAAGATGTAGTTCCGTCGATACTCCTCGGGTAGGCTCTGGACGAAGCCGGCGACCGTGCGGGGCAGGGTCGGGTCGTTGAGGAAGCGGTCCATCACCACGCGGACCTCCGGCGCTACGGCGGGGGAGGCCGGCTCGCGGTCGTGCGCTTTCGCGGCGCCCTCGGCTCGCCGCGGGACCGGAGCCGGGTCGGGGTCGAGCGGCTCAGGCGCGCGGAAGTCCCCCAGCAGCGTCGACCCATCGGTCGCCAGGCGCACGGCGCGCCGCAAGGATGCCGCGAGAACGGCGGGCTCCGTCGGCGGCGCCGCCAGGAGAGCCTCGGCGGGCGCGTCCCGAAGCGAGGAGGGGCCGCGACACGGTTCGGCGGGATCCGCCCCCGGGCTCTCGCAGGACGCGGCCGCTTGCGCCTCGCCGAGGGCCGCGCCCTTGGCTTTAGGAGCCTCGGAGAGCCCCTGGGCGCTCGCGTTCCCCGCGAGCAGCGAGGCGAACGCCGCTGCGACCCCCACCAGCCGTCGCGCGAGCTCAGCGGGCATCACTCCCTCCGCGCGACCTCTCGAGCATCCGATCGACCCTCTTGAGGATCGCGATCAGGCTCTCCAGCTTGGCCGGCTCTCCGGGGAGCGCGCTCCCCCGGCCCGCCTCGAGGTCGCGC
>JACQPK010000259.1 GCA_016207565.1 Elusimicrobiota bacterium
CGCGGAGAGGATGGAGATCGAGTTGTTGATGATCGTCGCGACCGGGTTGGTCGAGGGCGTCACCGCGGCAACTACTCCGTAGGGCGCGTACTCGACCAAGGTCAGGCCGGTGTCGCCGGTGTAGGAGCGCGACTGCAGGTCCTCCACCCCGGGCGTCTTCTTCGCGCAGATCAGATTCTTCTGGACCTTGTCCTGCCAGCGGCCCATCCCGGTCTCTTCGCGGGCCGCCTTCGCCCACGCCGAGCCCTGGGCCCGCCTCGCCCGCGAAGAGACGGGCATGGGGCGCTGGGAAGACAAGGTCCAAAAAAACCTCATCTGCGCCCGGAAGACGCCCGGCGTCGAGGACCTGCAGTCTCGCTCCTACACCGGCGACACCGGCCTGACCTTGGTCGAGTACGCGCCCTACGGCGTGGTCGGCGCGGTGACACCGTCGACGAACCCGGCGGCGACGATCATCAACAACTCGATCTCGATCCTGTCGGCCGGCAACGCGGTCGTCTTCGCGCCGCACCCGGCCGCCCGGAGGGTCTGCCAGGAGGCGATGCGGGTCCTGCACGACGCGGCCGCCGCCGCGGGCGCGCCGGCCTCGATCATCACCACGATCGACAAGATCACGCAGGACGTGACGAAGGAGCTGCTCGCCCACCCCGGCGTGCAGGTCAACATGGTGACGGGCGGCCCCGCGATCGTGAAGGTCGCGATGACGGTCGGCAAGACCTGCAAGACGATCGCCGCCGGCCCCGGCAACCCGCCGGTCGTCGTCGACGACACCGCCGTCTTCCCGAAGTGCGCGGCCGACGTGATCTTCGGCGCGAGCTTCGACAACCAGGTGCTCTGCACGGCCGAGAAAGAGGTCATCGTCACCCGGTCCGCGCGCGAGCGCTTCCTCAACTCGATGCGGGCCGACGCCCGCGCGTTCGAGCTCTCGGGCGCCCAGCTCGACTTGCTGACCAAGCTCGTGATCAAGGAGGGCGGCCGCGGCTGCAAGGACCCGGTGCTCAACCGCGACTACGTCGGCCGCGACGCCGCGGTCATCGCCAGGGGCATCGGGCTGAGCGTCCCCGACTCGGTGCGGCTTCTGTGGGCCGAGACGCCCAACGACCACCCGCTGGTCTGGACCGAGCAGTTGATGCCGGTGCTCCCGGTGACGGCGGTGGCGGACGTCGAGGCCGCGATCGAGCTCGCCTACGAGGCGGAGGGCTACAACCACCACACCGCCGCCATCCACTCGACGAACGTCGGGGCGCTGACACTCATGGCCCGGCGGATGCAGTGCTCGATCCTGGTCAAGAACGCGCCGACGCTTTTCGGGCTCGGCATGGGCGAGGGCTACGCCTCGATGTCCATCGGCACGCCGACCGGCGACGGCTTGACCAAGGCGAGCCACTTCGCGCGCCCGCTGCACTGCGCGCTCGTGGGGTACTTTCGGATCGCATGAAATACGCTCGGCTCGGCAACACGGGACTCGTCGTCAGCCGGCTCTCCTTCGGCTCGATGACGTTCGGCTCGGGCGAGGGCCCGATGGGCCACGTGTGGAAGACCGGGCCGAAGGAGGCGGACCAGCTCGTCGGCCGCTGCATCGACGCGGGGATCAACCTCTTCGACTCGGCCGACATGTACGCGAGCGGCGAGTCCGAGACGATGCTCGGCAAGGCGCTCGGGACGCGGCGGCAGGAGGTCGCGCTCTGCACGAAGGCGGGCTTTCGCGCCTCCAGCTCGCAGCTTCGCACCGGGCTTTCCGCCCGGCACCTCCTCCTACAATGCGAGGGTAGCCTCAGGCGCCTGGGCACCGACTGGCTCGACCTCTTCGTCGTCCACCGCTTGGACCCCTTCACGCCGCTCGAGGAGACGCTCCGCGCGCTCGAGGACCTCGTGCGGTCCGGCAAGGTCCGCTACATCGGCTACTCGAACTGGCCGGCGTGGACGGCGGGGCTGGCCGTCGGCATCCAGGCCGCCCGCGACTGGACGCCCTTCTCGGCGGCGCAGATGTACTACTCGCTCGTCGGGCGCGACGTCGAACGCGACACGGTGCCGCTCATGAAGGAGGCGGGCATCGGGATGATGGTCTGGAGCCCGCTGGCCGGCGGCTTCCTCACGGGCCGCTACTCGCGCCAAGACCCCCGGGGCGGCGGCGGCCGGCTCAAGGATTTCGATTTCCTGCCGACCGACAAGGAGCAGGGCTGGAGGCTCATCGACGCGATGCAGCGGGTCGCAAACGAGCATGACGCGTCCGTGGCCCAGGTCGCGCTGGCCTGGCTCCTCGCCAAGCCCTGGGCGACGACGATCCTGCTCGGCGCCTCCAAGCTCGCGCAGCTGGAGGATAACCTCGGCGTCTTTGACGTCGAGCTGTCGGCCGACGAGGTCTCTCGCCTCGACGCGATCACCGCGCCGCAGCCCCTTTACCCGGAATGGTTCAACGAGAAGACGGCCGACACCCAGACGCGCGAGGTCCTAGGAGTCTGACATGCAAGCGAACATCGCCATCGGATTGATCGAGACGTCCTCCATCGCCAGGGGCTACGAGGCGGCCGACGCCATGTGCAAAATGGCCTCCGTGACCCTGGTCAAGACGACCATCATCGCCCGGGGGAAATTGACGATCCTGATCTCCGGGCCGGTCGGCGAGGTTGAGAGCGCGCTGCGCGCGGGCAACGACATCGCGAAAGATGCCGTCGTCCACCAATTCATCATCCGCAACGTCCACCAGCAGGTGCTCGACACGCTCGAGAAGCGCAAGCCGGTCGAGCAGCTGGAGGCGGTCGGCATCATCGAGACGAAGGAGGCCATCGCCGCGATCCAGGCGGCGGACGCGGCGGCCAAGGCCGCCTCGGTCCGGCTGCTGGAGACGAAGGCCGTCGTCGGCGGAGGCAAGGGCATGGTCACGATGACGGGCGAGGTCGGCGCGGTGCGCTCGGCGGTCGCGGCCGGGATCGCGGCGGTGCCGAAGGCGATGCTCGTGACCCAGGTCGTCATCCCTCAGGCCGACAAGCAGATGCTGGCGGCGGTGGGGAAGTGATGCGGCTCGTCATCGGCTCCGACCACGGGGGATTTGAGGCCAAGGAGAAGCTCAAGAAGTTCCTCCAGGGCCTCGGCCACGAGGTCGTCGACTTCGGCTGCTACTCGACGGAGTCCGTCGATTACCCCGACGTGGCGCAGCTCGTCGCGGAGGCGGTCGCGCGCGGGGAGTTCCAAAAAGGGTTCCTCCTCGACGGCTTCGGCGGCGCGGTCTGCTTCGTCGCGAACAAGGTGCCGGGCGTGCGCGCGGTCTGCGGCTACGACGTCTTCAGCGCCAAGCTCGCGGCCCAGCACGACGACGCCAATATCCTCTGCCTCGGAGGCAAGACGCACGGCGAGCTCATCCTCCAGGAGATCGTGAAGACCTTCCTGTCGACCGCCTTCGAAGGCGGCCGGCACGAACGCCGTTTGGCGAAGGTGCAGCTGATCGAAAAGAAGTATTCGGTGACCGCATGAAGCTCGCCCGGGTCGTCGGCCGCGTCTTCTGCGCGCGACAGGTGGAGACGATGGAGGGAAAGAAGCTCCTCCTGATCCAGCCGCTCGCGTGGGAGGACGAATCGCCGAAGGGCGACCCGATCGTCGCGGCCGACGCCGTCGGCTCCGGCGCGGCGGAGAAGGTGTATTACGTCGCGGCGCGGGAGGCGGCGGTGGCCTTCCCCGACCTGCCGCCCGTCGACGCCGCGATCGTCGGCATCGTCGAGGGGCACCAGGCTCGGGACTTCCGCCATGGGTAAGACGATGGACCGGCCACGGGACCTCTCGAGGCTCACGGCGGTGAACATCGGCTGCGGCCCGCTCCGCCACGAGGACGCCATCGGCGTCGACCGGGACCCGTCCTCGGCGGCGGACATCTACCACGACCTAGACGCCTATCCCTGGCCGTTCGCGGACGACCGCTTCCAGGAGGTCCGGCTGCACCACGTGCTCGAGCACCTGGGCGACCCGGATCGCGCCGTCCGCGAGGCCCGCAGGATCTGCGCGCCCGGCGGCATCGTCTCGATCGTCACGCCGCATTTCTCCTCGTACGAGTCCTACGGCGACATCACGCACAAGTTCCACTTCGGGCTCGTCACGTTCAAGCCGTATTACTCGGGCGAGCCGCCGCCCTTCGGGCTGCGCCTGCGCAAGCTCCACTTCGGCTCCAGCCCGTTGTGCTGGCCCGGAAGGCTGATCGCCGCGCTCTCCTACGATCTCTACGAGAAGTACTTCTGCTGGATCTTCCCGGGTCGCAATATGGAGTTCCGGCTCGTGGCGGTGAAGCTCTGATGTTCGTGGGCGAGGTGATCGGCAACGTCTGGGGCGTCCGAAAGGTCCGGGAGCTCGACGGCAAGCGCCTCCTGCTCGTGCGCCCCATCGACCCGGAGACCGAGAAGCCGCTCGGCGAGGCCACAATGGCCCTCGACGGCGGCGTCGGGGCCGGACCCGGCTCCATCGTCCTGGTCGTCGACGAGGGCGGCTCGGCGCGCGCGATCCTGGGCTCGAAGACCGCGCCCGTGCGCACCGTGATCTGCGGCATCATCGACCGCGTGAGCGTCCGCGGCAAGGACAAGAAGTATGCTTAGCAATCTTGATTCCTCGACGGAAACTGATATCTTTACCGGGCATGGAGGCCGCTGTGCGTGAAGACGAGCTGCGCCGCGTCGTGGACGCGGTCGTGCGCGTTCTGGCCGACAAGGGGCTGCTGAAGGGGGACTGCGGCTGCGAGACCCCCCAGAAGAAGGCGGTCTCGGTGACCACCGGCACCGCCGGCAAGGTGTTCAGCGACGCGTGGCGCGCGCCGCGCCCCGAGCCCAAGGCGGCGCTGGCGGCCCACAAGGAGGACGACGACGACGGGCACACGGGCTCCGAGAACTGTCCGCACTGCGCGCATGTCTCCAGCCACAGCCCGGCGCAGCTTTCGGACCTGGGGGTCGACCGCATCGGCGTCTGCCACCCGACGAAGAACTGCTCTCAGATCGCCCGGACCGTCGACCACACGCTGCTCAAGCCCAACGCGACGCAGGAGGAGGTCGGCAAGCTCTGCGAGGAGGCGCGCCAGTACTGCTTCGCGTCGGTCTGCGTGAACCCGAGCTACGTCGCGCTGTCGGCCCGTCTCCTCAAGGGCTCGGGCGTGAAGGTCTGCACGGTGATCGGTTTTCCGCTCGGCTCCACGACGCCGACGGTCAAGGCGATCGAGGCCCGGGACGCGATCGCCAACGGCGCCGACGAGATCGACATGGTGATCAACATCGGCGCGCTGAAGTCGGGCAACGACCCGCTGGCGCTCAGCGACATCCAGGCGGTCCGCGAGGCGACGCGGGGACGCGTGCTCAAGGTCATCCTCGAGACCTCGCTGCTCACCAACGACGAGAAGGTCCGCGCGTGCCTGATGTCCAAGCAGGCCGGCGCCGACTTCGTGAAGACGTCGACGGGATTTTCGGGCGGCGGCGCGACCGTCGACGACGTCAAGCTCATGCGGCAGACGGTCGGGCCGATGATGGGCGTGAAGGCCTCGGGCGGCATCCGCGACACCGCGACCGCGCAGGCCATGATTTCCGCGGGGGCGACGCGCCTGGGGACGTCCGCCAGCATCGCGATCGTGACCGACCAGAAGCCGGCAGGCGGGAAGGATGGAGGGAAGTACTAGCATGGCGACCCGAATCAAGATGAAGATCGATCTTCAGTGCGGGGCGTGCTCCGCGCTGACGCATCAGACCGAGCCGCCGCAGCGCTTCTGCCCCTGCTGCGGCGCGGCCTTCGAGCGGTTCTGCATCAAGTGCCGCAAGAAGGTGGAGATGTACTTCGAGGAGTGGTTGCCGGAGGACGACGAGTGCCTGCGCACCTACTCGCCGGCCAAGCGCTGCCC
>JACQPK010000260.1 GCA_016207565.1 Elusimicrobiota bacterium
CGAGCACGAGGTGCTCGCGGTGATCACTCGTCCGGACAAGCCCGCCGGGCGCGGCCTCGAGCTGACTCCGCCGCCCGTGAAGAAGGCGGCGCTCGCGCTCGGCCTGCCCGTCCATCAGCCGGCGGGCTCCCCTTCCGAGCTCGCGCCCGCGCTCGCCGCTCTGAAGGCGGACGCCGCCCTCGTCGTGGCGTACGGGAAGATCCTCAAGCCGGATCTGCTCGCCGTGCCGCGCCTCGGGTTCTTGAACGTGCACTTCTCGCGGCTCCCGCTCTACCGCGGCGCGGCGCCGATCCAGTGGTCTTTGATCAAGGGCGAGACGCGGACCGCGGTAACCCTGTTCTGGCTCGATGAGGGGATGGACACCGGGCCGGTGCAGGCGACGGCGGAGACCGGCGTGGGGCCGGACGAGGACGCGCCGGCTCTGGCGGCGAGGCTCACGGAGCTCGGCGTGGACTTGGTCCGGCGCGAGTTGGCCGGGTTCGACGCGGGAATACGAAGAGAGCCTCAGCGGGGCGAAGCCAGCCTCGCCCCGCGGCTGACCCGCGCGGACGCGCGCGTAAGATTCGAGGAGCCCGCCCCGTATATCCATAACCGGGTGCGCGGGCTGCGCGGCGGCCCGGTCGCCTACTTCGAGCGCAAGGGTCAACCCGTGAATCTGCTGCGGACATCGGTGGAAACCCCGGAAGGCGCGGGCCGCGCCGGCATGATCGCTCGCGTTGCCCCCGACGGCGGTATTTTGATAGAATGCGGAGCCGGAAGACTCTGGGTGCACGAGGTCCAGCCTCAAGGAAAAAGGCCGCTTCCTGCGGCCCATTTTCTGAACGGTCTGCGTCTGAAGCCTGGGGACCGTCTTGATTTGACGTGAAACGAGATCGCGGAGAAATTCAGCTTTGGGAAGCGTTCCTGTCTCTGGGGACGCTCGCGGCGTTCGCCTTCATCGCGTTCCGCTGGGGCATCGAAGGCATCGTCCACGCGCGCAAGGTCCAGATCGTGCCCGACCTCAAAGGCAAGCCGGTCTCGGCCGCCCTCGACGCGCTCGCGCCGCTCAACATCGCCCTCAAGAAAGACGGCGAGGAGTTCAACAACGCCGTGCCGATCGGCGCGATCCTCCGCCAGAACCCTCCGCCGGGCACCAAGGTCCGCGAAGGCAAGGTGCTGAAGGTCGTGGTGAGCCAAGGCGGAGAGACGGTGTTCGCCCCGGTCGTCGTCGGGCTCCCCCTCCGCAACGCCGAGATGCTGCTGCGTCAGAACCAGCTCGTCTTGGGCGAGGTCTCCGAGGCGTACTCGCTCAAGTACGACAAGGGCATGGTGGTGACGCAGGACCCCAAGTCCGAGTCCAGCGTCGAGCGGAACTCGCAGGTCAACGTCGTGGTCTCCGGCGGCCAGCCGCCCAACGGCATCGTGCTGATGCCCGACTTCCAGCGCAAGGACCTCTCCGAGGCGAGCACCTGGGCGAACGCGCAGGGATATCAGGTCGCGGTCAGCAAGGACTTCGGCGCGCTGTTCCCCTACGGCGTGATCCTCGCGCAGGAGCCCGCGGCCGACGCGGTCCTTGCGCCCGGGCAGAAGATCAAGCTGACGATCAGCGGCCGCACCAAGACCGCCCCCGGCGGCCCGAGCAAGTCGATCCGCTACGAGGTCTCGCAGGGCTCGGCCGACAGCACCGTGCGGATCGTCGTCGTCGACCAGTACGGCGAGCGGGAGCTGTTCAACGGCGTCCGCCCTCCCGGCTCGAAGATCGACCTCTCCGTCCCCGACACCGGCTCCGGCGCACGGATGAAGGTCTTCTTGAACGGCATCCTCGTCGAGGAGCGCGATCTCTGATGGCCCTTCCTCGCCCCGACGGCAAGGTCCGCATCGTGCCCTCGCTCCTCGCCGCCGACTTCGGCGCGATCGGGGACGCCGTCCTGCGCGTGGCGGGCGACACCGACTGGGTCTCCGTCGACGTCATGGACGGGCACTTCGTGCCCAATCTCAGCTTCGGCCCGGACATCGTCCGCGCCGTGAAGGCGAACGGCCGCGTCGCCCTCGACGCGCATCTCATGGTCGAGCGCCCCGCGTTCTTCGCCAATTCGTTCGCCGACGCCGGCGCCGACGTGGTGATCGCGCACGAGGAGGCGTCGGAGGACGTCGAATCCTTTCTCGCCGCCCTCGGCCGCAAGACGCAGGCCGGCGTCGCGATCAAGCCGAAGACGCCGGTCGACCGCCTGCTGCCGTGGATCAAGCGGATCGATCTGGCCCTCGTCATGACGGTGGAGCCAGGCTTCGGC
>JACQPK010000261.1 GCA_016207565.1 Elusimicrobiota bacterium
CCTACGAGATGCTCCAGCAGACCATGCAGCCGACGCCGGAGCAGGCGAAGCGGATGCAGTACATCTCGTCGGGCATCGAGCAGATCGCGAGGCTGGTCGAGGACCTGGTCGACTGGGCGGCGATCGAGCAAGGCAGGCTCCGGCTCGAGAAGTCGGCGTTCGAGCCCGGCAAGATGATCGAGGACGCGATCGTCGGGCCGCAGGGCAAGGCGGGCCAGCGAGGGATAGGACTCAAGACCGAGGTGCAGCCGGGGCTGCCGAGCCTCACCGCGGACAAGAAGCGCGTCGCGCAGGTCCTCAACAACCTGCTCGAGAATGCGTTGCGCCACACGCCGCGCGGAGGGGCCGTACTGGTGCAGGTGGCCAAGGCCGGCAGCGACGTCCGCTTCGCGGTCAAAGACAGCGGCGAGGGCATCGCTCCCGCCGAGCTCAGCAAGATCTTCGAGAGCTTCTACCAGACCTCGGTCAACGGCGCCGGAGTGGGAGAGCGGGGCCGCCTCGGGCTCGGCTTGTCGATCTCCCGCGAGATCGTCGCGATGCACGGCGGGCGCATCTGGGTGGAGTCCGACGGGCTCGGCAAGGGCGCGACCTTCTTTTTCACGTTGCCCACCTCGGCGCAGCCGGCCCAGGCCGAAGTCGCCCGGGCCGCCTAACGAGCGGATCGCCCGTCGGCGAAGGCGGCGCAGCGGACGAAGGCGTCGCCCCGCTCCCGGGCGACCCAGACTTGAAACCGCTCCGGTTCGTCCGGCGGCCAGGCCACCACCGGGACGTAGCCTCGCCTGAGGCGCTCCTCGACGTCGGAGCCCCAGCTCTCCCAACGCGCGCCCCACACGTCCAGCGATCCGGAAAGGTATACGGCCGCCGGCGGGGACCGGTCCCACGCGCGGAGCAGCCTCTCGCGTGCCGGCGGCCACGTCGCTTGCCAGGGAAGGTAGAACACGGCGGGAACGGCGGGCTCGCGCAGAGTGTCGACGAAGACGTGCGGCTCCATCGCGAAAGCGGCCACGCGCGCGGACTCGGGGAGGCATTCGCGCAGGGCACGCTTGACCGCCTGAGCGGCTTCGTCCGGAGCGGAGAATTCCCTCAACTGACTCGTCGCGATCGCGGTGGGGATGAGCGTCACGGCGAGCGCGGCCGCCGCGACGGCTCCGACCGCCGCGCGCGCCGGAGGGCCGCGAAAGGCCCACGGCGCGGCCAAGACGGAGCCGCGTGCGACCAGGAGCGTCGCCGCGAAGAACCACGGCGATCGGTGAAAGGGCACGGCGAGGGCGATCGGCTCGGCCCGCGGCGCGAGCGCCACGAGCAACGCCAGCCACCAGGCGGCTAGGCCGATGCGCCCGGAGGTGGCGTGCCAGGCGCACCAGCCGAGGAGCGCCAGCCGCAGCACGCCCTCGAAGTAGCGGTCCAGGCTCGTCCACGCCAGCGCTCCGGCGTAGGCGCGCGCGTGGTCGGCCAGGACCCCGCCGGCCCACGAGAGGAGCGGGTGCTCCGGCCGCAGTCCCAAGAAGCGGGGGTAGACGGTGACGTTGAAACGCACGACATGGTCGACGAGGAGCGAGAGGTCCGCATGGAGCGCGGACCAGGCTAGCCACAGGGCGCCGGCCGCGACGGCGCCGGCTCCGAGCCAGCGTCCGCGCGACCGCCACGCCGGCTCGGCGGCGGCTCGCGCCGCGACCAACGCGGTCGCGGGCAAGAATGTCGGCGAGGCGAGGGCGAGGCAAGCGAGCAGCGCGCCCAGCGCGAGCCCGCGGCGCGGCGTCGCCTCGGGGGAGAAGGCGAGGGGCGAGCCGAGAGCCGCGGCCGCGAGCACGACGCCGTGCCCGATCCACGTCTCGATGAGCAGCAGATTCCCGTGCCAGTAGGTCATCCACGCGGCCGAGAGGGCCGTGTAAGCGGCGGCGGTCGCCGCACCGTCCCGATTGCGGCGGAGCAGCGCGAAGAGCGCCGAGGAGGCGGCCGCCCAGGCGGCAAGCATGAGCCAGCGCGCGGCGAGGCGGGACGGGCCGAGCGCCGAGGCGAGCAGTTCGGCCGGGATGTAGTCTGTCGGAAGATGATGCGAGAAGACATCGCGGTAAAGGAGCCAGCCTCGCGACAAGAGCCAGCCGATCGCGAGGGCCGCATCCTCATCGGGGTGAGTCTCCGTGAACGCGACGCTCGCCAGGAACGCGGCGCCGGCCGCCAGAGCCACGCCGAACGCGGCGAGCCCGGATCGATCATTGGAAGAACGGGGTGCGCGACTCAAGGAGGGCGCCAGCGTAGCACCGTCTAGGCTGCCACGGCAAGCGGGCGGTCGGGTTCCAAATCCTCAGTCACGTCGGGAGCCTCGTCGGTACACTTATCACCTGCCTGGTGACAAAGTCGTAATCCCTCCTCTGCGTCCCTTTTCGTTACTTTCCTCTGCGTGCCTCTGCGATGCGCTGTTGCAGCCCGACGCGCGAAGAGCACGGAGTAACGCGGAGGTACGCAGAGGGAAGTAACGAAGAGGACGCAGAGGACGGCCCTTGATTGAGGATTAGGGGCGGGTTCGCGGGAGTCCCAGGCCGAGTCTAGGTCTTGACGGAATCCGGCAAGAACTATTGACATTGTCCGGGACCCATGTTATGTAGTAGCATTGTCGTCATTGAGCCGTCGTCGTTAGACAAAACGAGGGGGTGGCCAAATGGCCGCTTCGGCAACCAAGTCTAAAAAGATCACTGCAGCGCCCCGAAAGAAGGTGACGGTTCTCATCGCGGACGACCAGACCCTGTTCCGCGAAGGCATCAAGGACCTTCTCGAGAACGAGAAATCCATCGAGGTCATCGGCGAGGCCGCCGACGGCTCCGAGGTGTTGCGGATGGCCAAGAAGCTGAAGCCCAACGTCATCCTGATGGACATCAAGCTCCCTCACCTCGACGGCGTTTCGGCGACCCGCCAGATCCGCAAGGAGTGTCCCGAGACGAACGTCCTCATCCTCTCGTCCTTCGAGGACGAGGCCCACGTCATGGAGGCGATCCAGGCGGGTGCCAACGGCTATCTCTCGAAGATGCTCCCGGCCTCGGAGCTCGTGAACGCGCTCAAGACGTTCGCGAACGAGGGCG
>JACQPK010000247.1 GCA_016207565.1 Elusimicrobiota bacterium
AACTCCACCGCCGCGCAGGTCTGGATGGGCTCGGGCGGCGGCGGCGGCGGCACGACTTCCGACACCTCCTTCGGCGGCGGCGCGGGCGGCGGCGGCGCGGGCGGCGGGGCGATCAAGCTCATCGCCTACAGCACCGTCACGGTCCGGGGCAAGATCCTGACCAAGGGCGCCGGCGGCGGCCAGCACGGCGGGACGAACTTCTCGACGTTCTTCGGCGGCGGCGGCGCGGGCGGCGGCGTGCTGCTCGAGGCCGCCTACATCGTCGTCAGCGGCACGATCGACGTCCGAGGCAGCTCGAACACCTCCGTCGCGCTCTCGACGACCGTCAACGCGGGCTCGCTCAAGCTCATGTACGTCGCGTCGGTCGACACCGCCGCGGCGGTGATCCTCTCGAGCCGGACCTACCAGTCCACGCTCACGCCGAGCCTGCCGATCCCGATCGCGAGCCTGCTGCCCGCGGTCGCGTCGATGACCGTGACGGTCGCCTCCAACGGCAACCCGCCGTTCACCGTTGAGAACTCGACGAAGTCCGACTTCACCGGGACGATCCTTTCGACGACGACGACCGGCTCCGCGACGGTGGTGGTCTCGACCGCGCTCGCTCCCAACACGACGTACTACTTCCGCGCGCGGGCGACGAGCCCGCTCATCTGGTCGACCGTCCGCGACGAGATGACGCTGGCCTCGACCTCGACGGTCCTCAGCGACGGCTCCAACCCCGCCGCCGGGACCTGGCAGACCTCGGCCACCAACTTCAAGTTCAACGCGACGTTCGGCACGGGCATCGCGAACCGGTACCGGGTGCAGTGGATCAAGAGCGAGAGGTACTTCTTCTCCGGCGCGGAGCCCGCCTGGACCGCCGGCCAGCAGAACCAGCTCATGGCGGCGGGCGGCGGCACGGTCGAGGACATCCCGCTGCCGTCGATGCTCTCGCAGACGGGGCTCGGCGCGTGCGCGGCCTTCCCGGCCTGCGCGGTCGACGACGACACGGCGACGCGCGCGTGGGACACCGACTCGGCCGCCTCGAACTCGACCCTCACCATCGATTTCGGGGCCGGAAACGCGAAGGAGCTGGTCCGCTGGAAGCTCAACCTGTCCGGCGCCGGCTACGCCGGCACCTACACGGTCCAGTACTCCTCGTCGAACGTCACGTGGATCAACGCCGCGACCGGCTTCGCGCCGGCGGCCGCGGGCTGGAACGAGGTCGCGTGGACGAGCGTCGGGGCGCGGCGCTACTGGCGGCTCGTGCTCGAGAACACGCCGGGCGCCGGTCCGTTCGTGACCGAGTTGCGGACCGAGGCCGCCGACAACGATCCGGACGGCTCGTGGTGGTTCATCGCCCAGGCCCTCAACGACAAGTTCGTCGCGAACCCGGCGCACGCCGTCCTCGGCCCGTACCGGCTCGACACGACCTCGCCGACGGCGACGCTCTTCGGGTCGCTGAACTCGACCGGGGGCTACGTCTCCGAGGGCCAGTACAACGACCTCAAAGACGGCGTGACGGTCCAGATCACCGTGCAGGACCGCGCGCCGGGCATGTCCGGACTCGACACCGCCGACGGCAACTACAGCATCGCCTACTCGACCGACGCGGGCAACACCTTCGTCGCGGTGACGACGAACAATCCGCTCGACCCGGGGCCGTACGTCAGCATGAGCGGCGCCCCGGGCTCGCAGGAGCCCGAGATACTGACCGCCTGGCGGCTGCCGCTCGTGACCTCGACGTCGAGCCTCACGGGGAACAAGGCCACCAACCAGATCCAGTTCACCTTCCGGGACATGCTCGGCCACACGACGACCTACGGTCCTTACGGCGTGCTCATCAGCACGCCGCCCGACGTGCCGGTGCCGAGCTCGGTCATCGAGACGACGTCGACCTCCGCGCGCCTCTCCTGGTCGGCGAGTCCGGGGGCCACCGGCTACGAGGTGCGGGGCTCCACCCGGCAGTCCTTCGACGGCGGCGCGACGGTGACCTCGTCGTTCACGGCCAACCTCTTCGGGCGGCTCGAGAGCCTTTTCCCGCACACGACGTACTTCTTCCAGGTCCGGGCCTCGAGCTCGAGCGGGCAGTTGTGGTCGCAGTACACCGCGATCATGAGCACGATGACGAGCGGCTTCATCCCCGACGGGTTGACGATCCCATTCGTGTCGAGCGATACGCTGACGGTCTACTGGACCTCCGGCACCGCGCCCTTCGTGAACCCGTCCTCGACGGTCTACACGGTCCAGGTCTCGACCAAGAACGACTTCAGCACGATCTACGGCTCCACCGACGTCTATTTCTCGACGGTCACGTTCCGCGGGCTCACGGGATATAAGCTCCAGTACGTGCGGGCCGCGGTCGTCAACAAGCGCACGGGCCAGACCGAGCCCTGGGGCCCGCCGGCCGTCTTCGAGACGCTGCCGTGGCTCGCGCTGGTCAGCACCACGACGCCCACGCCGTCCACGGGCGTCTGGCAGAACGCCTCCAGCCAGATCGCGTTTACCGGCGCGTTCGGGCCGGGCTCGGCCGACCGCTACCGGCACTTCCTGGACGGCAACCCGACGTACAGTTGGTCGCCGCCGGCCGCGTGCCCCGGCTGCTGGACCTCCGGCGCGCTCGCGCTGTCCTTGACCGCGGACGCGACCCGCTACCTGCACTTGCGCGCCGAGACGAACGCCGACGGAGAGGGCGAGATCCGCGACTACGGCCCTTTCCTTTATGACCCGAACCCGGCGACCGAGCCCGGCCCCTCCGGCACCTACGACAGCCTCGCCGTCCTCCAGGCGGAGACGGCCTTCATCGACCTTCTGTCCCCCGTGACGGCGCAGACGTCGGTCCAGGACGCCTTCGGGGCCGGCCTCGACCCGATCCGCGGCGTGATCGCCCGGACCGTCGGACTCTGGCGCTTCGACGAGGGCGCCGGGGGCACGACGAGCGACAGCTCGGGCAACGGGCAGAACGCGACGCTCCAGGGCGACTCGGGCGGCCAGACGCCGCTGTTCGTGAAGGGCGTCCTCGACGGCGAGGGCCTCTACTTCAACGGCTCGACGGCCCGCCTGACGGTCCCGGGCTCGGCGGCGTTCAGCCTCTCGAACACGACCTTCAGCGTCCAGTTGTGGGCCCGGCTCGAAGCGGTGCCGGCCGGCGACGTCCCGCTCGTCAATCGCTTCGAGATCGACGACTCCGCCCAGCGGAGCTTTTTCTTCGGGCTGCGCAACGGCAAGCCTTACGTGAGCTTCTCGCACAGCGCGGGGTCCGATCCCGCCGAGTTGGTTTCGCAGACGACTCTGTCGGCGGGCACCTGGTACAACCTGGCGTTCGTCTACAACGGCGCTTCCAAGAGCCTCTACCTCAACGGGGTCTTCAACTCGTCCGTGACCGCCGCGACCCCGCTCGGCATCGCCGCCAACCGCCCCACGTACTTCGGCTCCTGCGACGCGTCGGGCCCGTGCGGCGGCCTCTACCTCAACGGCATCCTAGACGAGGTCCGGATCACGACCTCCGCCGTCTCGGGTGGGCAGATCGCGAAAGACGCCGCCGACGGCTACGGGAACTTCAGCGTCGCCTATACGACCACCTCGGGCTACAACTGGCACCGCGTCTCGGTCGACGTCCCGAACGCCGTCTATCCTTATATAGAGTTCCCGGCCGTGCCGGGTCAGACGACTCCCGCGAACATGAAGATCTACAACATGACCCTGGCGCCGTCGACCCATACGCTCGGCGGGAACCAGGGCATCAATCAGGTGGCCTACCGCGTGACCGACCGCGCGGGCAACGTCTTCTACACCACCCATACGGTCCTGGCCTCGAGCAAGTTCTGGACGGGCAACGCGTTCGACCTGCAGTGGAACTCGCCGAACAACTGGACGGGGAACGCCGTCCCGGGTCCCAACGACGACGTCGTCGTCGATCCGGCCGGAGGCGCCAGCATCGACGTCGTCACGACGTACGCCCGGTTCCGGACCCTCACCCTCGGCCGCTCCACGGGCGGAGGCGGTTTCATCCGCCTGAACCTCTCGACCACCGTGTCGGGCGGCACGCTCGCGCTCTACAACGGCTCGAACGTGCTCTTCCAGAACGCGAGCTCGATGACGCTGACGGGGGACCTGTTCATCTCCAGCGGCGCCCTCATCAGCGACTCGAACGTGGCCGCCGGGTTCTACGCCTACAACGTCACCGTCAACGTCGGTGGGAACGTGGTGATCGGCCCCGACGGCGCGATCCTGGCCGACGGGTTCGGATACGCGGGCGGCGCGGCGACCGCGCAAGGCAGCCCCGCGGGCAGCGCGGCCGGCAACGGCAGCGCCTCCGGATCCGGCGGCGGCGGCGCCCACGGCGGCGGCGGCGGCGCGGGCGCGGCGGGCGGCGTCGGCGCGCAGGGCGGCACCAGCTTCGACTCGCTGGCGAATCCGACCGAGCTCGGCGCGGGCGGCGGCGGCGGCGTGGCCGCCGTGGGCGGCGCGGGTGGCGGCTTCATCAAGCTCACCGCAGGCGGCAATTTCTCCCATAACGGCGCGATCACGGCGGTGGGCCTCGCTCCGGCCACCGGCGCGCAGGGCGGCGGCGGCGCCGGCGGCGCGGTCGCCATCGACGCGAACACGCTGAGCGGCTCCGGCGTGATCCGGGTCGACGGCGGCGCGGGCGGCGCGGCCAACGGCGGCGGCGGCGGCGGCGGACGGGTGGCCCTCAAGCTGAACAACCCGCTCGCCTGGAGTGGTTCCATCAGCGCCAAGGGCGGCCCGGCCAACGGCACGAGCATGCCCGGCGGCGCCGGAACGGTCTACCTGAAAGACGACGGCGCGAATTTCCGGGTGGTCCTCGACAACGGCCTCCTGGCGGTCGATCCGAGCACCTCGACCCTCCTCGCCTCCGACTTCCCGGCGGGCCCCTACCACGCGATCCTGGCCACCGGGGCGATCGTGCACGTCACGGGCGGCAACGTCGCGATCACCAGCGTCACCCTCGGCGGGGGGTCCGCGCTGCTCGCCGATCCCGCCACCACGCTCGACGTGGCCAAGCTCCTCTTCCACGTGGGCAAGTCGACGGTCGGCTTCGCGAGCGTCGGCCGCGGCACGATGACGGTGACGGGGGGCGGACTCACCGTGCCTTCCGACTCCACGATGACCCTGGCCGGCGCGGCGCTCCTCAACGTCACCGGCAATCTGGTCGTGCAGGACCGCGCGGTGCTGACCCACCCCTCGAACAACACCTTCATGGCCTCGATCGCGAGCATCACGGTGACCGGCGGCGACGTGACCTTCGCCGCGGGCTCCTTCGTCAACCTCGAGGGCGCCGGCTACCGCCCGAACGCCGGCCCCGGCGCTCCGCTGACGACGGGCGGCGGCGGCCACGGCGGCTGGGGCGCGCCCTACGACGGAGGCTCCACCGGCGGCGGGCCGAGCCACGACAGCGCGGCGGCTCCCGCCGACCTCGGCTCCGGAGGCTCGACCGGGGCCGGCTGGGGTGGAGGCTTGCTCTGCGTCTCGGCTCCCGGCAGGACGATCACCGTCGACGGCGTCCTACGCGCCGACGGTCGGCCGGGAGCCAACAGCGGCGGGGCCGGCGGTACGATCCGCTTGGAGGCCGCCACGATCCAGGGAGCCGGCGCGATCACCGCCAATGCCGCGGGCGTCACGAACGGCGGCGGCGGCGGCCGGGTCGCCCTCCGGGCGGACAATCCGATCATCGGCCTGTCCACCGCTACGATCCAAGCGCGGGGCAGCGCCGGCGCCTCCTCCACGGGCGGAGCCGGCACGATCTGGCTCTCCGACCCCGGCCCGCAGTTCCGGCTGTTTCTGGACAACGGCGCGAACCCGGCGGCGGCTCCGACCACGCTGTCTCCGGCCGCGTTCCCGTCCGGGGAGCCGTCGTGGCTGACGCTGAGCCGCTCCACGGTGATCTTCTCCGCCGGGGTGACCGTCACGACGATCAGCGCCGTCAACTCGAGCTACCTCGTCGGCCCGCTGACGTCGGCCTCGACGGTCACGCTGTCCGGCTCCCGCGCGAACTTCACCGGCGGCAACATCCCGATCAGCTACCTGGCGTTCAACGGCTCCGGCTCGGGCCTGATGCTGAACCAAAAGACGATGCTCACGGTGTCGAGCATGTCGTTCGCTCCCGGGTCCTCGGCCTTCGTCGGCTTCGTGAACGGCGGAGGCACGATCACGGTCTCCGGCGGCGGCCTGAACCTCCGGGGAGACCTCACGCTCTCGGGCGTGGACTGGATGAACGTCACCGGCACTCTGCAGGTGCCGAGCGGCGGCGTCCTCCGCCACGCCGCCAACGACGTCACCAAGGTGCACGTAGCCAGCGTTACGGTCACCAACGGCGATATCCGGATCGAGACGGGCGGCTCCATCAACGTGAGTGCCCGCGGCTTTTACGGCGCGGGCAGCCCCGACATCGGGGCCGGGGGCAGCAGCTATGCCGGAGGCTGCTCCGGCGCGGCGACCGGCGGCGGAGGCGGCGCGCGCGGCGGCTCGGGCGGCCAGGGCGAGCAGGTCAGCGTGGGCGGCGGAGGCGGCGCCAACAATCCGGGCGGCTACATCGAGCCTCTGCTGCCGGGCGGGCCGGGCGGCCCGGGCGGCGACCAGACGACCGGCTGCCCGAGCACGGGCGGCCTCGGCGGCGCGGGCGGCGGCGTCGTCTACCACGGTGCGGCGACGGGCGGGCGGCAGATCCTCGTCGACGGCGCGATCTCCGCCGATGGCGCCGCGGGCGCGAGCGGAGGCACGCGCT
The DNA here is from genome assembly GCA_016207565.1 of Elusimicrobiota bacterium. Lineage (GTDB taxonomy): Bacteria > Elusimicrobiota > Elusimicrobia > UBA1565 > JACRDR01 > JACRDR01. The sequence goes on from JACQPK010000247.1 coordinate 6,725, forward strand.
CCGGCAACGGCGGCGGCGGCGCCGGCGGCGTCATCAACCTGCGGGCGGACACGATCGCCGGCGCCGGCACGCTCTCCGTCAACGGCGGCGCGGGCAACAACGACCAGTCGAGCAGCCAGGCCCGCAGCGGCGGCGGCGCCGGAGGACTCATCGCGCTGCGAGCGGCCTCGATCACCTTCCCCGTCGCCGAGCCGAACACGCAGACCCGAGGCGGCGCGACCGGCCACGGCTACGGGGACGGCGGCGCCGGCATCGTCTACGCGCCGCTCGGCGCGGGCAAGCAGTTCCGCGTCGACAACGGCCCGGCCCTGCGGTCCGATAACGTCACCTACATCGCCGGCTCGGACATCACCACGAACGACACGCTGATCGTCGTACGGGGCCGGCCGTACCTGACCGGCAACGCGATGACGCTGGGGTCGATCAACAATAACGGCGGAGACGTCCTGTTCTCCTCGGCGGCTACGATCACGAACACGCTGACGCTGGCCGGGACGCCCACCAACCTCATCGCGTACAACACCACGCTCGTCCTCAATAACGCGCCGAGCATCCAGACCAACTTCGATGGATCGATCGACTTCACGCTGAGCGGGATCCGCGGCGGCACTGTCACGGTCCTTTCCGGCGGCCTGAGCCTGCCGAATCCCAGCACGTTCACCCTGACGGCGGTCGCGCTGTTGAACGTGGAGGGCAATGTTTCGATCTCCAACGGCGCGGTTCTCACGCACGCCGGGAATGCCGCCCTCAAAGTCCACGTGACGAGCATCAGCGTGACCAACGGCGACTTCACGGTGAACACGGGCGGCTACGTCAACGTGTCGGGCAAGGGCTACTCGCAGACGGGAGCGCCGGGGTCGGGCACGAGCGGCAACAACAACTGCTTCGGCTGCACGCGCGGCGGCGGCGGCGGGTCCCGCGGAGGCGACGGCGGGATCTCGCAGGGCGGCTGCACCGGCGGCGGCGGAGCGGTGGACGACGCCGGCGCCGGACAGTGGTTCAATCCCGCGCAACCGGGAGGCGCCGGCGGCTCGGGGGGCACCGATACTTGCTGGGGGATCGGCGGCGGCGGCGGAGGCGCGGGCGGCGGCGTCGTCTACATCAAGACCGTCACGGGCGGCCAAACGATCACGGTCAACGGCGTGATCAACGCGAACGGCTCCGCCGGCGGCAACGGCGCCGGCGGCGGCAACGGCGCGGGCGGCGGCGGCGGCGGCGCCGGAGGCTCGGTCCTTCTCGTCTCCGACACGATCACCGGGTCGGGCTGGGTCTGGGCCAACGGCGGCGCGGGCGGCGTCCGTTCGGGAAGCTCGACGCAAGGCGGCGGCGGCGGGGGTGGCCAGATCGCGCTGCGGACGAACTCGATGGGCATGTCCACGAGCAATCTGCAGGCGCGCGCGGGCATCGCTCAGAGTGGCGCGGAGTCCGGCGGCAACGGCGCGGTCTATATCCGCGACGGCGGCGCGCCACGCCTGCTCATCGACGCCGGGGCGGGCAACACGGCGGGCACCTGGACCCGCTTCGTGCCGAACGACGTGGTGGGGACGGATCTCACCTCGAGCGGCGCCTACACGTACGTCAACGGGACGCCGACCAATCTGAACTCCTTGACCCTGGGCGGCGGCGGCCAGTTCGCGGTCAACACCCAGAGCCAGCTCACCGTGTCGGGGGGCGGGCTGACCGTCTCCAACAACGCCAACCTGAGCCTCAACGGCTCGATCGGCGGGCAGAACCAGGGCAGCACGGTGACGGTGAGCGGAGGCGGGGTGTCCATCGGCAACAGCGCGACGCTGAACCTCGGCTTCATCTCGTGGCTGAACATCCCCGGCGGAGGATTGACGATCAACCCGAGCGGCAACCTCACGCACTGGGGGACCTGGGCGACGAACGTGAAGCTGCACGTCGCGAGCGTCACGGCCAACGGCGCGGTCACCGTCAACGGCTCGATGGACGTCAGCAATCTCGGGTATCAGACCCCGTGCGGCTGGGCCGGCCTGGGCCCGTCGCCGGGCACGTGGGCGCGCGCGGGGCCCGGACACGGCGGCTACGGCGGCGACGGCAACAGCCAGACCGAACGCGGCGGCGCCCCGTATGACTCGATCACTCACCCCGACCAACTCGGCTCGAGCGCCAACAACAACTGGTGCCAGGGCAACGCGTACGGCGGCGGCGGCATCTTCATCGACGCGGGGCCCAATACCGTGACGGTAAACTCCGGCGGCGCGCTGCGGGCCAACGGCCAGAGCCACGGGGCGTGCAACGACCCCGCCGGCGCCGGCGGCACGATCCGCATCTATGCGGGCAACTTGGCGGGAGCGGGCATCATCGAGGCCAACGGCGGCTCCGCGGCGAGCGCCTCTTGCAGCGGCGGCTTCGGCGGCGGCGGCGGCGGCCGCATCGCGGTGCATCTGACGGGAGCGGACTCCTTCACCGGGACCTGGTCGGCCTCGGGTGGACAGGGGAACGGCATCCTGCAGCACAGCGCGGGCGCGGGCACGATCTACATCAAGGACGGCACGCCCGCGGGCGCGACGCTCCGCGTCGGCGGCCCGGCGACCTCGTGGGGCTACACGACGGTCAGCGCGACGCAGCTGACCGGCATCAGCAGCTTCACGGTCATGAACGCGAGCGTCACGGTCACGGGCTTCTCGATCAACGTCGGCTCGTGGACGGTCGCGAACTCGACGATGTCGTTCGACCAGTTCGCGACCGTCACCCTCACCACCGCGACCTTCACCGGCGTGTCCTCGATGACGTGGATCGGCGGCGGCGGGCCCAACGCGCGCTTCGAGCTGGGCGGCTACCCGCGCATCCTCGGCAACGGCATCCTGCACACCTACGTGAGCACGCTGGCCTTCGCGAGCGGCGACCTCTACGTCGCGCCGAACACGACGCTCGGCCTCAAGCTCGCGCACCTCGCCATCCCGTCGGGGAAGACGGTCGTGGCCGGCACGATGACGCTCGTCGGCATGACGAACCCGCTCGCCATCCAGGGAGACATGCAGCTGCTCGGGGGCTCGGTCCTCACGCACACGCCGAACAACACGAACGCCGCCAAGATCGCGGTCGCGAGCGTCACGGTCGGCGGGAACTTCACGTCGGCGGCCGGCTCGTGGGTGCGCCTCGACGGCCTCGGATTTGCGGGCGGGCAGTGCGGCAACGGCTGGGGCCCGGGCGGCGGCTTCGCCGACTTCGACTTCCCCGACGGCGGCGCCGGCGGCGGCCACGGCGGCACCGGGGGCAACGGCCCCGGCGGCTCGCCCGCGATCGGCGGCTCCGTCTACGACAACGTCGTCGCGCCCGGCGAACCGGGCTCCGGCGGCGGCTCGGGCTATAACTGCGCCGGCACGCCCCGCGGCTACGGCGGCGCGGGCGGCGGCGTGCTGGCCCTGACGGTCGCCGGGACCCTCACTCACGACGGCGTGATCTCCTCGAGCGGCGCGGCGTCCTCCAACATCAACGCCACCGGCAATACCGCCATCGCGGTCGGCGGCGGCGGGGCGGGCGGCTCGATCAACCTGGCGGCGGCGACGCTCGCCGGGACCGGCGCGATCTACGCGGGCGGCGGAGACGGGGCCGGCGACCCGGACGACAACCGCAACCCGGGCGGCGGCGGCGGCGGCGGCCGGATCTCGCTCAAGGCCTCCGTCTCCGACACGTCCAACTTCCGGGTCGGGACGATCGGCGGCACGGGCGGGATGGGCCCGTCGCAACGGGCTCCCGACGGCGGCGGCGGCACCGTCATGCGCACCATCGGCGGCGCCTCGTCTCTGGTGATCGACGGAACGGGCGTGCCGCTCAGCACCTGCACGATCGTGACCGCGGCGGAGATCTCCGACTACGCCCTCGTCTCGCTCATCAACACGCGGGTCTGCGTCACCGGCAGCCCGGTGTCGGTGTCGACGTTGTCGGTGCGCAACTCGACGATCACCTTCGACTCCGGCGCGATCGTCAACCTCGCCACGATGACCTTCGTCCAGGTGGCGAGCGTGACCTTCCAAAACTCCGTCGGCACGATGAACCTCGTGAACACCGACGGCATCGACGTCGGCCCCGGCCAGTGGCTCTATCTGGGCGCGAGCTGGGTGAACCTCCCGGCGGCCCAGTACTTCCTGACCCGCGGCACCACGACCCTCACGAACAACATGTCCATGCACGTCGCCGGGAACATGCGGATCGCGCAGCGCGGCGTGCTGACCCACAGCGCCAACAATCAGACGCGGGTGTCGGTGGCGAGCATGACGGTGACCGGAGATTTCGACCTGCAGGCCGGCGGCTGGCTCTCCGCCGATGGGCGCGGCTACCGGGGCGGGGCCGGCGTGCCGAACAACACGACCGGCAACGTCGGCGGCGGGCCCGGCGGCGCGGGTGGCGGCGGCGGCCAAGGGACGAACTGCTGGCGCGGCGAGGGCGGTGCCGGCGGCGGTCACGGCGGCTACGGCGGCCAGGGCGGCCCGTGGGAGAACCTGCAGCGCTTCGTCGTGCGCGGCGCCGTTCACGACGCCCCGTCGGTCCCGTCGGACATGGGCGGCGGCGGCGGTTCCGGCGGGACCGGGAACTGCTCGGGCGGCGGTTTCAGCGGCGACGGGGGCGACGGCGGCGGCCTCGTCTACGTGAAGGTCCAGGGCAACCTCTCCCTCGACGGCGTGCTCACCGCGAACGGCCGGGCGGGCGGGCCGAGCACCGACGGCTGGTACCGCGCGGGCGGCGGCGGCGGGGCCGGCGGCACGGTAATGATCGACGCGGCGAACCTCGCGAGCGCGGCGGGCCGGATCGAGGCGGTCGGGGGCGACGGCGGCGGGCACTTCGATGGCTCGGAGCGGGGCGACGGCGGCGGCGGCGGCGGCGGCCGGGTAGCGATCGTCCTCGGCAACGGCGGCCCGTTCCCGGTCGCGCAGGTGAGCGCGCGCGGCGGCTTCGCCGGGGGCGACGCGACGTCGGTGCTCGCGGAGGCGGGCGGCGCCGGCACGGTCTTCATCCGCAACAACGGCGAGCCGAGCTTCCGGCTGATCGTCGAGCACGGGGTCGGCCGCAACAGCGTCTTAAACGCCGGCACGCTGCTGTCGCCTCCCGAGGTCAACGGCGCGTTCAACTACACGATCAACCTGGCGTCCGTGACGATCCGCGACTCCCTGCCGACCTCGGTGACCGTGACCACGATGTCGATCACGCGATCGACGATCACCTTCCAGACGGGCCCGCCGTGGACCTTCGGGGTCACGGCGACGAAGGTCGACGTCGTCGGGCAATCCAGCGCCACGTTCCAGGCGGTCTACGGCACCTGGACCGTGACCACGCTCGCCTTGAACTCCGGCGCGACGTTCAGCTTTAGCGGCACCGAGCTCAACCTCGGCAGCCCGCTCACCGTCTCGACCGGCGCGATCCTCGGCCTGGCCGGGACGCAGCTCACCTACGCCGGCGCGCTCGACACGCTGGTGTACGGCACGATGACCCTGACGAGCTCGCCCGGCCTTTCGCTGCCCGGCAACCTCCACTTCGGCCCGTTGTCGCGGCTGACCCACGGCGTCAACGCCGATCAAAGGGTCCACGTCGCGAGCCTGTCGGTGGCGGGGTTCGCGGCGTTCGAGCCCGGCTCGTTCGTCGATCTCGACGGCCGGGGTTTCGCCGTCGGCCAGCCGGCGAACGGCTCCGCCGGCCAGTGCCAAGGCAGCGGCACGGGCTCCGGCGGCGGCGCGCACGGCGGCCGCGGCGGCAACGCCAACACGGCGGCCAACGCGGGCGGCACCGTCTCCGGCGCGTTCCGCGAGCCTGTCCTCCCCGGCTCCGGCGCGGGCAACCCGGGGTCCTGCGGCGGCGGCAACGGCGGCGCGGGCGGCGGCGTCTTCTGGCTCCAGGCGGCGGGACCGGTCCGGCTGGACGGGGCGATCTCGGCGCGGGGCGGCGCCGGCACGACCAACGGCGGCGGCGGCGCGGGCGGCTCCATCCGCGTCGGCGGCTCCGCGCTCTCCGGCACGGGCGTCCTACGGGCGCAGGGCGGCAACGGCGCGGGAGGGGGCGGCGGCGGCGGCGGCGGCCGGATCGCGCTGCGCTCGAGCGCCGCGCCCGACGGGTTCGCCGGCACCGTGGCGCTGCTCCCGGGCGCGGGCGGGGCGAGCGGGAACCCCGGCGGCGTCGGCACGCTCTACGTCGAGGACAACCTGCCTGGGTTCCGGCTCTACGTGCCCGGCGGACCTTCCGCGGCGCTCGGCCAGACGCTGATCAGCACCTCGACGGCGTGGGGCTCGAACATCGACGGCGCGGCGCTCCTCTCGGTCACGAGCGCGAACGTCGTCCTCAGCGGCTCGCCGCTCAGCGTCTCGACCTTCACGCTGAGCTACGCCACGGTGACCGTCGAGTCTACGGCCCAGCTGGTGGCGACCTCGAGCTCCTCGTTCTACGGCCTGTCGCAGATGAGCTTCCAGAACACGACCGCGGGCGGCATCTTCATCTCGAGCCGCGGCTTCACGTTGCCGCAGAACTCGGACTTCACGCTCACCGCCACGACGTTCTCGGTGCCGGCGGGCCCGCTGGTGCTGAGCACGGGCTCCTTCCTCCGACTTGCCGTCAACAACATGGACCTCGGCGTCGGGCAGCCCGTGGTCATCCACGGCACGATGACGCTGAGCTCGAACCTCACGAGCCTGACCCTCAACGCGGACGTGACCCTGGCCAAGGGCTCCGTCGTGAAGCTGGCGGCCGGCGCCACCAAGAGCGCGCAGATCAACGTCAACGGCAACCTGGACATGCAGTCCGACTCGATGCTCGACTTCAACGGGCAGGGCTTCCCCGGAGGCGCCGCGCAGACCGACGGCTGCAGCTCCTACGATACGGGCGGCTCGTGCAACGCGACCGGCGGAGGCCGCGGCACGACCGGCGCGACCCAGGGCGGCGGCGGCGGCGGCAACGCGGGCGTCGGCGGCCACGGCTCCGGGAACCCGGCCACCGGCGGACAGGCGATCGTGAACCCGGACCTCTCGAATCCTACGGCCGGCGGCCTGGGCTTCGGCAACGGCGGCGGAGGCGGTACCACCTCCGGCAACACCGGCGGCGTCGGCGGGGCGGGCGGCGGCGCGGTCTCGGTCAACGTCTCGCAGACGTTCACGCTCAACGGCGTCATCCGGGCCGACGGCCTTCCGGGCGGCCAGTCGACGCCGAGTTGCACCGCGACCTCGGGCGCGGGCGGCGGCGGCGGCGGCGGCTCGGTGCGCGTGCAGGCGTACACCCTTAACGGCTCGGGACAGGTCACGGCGCTGGGCGGCGCCGGCGGCCCCTCGTCCTGCGGCAACCCGGGCGGCGGCGGCTCGGGCGGGCGCGTCGCCGTCGTGATCACCCCCGGCGGGATCGACAGCTTCACGGGACAGGTCACCACCCTGGGCGGCGCGTCGGGCGGGAGCCGCGCGCAGACGGGCGCGGCCGGCATGCTCTACTACAAGGTCACCCCGGGCGCGAGCCCCATCGCGCGGCTCTCGATCGGCTCTCCGGACTGCGCCGTGCTCGCCTCGACGGGGCCGGCGACGCTCCTGCCCCCGGCCTCGACGCTCGCGGCGCAGTTCGTCTCGACCATCACCGTCGCCAACGCCTCGGTCCGGCCCGAGAACGGCGGGGATCCGAGCCCGATCCAGAGCGGCGTCGTGAGCTTCTGCCACAGCTACTTCGACGGCACGAACATCAACGGCTTCACCACCTTCAGCGTCTCCACCTTGACGATCAACGACCTCACGCTGGCCAATATGTCGACGCTCTCGGTCACCGGCATCCAGCCGGTGGTGACGATGACGGGCGGCACGCTCCAGCTCGCGGGAGGCTCCGACGGCGTGAGCTACCTGCGCGTGGACAACAACCTCATCATCAAAGGCGGCACGGTCGTGCCGTCCTCCTCCACGCTGCACATCGACGTCGGCAATATTTTCGACCTGCAGGCCGGAGCCGAGCTGAACGTCTCGAGCCGCGGCTACGCGGGCGCCCAGCCGGTCTTCCAGGCGCCGGGCGCCACCGGCGCCGGCTTCAGCGGCGCCGGCGCGGGCACCGGCGGCGGCACCAACAGCGGCTGCGGCAATACCGCCGGCGGCGGCGGCGGCGGACACGGCGGCCCCGGCGCCAACGGCAACGGCGTCGCAACACCCATCGGCGTCGGCGGCATCCAGTACGACGACATGATCCAGCCGATCCTGCCGGGCGCGGGCGGCGGCGCGGGCGGCAGCAAGATCGGCTGCAACAACGAGATGGGCGGCGCGGGTGGCCGCGGCGGCGGCGTGGTGTACATCCGGGTCAACCAGACTCCCACCGCGCAGTTCACCATCAACGGCGTCATTCGCGCCGACGCTTCCGGCGGCCAGCCGGGCACCATCGTCAGCGGCTGGAGCGGGGGCGGCGGCGGCGGCGCGGGCGGCGCCGTCAACATCGACGCCATGCGGCTCGCCGGCAACGGCACGATCTACGCGCGCGGCGGCGCGGGCGGCCTGTCCAACGGCACGGTCTCCAGCGGCGGCGGCGGCGGCGGCGGTCTCGTGAGCCTCCTCTGGGAGAACTCGAGCACCTACAGCGGCGAGGTATGGACGACGCCGGGCGCCGGCAACGCCACGGCGGGCGGCTCCGGCCTCGTGTATCGCCAGGACCTCAACGTCATCAACTACACGCTGCAACTCGGCGCGCCGTCGCCCTACACCGGGCCGGCGGCCGGCACGGCCACGGTGATCTCGGCCCTCCCGGGCGGGCTGACGAGCCTGACGATCCGGTACTCGTCGGTGACCTTCGGCAGCACCGTCCTCGGGACGGACTACACCTTCCACCACTCGACGATCGACGTGCGCCTCGGCGGCGCCTCCCCGCTGGCCGCCGGCACGGGCGTGGTCGAGGGCTCGGTGCTCTTCACCGTCTCCAGCGTCACGTTCCTGGCGGACACGACGTCGAACACCGGCTTCCAGGTGCCGCTGGCGTCGACGATGAACTTCCAGTCGAACGCCTCGATCCAGTGGCTGAACATGACGCACTCCAACGGCTCCACCTTCATCGGGGCGGGCGGGAACCTGACCCTGGGCGGAGGGGTGATCTTGGACCGCAGCAACACGGGCTATCCGGGCGGCAACCAGTCCTTCGGCGGCGTGCCGGCCAACGGCGGCTTCGGAGAGCCGGTGGGCGGCACCGGCGGCGGCGCGGGGGGCACGGGCAACGGCTCGGGCTCGGGCGGCGGCGGCGGCGGCGGACACGGCGGCCCGGGCGCCGACGGCGCGAACTGGGTGGGCACGGGCGGCGTGAAGGGCTCGGCGTTCGGCACCGCCATCGATCCCATGCTGCCGGGCGGCGGCGCCGGGCAGGGAGGCTACGCCGGCGCGGGGACGGCCGGCAAGGGCGGAAACGGCGGCGGCGTGATCGCGATCCGCGCGGGGAACACGCTGACGTTCAACGGCTCCGTGCTCCGCGTCAACGGCGGCGACGGCGCCAACGGCACCGGCAACAGCGGCGCGGGCGGCGGCGGCGCGGGCGGGACGATCAACATCCAGGCGCAGAAGATCACCGGCACGGCGACGCTCGAGGCGAAGGGCGGCAGCGGCGGCATCTCGGCGGGCTCGGTGAACGGCGGCGGCGGCGGCGGCGGCCGCATCTACAAGGCCGTGACGAACCAGATCACGCTCGGCGGCTCGGAGTCCGTCTCGGCGGGAGCCGGAGGCACCACGGGCACGAGCTATCCGCCGACGGTCTCCATCGGCGGCCACCCCTTGGGCCAACCGGGCAACCAGTACACGGTCGGCGACTCGACCTGGCCCTACTCGCTCTACTCGTTCAAGCTGAACACCCAGTCCGGCGAGGTCCGGCTGCTCTCGGCGACGTTCACGCTGACGGCGGTGACCTTGCAGCAGACGACGTTCACCGCGGTCGCGCTCGTCATTGACAAGGACCTCCCCACGACCTCGGCCAACCGCTTCGGCAACGACGACACGATCCTCGCCACGACGGGAACGGTCACGTGGGCGGGCAACACGGGCCGGCTGGCCTTCCAGGGTCCGATCAACATCCCGCAAAGCGGGGGCTCCGGCTGGAGGATCATCCTCGTGTCGACCGTGGCCGACATGGCGCACGGCGACGGGTTCACGATCCAGCTCGCGAGCGCCGCCGACTTCCGGGTCGGCGTGCTCTCCGGACAGACGACGGCCCTGTCGAACGTGTCGATCGACAGCTCGTGGCTGATCACCTCCGACACGACCAACACGCACGGCTATACCGACAATCTCGCGCCGACTCCGGTCACCGACCTGAAGGCCTCGACCGGGACCGCGACCGACCGGGTCCTCCTCACGTGGAGCGCCCCTCACGACAACGACGATATCTCTCCGCAGGTCGACCGCGGCCGCCTGATGCTCGGCCGCTTCAAGATTCAGCACACGACGTCGACGGCCGATGCCCAAAACGCGCTGTTTTGGTCCTCGGCGGCCGCGCAGGTGGACATCTCGACGAGCGCGATCGACCCCGGCTCCAAGCAGACGGCCGAGATCGCCGGCCTCATCCCGTCGGGCGCGACGTACTACTTCCGCATCTGGCACGAGGACCGCAGGCCGAACGTCTCCGCGCTGTCGAACGTGGCGACCGGGCAGACGCCGCCCGGTCCTCCGATCGGCTTCTCGCCCGGCCTGACGCCGACGAACGCGTACGTCTCCTCGATCACGGTCACGTGGTCGGAGAACCTCGCCTCCTTCACGACGGGCTACCGCTTGGCGGCCTGCCTGCTGCCCGAGGCGACCGACGCGGGCTGCACGACGAGCCAGTACGCCTCGACCACGACGGCGCTCTCGACCGGCACGGTCTTCGGGCTGGCGCCGAACACGACCTACTACATGCGCGTCGCCGCGGCGAACACCTACGGCCAAGGCGGCTTCTCCGTCTCGGTCGTCACCGCGACCCTCGCCACGGATCCCGTCGCCTTGGCCGACGGCGGCATGTACCCGAGCCCGCTGGACTTCACCGTCTACTGGGCCTCGGGCACGCCGTCGATCGGCTATAACGGCCTCGGCACGAGATACCGGGTCGAGGTCTCGACGATGTCGGACTTCACCCCGCTCTGGGGCTCGACCGTCGTCACCACGGTCAACGCCGCGCCGTCGGCCAAGTTCGACCCGATCGATCCGCTCAAGGACGTCTACGTGCGGATCTCGGCCATCAACTTCTCCGGCGTCGAGGGGGCGTACACGATCATCGGCTCGAGCAAGGCGCGGCGCGGCCTGGTGTGGACCGGCAAGGGCGGCGACGGCAAGTGGAACACCGCCGACAACTGGACCGACGGCACGAGCCTCGGCAATCCCGCGAACCCGGGCAGCCACTGGGTGCCGACCGCCTTCGACGACGTCACGATCGACGTGAGCTCGGACGTGCTCGTGGGCGTCGGCGACACGCAGATCTACTTCCACCGGCTCGTCATCGGCGAGGTCGCGGGCACCCGGTCGGCCCGCCTCATCATCGAGGAACCCGGCCCCGGCTGCGCGGCCCCCTCGTGGGCGGTCGCCGCCCGGCCGGTGCCGACGCCTCCGTCGGGCGTCAACTGCGCGGGCGAGCGCCTGACGGTGCATCCGGGCGGAGCGCTGGTCTTGCGCACGGTCAGCCCCCTGTACTTGGAAGACGACCTGCTCGTCGGAGGCACGATCCAGCAGGAGGGCAACGACACCTTCCTGTACAACCCGGCCTCCAGCATGCAGAGCAGCATCGTCCTCTGGGCGCTCGGCGACACCGTCGACATCGATCCCGGCGCCAGGATCGACGCCAGCGGCCGCGGCTTCGCGGGAGGCGGCGCGGGCGTCTCCGGCTGCGCGTTGAACGCCTGCCCTCCCGGCGACGGGGGCGGCAAGGGCACCGCCGCGGGCGGCGGCGGCGGCGGCGCCTACGGCGGCGACGGCGGCGACGGCACGGGCGCCTCGGGAGGCTCGGGCATCGGCGGCGTGACGCCGAGCGGCCCCAGCATCGTCGACCCGGCGTCGATGGGCGGCGGCGGCGGCTACGGACAGAACTCGGCGGCGGTCGGCGGCGCCGGAGGCGGCCGCATCAACCTCTTCGCGCCCTACGCCACCCTGACCTTAGACGGTGGCCTCCTCGTCAACGGCGACACCGGCACCGTGTCCGGGACCCAGGGCGGCGGCGGCGGCGCGGGCGGCGCGATCAACCTGACCGTGAAAGATCTGACGGGCACGGGGTACATGCAAGCCAACGGCGCCCCCGGCGGCACCGCGGCCAACTCCGGCGGCGGCGGCTCGGGCGGGCGCATCGCGGTCGTGGTCAAAGGCAACGACACCTTCACCGGCTCGATCCGGGCGCTCCAAGGCGCCGCGGGCGGCGCGGGGGCGGAGAGCGGCGCCGTGGGCGTCGTGGCCATGCAGCACCAGGGCGCCGGCGAGACGACGAACTACTCCCTGTGGATCGGCTCCGGCGCGACGGCGATGCCGGACAACGACACCCGCTTCCGGAACAGCCCGGCGGCGGAGAGGACCTTCAACTGGGCCGAGCTCGGCAACGCGCGCCTCAATATGGCCGCGACGAGCGCCGTGGTCATCTCCTCGGCGAACGTGCGTGGGCACATCCGCTGGGCCACGCTGACCACGCCGCAGCACAAGCTCAAGGCGATCTACACCTTCGCGGGCTCGAGCCTGACCCTCGCCGACAACGTGCAGCTCTTCGCCGACACGGTGACCTTCGGCACCGGGAACACGACGCTCTTCTCCGCCTTCAACAGCACGATTAACGCCGTGACCGGGGACGGGCTGAAGATCCTCGGGACGCTGACGATGGGCTCGACGAACTCCCTCTACGTCAACGGCAGCGTGACGATCCCCTCGGGCGGCCTCCTGACGCACGTCAAGAACGTCGCCCCGCCCCGCTCCGGCGGCATCGACTTCCGCATCACCGGTAACCTCACGGTGAACGCGGGCGGCGCGATCCGCGGAGACGGGCTGGGCTATCCCGGCGGCGGCCCGGGCGTCGCGGGCACGGGACCCGGCGGCGGCCCCACGACCGGGGCGGCGGCCGCGGGCGGCAGCCACGGCGGCCTCGGTGGTCGCGGCGATGCCAACGGTCCGTTCGTGCTGCCGAGCGTGACGTATGGCACGCTCACGAGTCCGGTCGATCCGGGTTCGGGCGGCGGCGGCGGCAACGGGACCGGCGGCGCCGGCGGCGGCTCGATCTACATCGACGCGACCGGGGCCATCACCGTCAACGGCCAGGTCACCGCCAACGGCCAGGCCGGGACCGGCGGCGGCGCCGGCGGCTCGGGCGGCTCGGTCGTCCTCTTCGGCGGCACGCTCGCCGGCGCGGGGGGAGGCGCCGCTGTCCGCGCCGTGGGCGGCAGCGGCTCCGGGACCGGCGATAACCAAGGCGGCGGCGGGGGCGGCGGCCGGGTCGCCGCCTTTGGGCGGAACACCTACGGCTACACCGGCAGCCTCCAGTACACGGGAGGCAGCCTCGGCGGCTCGGAGATCGGCACCATGGCCTCCGACCTGTCGCTCGGCGAGCACGCGGCGCTCAATCAGCAGTTCGACAACGAGTTCATCGTCGCGAACATGCCCGAGTCCGACCCGCCCGCCTACAACCTGTTCCGGTTCGAGCTGCTCCCGAGCTCGGGCCCGGTGACCGTCTCGCAGATCGTCTTCCAGCTTTCCGATCTCAACTCGATGGACGTCACCTCCTTCGTCGGGTCGACGGCGGCGCTGTACGTCGACATCACGGGCGGCGTCGAGGACGGGCGGCTCGACCCCGGCGAGGCGGGGCTGGCCGTCGGAGGGCCCGGCGTGGTCGCGACCGCGGGCGACAACGGGACGGTCACGTTCAACACGCCGTTCACCGTGACGGGCGACCCGATCACGCAGCAGGGGATGCGGCTGATCCTGGCGGCGAACCTGCAGAACATGAGCGGCGGCGCGAACATGGTCGTTGACCTGAACCTCTCCGACATCGACGTCAACTGGGGCGCGACGTCGTACAAGGCGTTCAAGACCGGCTCCGTCGGCCGCTCGTCGCACACCTTCTACGACTTCGTGCCTCCCGGCGCGATCACGAACCTCTCCGCCCTCACGGGCCCGACCTCGGGCTTGATCCAGCTCACGTGGTCGGCGCCGGGAGACAACGACTACCTGCACACGCTGTTCAACGCGACCTACTACATCCAGATCACGACGGTGACGTCCGAGGCGACGAACGGCTCGTGGTGGCAGTACAACCGGCCGGGCGGCATTGCGATCTCGACCACCAACGTCAAGCCCGGCACGACGCAGACCTACGACCTCACGAACCGGCTGTCGCCCGGCGTGACGCACTACATCGGCATCTGGACCTACGACTTCGGCGGCAACCTCTCGGCGCTCTCGAACCAGGCGACGGCGGCGACCCTCGCCCCGCCGCAGGCGCCCCCGACGCCTTCCTTTATAGGCGTCTTCCTCTCGAGCGCCGGGCTGCAGTTCAACGGCACGCTGCGCACCGACTACTATGAGGTGCAGGCGACGACCTACTCGGGGCTGAGCCCGTGGGTCTCCTCGATCACCCTCCCCGAGACGTTCCAGTTCTCGGGCGCGCTCGCCCCGGGCTCGACCTACTTCGTCGACCTGGATACGAGCACGCTGCCGGCCGGGCTCGAGTACTATACGACGCACTACTTCCGCGTCCGCGCGGTGAACACGGCGGGGGCGTCGCCCTACACCGCGGTCATCAGTACCCGCACGCTGCCCCCGCCCATGCCTCAGGCGTCGACGCCGACCTACACCGCCGTGGGCATGAACAACCTGACGCTCCAATGGAGCTCGGGCCCGACGACGATCGGCTACATCGCCTCGGGCACCTCCTACTACGTGGAGCTGTCGACGCGCGCCGACTTCGGGGTCGTGAGCTGGTCGTCGACGACGTTCAACCTGGACGCGACGTTCGGCACGGGCGGCCAAGGCAGCGCGCTCGACCCGAACACGACGCACTACGCGCGCGCGGGAGCCTTCCTCGCGTACGCGAACGAGTTCGCGAGGCTCGCGCCGTCGACGTACACGTTCCTCGGCTCGACGGTCACGGCGGCCTCCGCGCAGTCGATCGTCGCGACGACGCAGACGCCGCCGACCGACGTCTGGCAGTTCTCGTCGAGCACGTTCGACTTCGTCGGCTCCTTCGGCGCGCGGCACGCGACCTACTACCTCTACGTCTTCGACAACTCGCCGATCCACAGCTGGACGGGAGCGGAGTCGAGGTGGTACCCGGGAACCTCCCCGTGCGGCAACAACTGCCTACGGGTGAGCGCGGCCTCCGGCGCGTTCCCGTGGTACCTGCACGTCGCGGCGGTGAACTGGCTCGGGTTGACGGGGCAGGCCCGCGACTTCGGGCCGTACTACTACGACACGACGGCGCCCGCGACGCAGGCGGGCAGCTTCCGCGGCGCGCGCACGGACGGGTCCCTCGTCCAGGCGGCGCCCGGCGACGGCTCGCAGCACGTGAACCTGATCACCGGCGTCACGGTCCAGATCGACGTGCAGGACCTCGAGAGCGGTCTCAAGCAGATGTTCAGCCAGTACCGCCTGCTGAACATGGCGGGCGTCATCCTCTCGACGTCGGAGTTCTCGGCGGCGGGCGTCATCCCGCGGCAGCCGAACGGGCTGGCGGGCTACTTCTGGAAGCTCGGCGCCATCCCGCCGCTTCCCGTGGCCTCCGGCGATACCGCGATGTGGAGGGCGAACGTCACCTACTCCACCGTCCAGCAGCCCGAGTACCACAGCACCCCGTGGCCGGCGCCCATCGGCAACCAGCTCTGGGCGGCCGCGTGGGTCGGCTACGTGTTCACCGAAGAGGCCGGGACGTACACCTTCCAGGCGGACTGGAACGAAGGCGGCTTCCTCTACGTCAACAACGAGCAGGTGATCTGGAACGTCGATCAGCACAATGCGGGCTCGCCCGACGCCGGGACCATCTACCTGAGCTCCCGCACCTGGGTGCCGGTCGTGCTGGGCCACTTCCAGCGCGGCGGCGCGGACTCGCTGTTCGACATGTCGTTTAGGTGGATCCGCCCCGGCGCGGGCTCGCCCCAGATCATCCCCGCGACCCGGCTGACGGTCCCAGATCCCCTCGAGGTCCCGGACACCACGAGCTTCTTTGACTCGGTGCAGCCCGCCCTGTTCCAGTGGAAGACGCTGAAACGCCTCGGCATGAACATCTCCATCTCCGAGCTCGGTAACGCGGGCCTGGTGCCCGCGGCGCCCCAGTCCGGCGGCCTGGCCGGGTACTCGCGCTACGACAACGTGAACATCCCGGCGTTGAACTGCGGCGTCGGCAACTACTCGATCTGGAAGGGCACGATGGGCGCGAGCTATTTCCCGCCCACGCCGTCCGGGCCGGCGGTCTTCAACTTCGGCAACACGATCGCAAACCTTTGGGTCGGCCGCATCAAGACGACCACCGGCGGCAACTATACCTTCGGGATATACTCCGACGACGGCTCGTTCTTGGCCGTCGACAACAAGGTCCTCGAGTCGCGGTGCACGTTCCAGGGCGCGCCCGGCTTCCCCGGCCGCGCTCCGAACGTGCTGAACCCGATCGCGCTCGCGGCGAACACGTGGTACCCGATCGTCATCGGGCACTTCGAGAACTGCTGCGGGGGAGGCAGCTACTCCCTCGACTGGGTCCCGCCCGCCTCCGGCCAGGTCCCGGTGCCGGGCACGCAGCTCGACCCGGGGCTCGCGCCGAGCCCGAACCCGATCACCGCCGAGTACTCGACGAACGCGGGCGCCACGTGGAAGCCGGTCGTCTACACGCAGGTCGCCGACAACGCCGGCACGGCCTCCGTCGACAACGGCGCGACCGGCGTGAAGACGATCCGCCTCATCGGCCTCGAGCTCGTGCCTTCGACCAACGACTCGGACGTGCCGGCGGCGACGAACCAGGTCAAGGTCTACTACCGCGACCGGGCGGGCAACCTGACGACCGCAGGGCCCTACGGCGTCATCGTCGACACGATCGCGCCGACGGCGACGCCGCTGCCGGTGTACCCGGCCTCGCATACGGCCGCCGGCCTCCGCCCGACGCTCGCGTGGCAGCTGCCCGCCACGGTGAACACGCCGGACATCAAGGACTACCTCGTCCAGATGTCGATCGACGGGCTCTTCTCGCCCGCCGACTATACGGCGACCGTCTGCCAGCCCGGGACCGCGCCCTGCGCGGGGCCGGCGACCCGCAGCCTCTGGCATACCACGTCCTCCGATCTCGTCGCGGCCACGACCTACTACTGGCGCGTGCGCTCGCGTCGCGTGAACACGAATCAGCTCTCGCCGTGGGGCCCGGCCAACGCGGTGTTCGTCGCCGGGGACGGCTCGCCCTCCTCCACCGCCTTCCTCACCTATAACTCGGTGGGGGCTCCGATCGCCGAGAGCCCGACGCTCTACAACGACCTCTCCTACCCGGTGACCGCGCAGATCACCGTGCAGGACTCCACGGTGGGCCTCGGCACCGCGGCGCCGGCCGGGCTCGTGCCCGGCACGGCCGGGCTCTGGCGGTTCGACCGCACCTGGAACGATGTCTCCGGGAACGGCTTCAACGGGACCCCGGCCGCGGGCCAGGTCTTCACTCCCTACGGCGTCTATCTGGACGCCGCGGCCTTCAACGGGTCGAGCGACTTCGTGACGACCTCCGGCGCCGGCGGCGACCTCGTGTCGACCGTGTCGAACTCGTTTGCGATCGAGTTCTGGGCCCGCCCGACCGCCACCCGGACGGCGACCGCGCAGGGCACCGTCGGCACCACGGGCAACACCGGCCAGCGCTACGCGATCGCCCCCGGACAGGGCTCGGGCTCCGCCGGCCTGGGCGAGGCCGGCGTCGGCGTGTCGATGGGCACCAACGGCATCAGCGTCTTCCACCACAACACCACGGAGATCCCGTCTCCCCTCGTGTGGGCCGGGGCGGTCAGCGGCTGGACTCACGTCGCGGTCGTGTACCGGAACCGCACGCCGTATCTCTACGTGAACGGCACGCTCGTCGCCACCGGGCTGACGGCGGCGCACAACCCGATCCGTCCGTCGAAGCGCTTCGGCGACATCTTCGGCTACGGTCCGTTCCAAGGCGATCTCGACGAGGTGCGGATCCTCAACTACGCGCCCTCCGACGCGGAGATCGCGGCGCACGCGGCGGGCCTCTCGTATTGGGTGCAGGTCTCCACCGACGCGGGCAACAACTGGCTCCTGGTCGCCTCCACGGCCGCCGACGCGACGCAGCCCTACATCTCGCTCGGCGGCGGCCCGGGCTCGAAGGCGGCCGAGCTCCTGAAGGTCTACAACCTGGACCTGAAGCTCTCGACCTCGCCGGACATCGGGAGCCTCGGCACCAACCAGATCAAGTTCTTCGTCGCGAATCGGGCCGGCAACCAGACGGTCGCCGGACCCTACACCGTCCTGGTCGACAGCGTCATCGCTCAGGCCGTGCCGTACCCGACGGACCCGCTCTCCGGGGTCCCCGTGCGGACGAACCAGCCCACGCTGGTCTGGCAGCTGGGCCAGGGCATCAACGAGGCCGCGGTCCAGTCCTTCGACGTCGACATCTCGACTCGCAACGACTTCGCGGACTTCGCGCTCCGCGTGAGCGGCGTGCCGACGACCACGATGAGCCTGCAGCCCCCGCCGCCGCTCACCTTCGCCGGGACGTATTACTGGCGCGTGCGCAGCCGGAGCTTCATCAACCAGACCTCGGCGTGGAGCGCGAACGGCAGCTTCGTGATCAAGGCCGCGGCGCCGGGGATCTCCGGCTTCCTCACGACGAACTCCGCGGGCCAGCTCGTGGGCGAGGCGACGGCCGTCGACCTGCTTTTCCCCGCGACCGCGCAGGCGACGGTCCAGGACGCGGTCGTCGGCCTGTCGACCCAGGCGCCGTTCGGAGCCTCGACGACCACGATCGCGCTGTATCACTTCGACGGCGACGCGCTCGACTTCTCCGGACAGACGCCGCCGCGCGACGGCACGCTCTTCGGCGGGCCGGCGTTCGTCGCCGGCCGCGTCGGCTCCGCGCTCACGCTCAACGGCCTCAACAACATGCAGACGGGCGGGACGCCGTTCAACTCGCGCCGCATCACGGTGGAGGCGTGGGTGAAGCCGACGGCCCTGTCGGGCTCGATCAACGTCGTCTACCGCCACAGCGCCGGCGCCCCGCCGACCTGCGAGACCC
>JACQPK010000276.1 GCA_016207565.1 Elusimicrobiota bacterium
CCCCCGACGTCTTCGAGGTGCGCGGCGAGGTCTACATGGACCGCGAGACGTTCAAGGCGGTCAACGAAGGGCAGCGGAAGCTCGGCAAGGAGCCGTTCATGAACCCGCGCAACTGCTGCGCGGGCTCGCTCCGGCAGAAGGACCCCCACGTCACCGCGGGGCGGCGCCTCCGCTTCTTCGCGCATTCCTACGGCCAGCTGCACGGCGAGGAGCGGTTCACGGCTCACTCCGATTTCCTCGCGCTCTGCCGCGATCGCGGCTTCGACGTCTCCAAGGCCAACCGCAGGGTAAGACGGATCGAGGACGTGCTCGAGTACTACGAGGAGTTCCGCGAGGAGCTACGGAAGCTCCCCTACGACGTCGACGGCCTCGTGGTGAAGATCGACTCCCTGGAGGAGCACCGGACGCTCGGCATGACCGCGCGCTCCCCTCGATGGGCCCTCGCCTTCAAGTACCCCGGCCAGCAGGCGACGACGAGGCTCAAGGACGTGATCTTCTCCGTCGGGCGGACCGGGACGGTCACGCCCGCCGCCGACCTCGAGCCCGTGTTTTGCGCCGGCGTGACGATCTCCTCGGCTACGCTCCACAACTTCGACGAGGTGCGCCGGCTCGACGCCCGCCCCGGGGACACGGTGGTCATCGAGCGCGCGGGCGAGGTCATTCCTCGGGTGGTCAAGGTCGCGATCCCCGGGAAGCCGCGAGCCGCGCAGGTGCAGCCCCCGGCGTCCTGCCCCGTCTGCGGCGGGAAGATCGTCAAAGAGGAGGAGATGGTCGCCTACCGGTGCATCAACCCGAGCTGCCCCGCCCAGGTCAAGCGCGGGCTCCTGCATTTCGCGTCGCGCGACGCCCTCGACATCGAAGGGCTCGGCGAGCAGGTGGTCGATCAGCTCGTCGATTCGGGGCGCGTGAAGGATTACGCGGACGTCTTCTCCCTCACGAAAGAGGACCTGCTCCGCCTGGAGCTGTTCGCGGACAAGCGAGCCCAGAATCTGCTCGACCGCATCCAAGCCGCCAAAGAGCGGCCCCTCTCCCGGCTGGTCTACGGGCTCGGCATCCGGCAGGTGGGCGACCGCACCGCGCGCGACCTCGCCGAGGCGTTCGGCGAGCTGGACAGACTCGCGTCGGCCTCGCAGGACGACCTCGAGCGCGTGCCGCAGATCGGCCCCATCGTCGCGGCCTCGGTACACGGGTTTTTCCGGCAGCCGCAAGCGAAGAGGCTGCTCGAGAGGCTCGTCGGCGCGGGGCTCCGCACCACCGAGCCGGAGCGCCGGACGCCGGCCGGGGGCCCCCTCCTCGGAAAGTCCGTCGTCTTCACGGGGGAGCTCGAGTCGATGACTCGCGAAGAGGCCGAGGAGCTCGTCCGCAAGAACGGCGGAACCGCGACATCCTCGGTATCCAAGAAGACCGGCTACGTCGTCATCGGCCGCGACCCCGGCTCGAAGGCGGCGAAGGCCGCCAAGCTCGGCGTCGCCACCCTCGACGAGCCGGGCTTCCTGAAGCTGATCGGCCGATCATGAGCGAAGAGAAGAGGATGCGGACCGCGCTGCTGTCCCTCGCCGACAACAGCGGCGTCGTCGAGTTCGCGCACGATCTCGCCGCCTTGGGCTTTCGCGTCATCGCCTCGGGTGGGACCGCGAAGCTGCTCAAGCAGTCGGAGCTCGAGATCGACGAGCTCCGCGACCTCGTGCCGTTCCCCGACGTGCTGGGCGGACGGCTGCGCCTCGCCCATCCGAAGGTGCTCGCCGCGCTCCTCGCCGACCGGCGGAGCCCCGGCGACATGCACGACCTCGAGAAGATCGACATGCCCGCCTTGGATCTCATCGCGGTGAACCTCTACCCCGTCTCCGAGGTGCTGCAGGACCCGAACATCAGCCAGGACGAGGCGCTGGAGTTCTTCGATGTCTCCGGAGCCGCGGCCCTGCGCGCGGCGGCTCGGAATTTCCGCCATGTCGTCGTGCTGTCCGATCCCCGTGACTACGAGTCCGTGCTCGATTCCCTCCGCGAGTTCAAAGAGGTCAACTTCGAGACCCGCCAGCGCCTGGCCGCCAAGGCCTTCCACTACACGGCCTACTACGACGCCACCGTCGCCCAGTACCTCGGCGACACGGACGTCGAGCGCCTCCCCGACGAGATGGTCATGAGCCTCAAGAAGGCCGCCGACCTGCGCTACGGTGAGAACCCGCACCAGCAGGCCGCCCTCTACCGCCGCTCGGGCGCCCGGCCCTGGGGCCTCTCGGCGGCGACTTTGGTCCACGGCAAGCCGCTGTCCTACAACCACTACGTGGACCTCGAGGTCGCGGTCGAGCTCGCCGCCGAGTTCGCGGAGCCGGCCTGCGCCATCGTCAAGCACGGAAACCCCGCCGGCGTCGCCGTGGCGCACGCGCTGGGAGAGGCGGCCCACCAGGCCTACACCTCCGATCCTGTCGGCGGCACCGGCGGCGTGGCGGCCTTCAACCGCGAGGTCGACGAGGAGGCCGCGCAGTTTTTGTCCCAGCAGTACATCGAGTGCATCCTCGCGCCCCAGTTCTCGGTGAAGGCGATGGACCGGCTCCGCGCGAAGAAGGACCTCCGGCTCGTGACCCTGCCGTCGATGCTGCTCTCGGCCAACGAGATCGAGCTGCGGACGATCTCCGGCGGCGTCATCATCCAGGACAAGGACAACCAGACGCTGCCGCACATGACGGTGGTGACCCGCCACCAGCCCTCCGAGATCGAGAAGACGACGCTGGAGTTCGCCTGGCGCGTGGCCAAGCACTGCAAGACCCACTGCGCGGTGCTGGCGCGCGGGCAGTCGACCCTAGGGATCGCCTGCGGGCAGACGTCGCGGATGGACGCGGTCCGGCTCGCCGTCGTGAAGGGGCAGGAGCGCCATCCGATCGTGTCTCCGAACTTCCCGGTGGTCCTCGCCTCCGACGGCGTGCTGAGCCTTCAGCACATCCTGGAGGCGGCCCAGGGAGGGGTCACGGCGGTGATCCAGCCGGGCGGCTCGAGCGAGGACAAGGACGCGATCAAGGCCTGCGACCTGAAGAACCTGGCGATGGTCTTCACGGGCATGCGGCATTACAGGCACTAGCCTGAATTCTCCAGTTAGTCGTATTTGTTGCCACCTGGAGAATCCAGGTAAATTTGTCGTTATTCGTTATCAAAGGAAGTTCCTTTGATGAATAATATTGTCCTGGATTCTTCAGACGTTGTTTTAACGAGCAACTGAAGAATCCA
>JACQPK010000277.1 GCA_016207565.1 Elusimicrobiota bacterium
CCCGCCTCGAGGAGCACGATCCGAGCCAGCGCGGGGTCCACGTGGCGGAACTCCCCCCGCAGCGCGTGCCGCGCGATCTCCGCGAAGGCGCCGGCCAGCTCCACGCCCGTGGGCCCGCCGCCGACCACCACGAACGTCGTCAGCGCGTCGCGCTTCTTGAAGTCGATCTCGTGCTCCGCCTTCTCGAACGCCGCCAGCAGCCGGTTCCGGATCGACAGCGCGTCCTCGATCGTCTTCAGCCCCGGAGCGAAGCGCGCCCACTCGTCTTTGCCGAAGTAGGCGTGGCGCGCGCCGGCCGCGAGGATGAGGTGATCGTAGGGGAGCTCCCCGTCGGAGAGGCGGACGACGCGGCGCTTCGGATCGATCCCGGCCACCTCGCCGAGCCGCACGACCGTGTTGTCGCAGCCCGCGAGGATCGTGCGGACCGGCTGCGCGATCTCGCCGGGAGACAGCGCCGCGGTCGCCACCTGGTACAGGAGCGGCTGGAAGCAGTGGTGGTTCTTGCGGTCGACGATCGTGACGTCGACGTCCCCGCCGCAGAGCTCGCGGGCGGCGTAGAGCCCGCCGAACCCCGCGCCGACGATGACGACCTGGGAGGCCACGAACGAAGACTACCAAACTACGACGGAGGTCCGGCGCAGCGGCGCGCCATCGGGTTGAGGAGGAACTCCGACAAAAACAGCCCGAAGAGGCTCGCGGTCAAGGCGAGCGCGGCCCGGCGAGGCAGCTCGGCGGCGTCCGCCACGCTCGACAGGAGCAAGATGAGCCCAAGGACCGTCGCCGCGAGGCCCGACACGGCGGCGCCCCGGGCGGCCGTCGCCAGGACCCCGGACGAGCGCCAGCGCTCCGCCGCCGAGCCGTCGTTTCGCACCGCCTGCGCCAGGGCGCGCGGCAGAGCCCCGACCGGATGGTTCGCTCCCACGACGGCCAGCGTCCCGAGCAGGACGAGGCCCAGGGCCTCGGCGTTGAGGAACGGGCGGAGGCCCGCGGCTCCCTCGCCATGCCAGATCACGGCGACGAACGCGCCGCCGAGCAGCACCGGCGCGGCCACCGCGCGCGAGGCGAACGGGAGAGCCGCCGCGGCGAGGAGGCCGATGGCGAGCGCGACGGGGAACAGCCCGGCCGCGGCGGACGGCGCGGCGCGCGCGCGCAGGGGAGTCGGGCGGCTGATGACCGCCTGCGGCTCGAGCCTGGAGCCCCGGTACGCCGCGACGATCGCGTCTCTCGCCGCCTTGACGCGCTCCGCGGGGAGCGCGTCGTCGTGCAGCACGACGACGTCGAAGGTCTTAGGCACCCAACGCGCGCTGATACGCGACTCGGCCTCGAGCCTCTCTTGCGAGGCGAGCTGCGACTGAAATCCCTCGGCGCCTTCCCGGTCGCGCTGGCGCCCCGCGCGGCCTTCCCCCGAGCGGGCGTTCCATTGCTCTTTCCGGAGCACGTCCAGCTCGAGGTTCACGAAGACAAAGGCCCGGCCCTTCCCCAAGATCGGGTCAGCGATCCGGCTCTGGATATCCGACTCGAAGCTGCTGCGAAACCGCAGTTGCGCGTCCAGCTCCCCGTCAGCACCAAAGGCGAGAGACGACGATAATAGCCAGAGCACGGCGATCTCGGCATATCGCATGCCCGGGATGTAGCAGGCGCGTGGCCAAGATTCAATTCACGGAAACGTTACGCGGTGAAACACGGTTGTTACCTCAGGACCATCGCTCTTAAGTTAATTTCGCTGTCGACGAGGAAAACGGACTAACGCGAAGGTACGCGAGGGAATTCACGGAGAGGAACGCAGAGGACTACTCATGATTATTGTCGTCCTTTGCGTGCCTTTTCGTCACTTCCTCTGCGCACCTCTGCGTTACTCCGTAACCAACTTAGGAGCAATGTAGCCCAGGACACCGTCAGGCCAGGGGAAGCGGCGCGGGAGCGGGTCCGTCGACGCCGAGCCGGCGGCGGCGCAGCCAATGCCAGACGGCCGCGACGATCCCGAGGAGGATCGCGCCCGCGAGGACCCAGGTCCACCAGGTCGAGGGCGGCCGCGGACCCGGCGGGTCCGGGTTATCCGGGTTGTCGGGGTTCGGGTTGGGGTTCGGGTTGGGATTGGGGTTCGGGTTCGGATTGCGCAGCCGCTCCTCGAGCTCGCGGATGTGCTCCTGCTCCTGGCGGATAGACTCGCGGAGCACGGCGATCTCGCCTTCGACGCGGGCGATCTCCGCCTCGATGGCGCGCTGGCGGCCGATCCGCCAGGCGAGGCGGTGCAGGTCGTCCCACAGCCGGCCGGTCTCCTCTTCGACCGCGCGGCGGCCGTCGGAGGCGGCGCTCAAGACGGCCTCGGTGCGGTAGGCCGCCTCGCGCAGCCCCTGGGCGTTCTGCTGATCGTGCTGGCGGCCGGAGGCGTAGGTCCGGCCGTACTCGTCGAGCGCGGCCTGGGTCGCCTCGTACTGGCGGGCGCCGGGCCGGACGGTCACGCGCTTGACCACGCGGTCGACCTCGAGGTGGCCGGGCTCGCCCTGCACGACGATGTTCTCGCCCGACGGATCGCCGGCGGCGACGGCCGGGTCCCTCAGGGCTTCGTCGATGGCGCGCCGGCCGCGCTCCTCGCGGATCGCGGAGGTCTCGAAAGCGCCGGCGCGGCCGCGGCGGGTCTCAAGGAGCGAGGTCGCCACACCGCCCTCGAAGTAGGTAAAGACGCGGCTCTTGGAGTTGACCAAGTCCTCGACCGCGTAGCGGACCCCGCGCTCGAGGTGGCCGCGGCCGAAGTGGACGTTCACGTCGACGGCCTTGCCGTCTCGCTCGATGGTCGCGCGGGCGTCCTTCGATTGGATGATCTCGCCGGGCCGGATGGGCGAGTCGAGCTGCACCCGGTCCGGGAACTGGCTCGGGTCGTAGAAGCGTCCGACGGGGTCGGGCAGCAGGTCGAGGATGTCGAGCACCCCGAGGACCCGGCGCGCCAGCCCGTGGCGGTCGGTCGTCCCGCCCTCGGTCTTGTACATGTTCACGCGGCCCAGGTAGTGCTCCTGCCGCGGGTCGCGGCCGGTGAAGAGCTCGACCGGCGTCTTCGCGATCGAGCGCGGGATTTCGAGCGCCAGGTCCACCCAGCGCCACGGCATCACGCCCCAGTGCTTCACGCCGCCGAGCTTGCCCTGCGTCTCATCGAGGCGCTCGATCATGAACCGGCGGCTGAGCATGACCGGCCGGCCCGTCTCGGGATCGACGTAGTGGCTCAGGCGGAAGTTCGGATCGATCTCGCGCCCGCCCTGCGTGAAGCGCGCGCCGCTCACATCCTGGAGGGTCCACGACCCGCCGGCGCGCTCGACGTCGTCCTTCTCCAAGTACAGCTTGAGCGCGCGGCCCTGCTCATCGAGGACGGCGGCGAGCAGCTCGCCGCCCACCCGCCGCACGGCCTGGCCGCCGAAGTTGTCGTCGAGCGCCTTCTCGCCGAAGACGGGCCGCGCCGAGACCCCGACGAGGCCCTGCTGCGCGTCGAAGCCCAGCGTCACCTCTCGAGACAGGAAGAGCCGCCACGACTTCGAGCGGGCCACGAGCGTCTCCGCCTCCTTCACGGCGTCGACGGCCTTGTCGCGGGCGCGACGCGCGTCGGCGGCCCGGGTCTCCGTCTCCTCGGCCACCGATGCCTTCTCGCCGTGCTTGTCCTGCGCCTTCTGGAAGTCGCGCTTCTTCGCGAGGGCCGCCTTCAGCGCGTCCCCTTCCAGCCCGGCCTCGGCCAGCTCGGCCTCGAGACGCTTCTGCACCTGCTCGAAGGCCTTGCGCTCGTCCTCGGCGGCGGCGCGCTTCTGCTTCGCGATCTCCTCCGCGGCCTGGACGGCGGACTCCGCCACCGGGACCGCCGCGCGCGCCTTGGCCAGCGTGCGGTCGGCGTCGCGGAGCGCCTCGTGGTACGCGTCGAAGTCCTCCTTCGCGAGGTAGAGCTCGGTGAGGTTGCCGTCCGCGTCGAGCGCGAAGCCGTAGCCGGAGAGCTTCACCTGAGTCCAGCCCACGCGGGCGCTGCGGAGGCGGTCGGCCTCAGCGCGCGCGAGGAGCTCCTTCGCCCCGTGCTCGCCCACGCGGAGCACGAGGAAGCGCTCCGCCTCGAGCCGGTCGTCCGCGTCGCGGGAGGCCGCGAGCCGCGCGCGGTGTTCGAGCAGGCTCTCCCAGGTCGGGAACTGGTCGCGCGAGAGCGGGCGTTGGCCCACGTAGACGACCGTCCGCGACTTCTCGGGGCTCTCGAGGAAAGCGACGAGCGGGTGGCGCGCGAGGCGCAGGCCGCTTCTCGAGTCGAAGTCGGACGCGAAGTGGAAGAGCCGGCCGTTCGAGCCGGCGTTCATCAGCTCGTCCATGGTCAGGCCGCGGCGCACCCGGCCGTCGAAGTTCGTGACGGCGAAGGGATGGGAGGCGAGCGTCTCGTGGACGCCGAGGGCGCGCGCGTTCCCCTCGACGAGCTCCCGGTCGCGGTCGCGCCGCGCCTCGGCGACGTCGACACCGCTGACCAGCTCGAGCTTGCGGCCCTCCAGCGTCAGCCACAGGCGGCCCTGGGCGTCCGCGACGGCCGTCCCCGCGGTCTTGAAGGCTTCCACCTCGGCCTCGGTATGCCAGCCCTGGACCGTCCAGAGGCGGCGGCCGTCCGGGTCCACCTCGGTCGCGGCGAAGAGCGGCACCAGATCGCGCGGGTCGGCCTCCCAACGCGCCCTGGTCTCCTCGAGCTGGCTCAAGGCGAGCGCGACGGCCCGGACCTCGGAGGGCGCCGCCCGATCGTAGCGGAGCGCCGCGAGCCGGTTCTTCTCCAGCATGATCAGCGCGTCGATCGCGCCCATGCCGCGGCCGAACTTGAGGACGTCGCGCTGGCGCGCGAGAGCGGCGCCGAGCGAGTGCTGGGCGTTCAGACCGACGGCGAGCGCGCGATCGTTCTTCACCTCCGGAGACTCGAAGGCCTTGATGAGCTCGGCGTCGTAGGCGGCCTGCGCCCGGAGGGCGCGGTCGAGGAGGAGATCGCGGAGGACGAACTCGGTCGGCTCCAGCTTCGTGCCGAGGTAGTCGGCCAAGAGCGCCTGCTGCGCGTCCTCGACCCCCTTCTGGAGCCCCTCGAGGCGCTGGTAGGCGCCCTCGACCGCCGGGTCGCGCGGCACGGCCTGCCAGAACGCGGTCCGCATCTCGGCGAGGAGCTTACGCGAGTCCGCCCACTCGGCGTCCGCGCGGTCCGCCTGGCCCTTCACGTCCTGGGCCAGGAACTCGAGGACGCCGGCCCACCCGCGGTTGGAGCGGGGATCGAGGCGGCCCAGGCCCTGCACCGCCAGCACGACCAGCGCCTCGACCTGCTGGCGGGCTCCCTCGACGTCGGCCTTCTGGAGGAGGTCGAGCTTCTGGGCCGCCGGGAGGTCGTGGGCCCGGATCGTCTCGGCCGACGTCGACATCGAGCGATAGCGGGCGGCCGACTCCTGGAGCGCGCCGCGGACCCGGGGATCGATGCCGTCGCCGAGCGCCGCGAGCTTGGCGTCGAAGGCAGCGGCGAACTCAGGGTCGAGCATCCGGCGCGTGGCGTAGCGCACGAACTCGCCGTTTGAGTCGCGGTCGGCGCGAGCGACGAAGCGCGCGCGCGGCGACGGCGCGAGCCGGTCGCGCGCGGGATAGCCGAGCGCCTCGAGCTCGGTCACGAGCTGGATGAAATCGTTTTTCAGGCTCGCGGCGTCCGACATCAGCGCGGTCCAGCTTCGAGCGACGCCATCTTGCGCGGCGGCCCGCTCGGCCTCGGTCGCCATCCCGGCGCGGAATCGGGCGAGCACGGCCTTATAGTCCTGCTCGGCCGCGTGGACCGCGCCCTGTCGGCGCTCCAGGAGCGCCGACTTGTCCTGGACGCCGCGCATCAAGAGATGGAGCCGGAGGGTGAGCTCCTGCATGCGCCCCTGCGACAGCAGCTCCTTGCGGATCGAGTCGCTGAGGACCCGGGTCAGGCCGCGCTCGATCGCGCGCGGATCCGGCGCCTCCAGGAAGCCTCCGCTCACCGGCTTGCCCCGGAAGTAGCCAAAGGCGACCACCGGCGTGAAACCCTTGTAGCTCATCCGCTCGGCGATCACGTCGGCTCGGAGCTGCTGGATCAGGCCGTCCTCGTGCCCCAGGGCCTCGGGCACGCCGTTCTCGAACACCGTCCGGCGGAGCTGCTCGATGCCGGCGGACTGCGCCTCGGCGACGAACCGGGCGGCGATGGCGGACAAATCCGACTGCTCGCCGCCGGGATCGGCCGGGACCAGCCTCGTCAAGTCGTCTAACGGCGTATCCGCCGGCAGGCGCAGCAGCGCGGCGATCGTCGCGCGCTGCGACTCGAGGCGGCTCCTGAGCTCGCGCGTCGTGTCGTTGAGCTTCGGCCCGAGCGGGCCGCCGTTCGCGCCGGAGCTCTGGGCCCAGCGGAGGAGCCGCACGTTCGTCTCGAACTGCGAGAGCAGGATGTCGGCGGTAGCCGTCGCCTCGGCGAGGTCGGTCTTGCGGATGCGCTCGGCCTTGTCCAACCGCAGCTTCGCCAGAGCGAGCAGCACCTCCGGCGGCGTCGACGGGCTCTTCAGCCGGACCTCGACCCAGCCCTCCGCGAAGTGCTTGTCGATCTTCACCATGTTGAGCGACTGCTTCGCGAACCAGTAGCGCAGGTTCATGCTCGACTTAAGCGTGAGGACCTCGGGGTCGAAGGTCATCGGCTCCTCGGGCCGCTGGGCGGCGGCGAGCTCTTGGCGGGCCCCGCGCAGCCGCTCCTGGAGCTCGGCGTAGGACTGAGGGACCGGATCCCGCGAGCTCCCGCCCTCGGCGCCGGCGCCGAGAGAGGCGAGCGACGCCTCGAGGATCCGCGCCTGGTTGGCCCAGGCCAGCGCCTCGACGCGGATCCTGGGGTCGTCGGACGCGGCCGCCTCGCGGTATCGGTTCTGGGCGATGTCGAGCTCGGCGGCGACGCGCTGGCGGGCGCCGGAGAGGCCGCGCTGGAACGACTCGCGCATGCGCTCGGCCTGGAGCGTGTTCACCCGGGTCGCCGCGACGAGGTCCGGGTTGCCGATGCCCTCCTCCGACAGCGTATTGAGGAGGCGGCCGAGGCTCCGGACGACCAACGACACGGGCTCGAGGCGGAGCTCCTCGGACTTCAAGTCCTTGTCGGCGATCGTCTCCATCGCCCGCGCGACCTCCACCCGGGCGTCGAGGATCGTCCGAGCGGTGCCGATCGGGTCCTTCTCGGCGAGGATCCGCTTGAGCTCGACCAGCGCCTGATCGGGAGAGAGATCGATCGCCAGCTCGGCGTCCGGGGCGCGCCCCAACAGGTAATTGATCGTCGAGATCGCGCCGCGGTGGGCGAGCCAGATCGCGTCGCGGCGCTCCTTGGCCGCGCCGAGCTCGCGCTGCGCGCGCGCCACCGCGTCGGAGCCCGCGCCGGCCGTCGCCTGGGCGCGCGCCACGGCGTTCTCGAGCGCGGGGATGAGCTCCCGCTGGTACTTCCAGTAGGCGGTCTGCGTCGCCTTCGCGGTCGCGGCGTTCTGGTAGAACTGGACGGCCAGGTTGATCTCGACCTGCCGCTGCAGCGCCTCGTGCATTTCGGTCTCGGCCTGGCCCTGGCGGACCTGCAGCTCGCGTAGCTCCTCGGGCTTGAGCTCGAAGCCGAGGATCGGGGTCACGCCCCAGCCGGTCATGCCGATCGACGGGATCCAACCGACGCCGTCGGCGGTCAGTCCCGCGCCGATGACGAGGTCGAGCTTGACCTTCTCGATGCGATGGTCGTTGGCCTGCGTCATCATCCGGGCCGCCTCGGCGCGGAAGCCCGCCTCGGCGACGTCGCGGGAGGTGCGCGAGACCCGCTCGAAGGCCTCGCCGAAGCCGCGGACCGAGACGCGCTGGCCGTCGTTCTCGGGCGAGCGGGCGAAGGAGCGGTCCATCGTGGACCAGGCCTCGGCGAGCGCGCCCGCCGCGCGGCCGCGCAGCGCCGCATCCTGATAGTGGTCCCATCGCTCGAACGAGCCGCGCAGCCGCTCCTGGCTCGTGAGGCCGTTCCGGTACCCGCGGATCGCGTCGCGCAGGTCCTTCGAGGCCGAGCCGACCTGCCGACGCGCGAGCTCGCCGTCGGTCGAGGCGGCGGCGGCGAGCTGCCGCTCTTTCTCGGCCTTGAGGCCGTAGGCCTCGAGACGCTCCGCCATCCGCTGCACGGTCGCCTTGGACTCGAGGACGTAGGCGTGGTCCTTCTCCTTGGACGAGGGGTCATAGACGGGCAGCCGGACGCGGCCGCCGATCACGAGCGCTTGGTTGGCCAGCATGTCCTGGAACTGGACGCCGAAATTCACCGCGATCTCGTCCACCCAGGGAACCCACTTCATGAGGTCCATCGGCGCCTTCCCGAGCGCCGCCTCGACCTCCTCGGGGTCGAGCGAGTGGAAGATCTCGGTGACGCGGCCGGGAGAGGCGAGCAGCTTCTCGAGCTCGGCCGAGAGCGCCTCGAGGTCGCGAGCGCTCAGGTCGCCGAAAGGGAAGTTGTCGTTGGCCGAGCGGCCGGTCATGAGGTTGAAGCGGATGTACGCCTGGTTCAGCTCGACGACGGCCTGCTGCTCCCGCGCCTCCGCCTCGGCCCGGAGGGCGGGCGACTGGCCGTTGAGGGACGCGTAGCGCGCGAGCTTCAGCCGCCACTGCGCCTGGGCGACCTCGGCGATCGCCGCCTGCACCGCCTGGATGCGCTCGATCGATCGCTCCTGCAGCCGCAGGCCCGCGTCGAGGAGCTCCGGCGTCTTGGCCTCGAGCAGCGCCTTCGGCGGGCGGGTGAGCTTCAGCTCGGTGAACGTGCCGGCCGTGAATCCTCCGCCGACCAGGCGGTCGCCCAACGCGTCGCCGATCGGATTCGACACCCAGCCGACCATACCGCGGACGCGCGAGTTGTCCATGAAGGCGCCCTGCCGGCGCAGCTCCTGGATGTCGCGGGTGAGCGTGCCCATGTCCTGCGCCAAGAGCTTCATCCCGACGTCCCGGACCAGGACGTTCTTCAGCTCCTGGACCATCCGGTCGTCGGGCTCTCGCTCGTAAAAGTCGTTCATCTGGGCGTTGAAAGACCGCAGGACGTCGCCGCCGGCGGCGTCCTCGGCCGCGTTGCGGGCGACGGCGCTCCAGAGCTCGCCGAGCGTGAACGCCGTGTTCATGCTGATGGTCAGCCGGTTCGGCTGGCCGATATAGCGCGAGCCGTACGAGAGCGCCATCGTCCCGTGGTCGCCCGTCTTCTTCGCGACCTCGAGCAGGTAGGTCTTCTCGCTGCCGACGAGCCGGCCCTCGGCGCTCACCACGAGGCCGCCGTCGGGCAGCGAGACGGAGAGCCGGTCCGCGAAGGAGTTGTACACCTGGCCGGCCTCGGCGGTGGCGCGGTTGGTGATGACGGCCAGGGGCTTGCCGTCCTTGTTCTTGATCGTGAACCCCTTCACCACCGTCACGCCGGCCGAGGCCTGGTCGTAGTCGTCGGTCCCCGTCTGCTTCGCCACGAAGAGGTCGACCGTGAAGGCGTCCTCGGACTTCAGGAGCCGGCCGACGTTGATCGTCGGGCCGATCTGGTCGCGGCGGTAATGCTTGTCGTCGGCGTCGGCCCGGATCACGAACTCCCGGTTGAGGTCGGGGTCCCAGCCGGTGAAGTCGAGGTTGAACCGCTGCTCGAACCACCGGGGATCCTTCGCCCAGATCTGCTGCTCCTCGGCGCTGAGCGACAGCCACTCGTTGAACTCCCACGACACCTTGCCGCTGCCGCCGTAGTAGTACGGCTTGTTCCAGGTGTCGTCGAGGGCGAGATCGCCGAAGCCGGTCAGCGCGATGTAGAGCTTGCCGTTCGCCAGCAGCTCGGCGTGATCGTTGAAGACGCGCAGGCGCGAGGTCTTCGCGTTGTTCGTGACGGAGGTGTCGGCCGGGTAGTCGCCGATGTTGCGGTGCAGGTCGACCTCGAAGTAGTTGACCCAGTTCTTTCCCTGAATCGACTCCACCTGCACGCCCACGCCCTTGTCGCCCCACGGCGCGTTCTCGGGGTTGGCCGGGCTCGCGAAATTGTAGCCGATCACGCTGATGTTGTTGCCGCCGAGCTTGGCGAGGTTGCCCAGCGTGACCATGCTCGTCGTCTGGAGCCCGTGCGGCACGGAGAACTGCGACTGGTAGACGAGGTAGAAGCCGTCGGCGTTGTCGCCGAAGTCGATCACCTTCGAGTCGGGGATGAGCTGGGCCAGCGCCTGCGGGTTCGCGAGGATCTCGGCCTTGAGGCCCGCGAGGTTCTGCCCGGAGGAGTCGGGCTTGAACGCGGAGAAGAGCTGGTCGACGAAGTAGGAGAAGTTCGCCTTGGGCACGACGAGCGTTTGGGCCGCCCCGCGGGAGTCTTGCATCCACCAGGCGCCGCCCGCCGACCGCAGCCGGTCGATGCGCTCCAGGAGCCGCGGCGGGAGGATCGTCGGGTCGGGCATCGCATGGAGCTTCCCGTCGAGCTCGCCCTGGGCCCGGTCGAGGCGGGTCAGCGTCCACTGCAGGATGTCCTGCGAGCGCTGGTGCTGCTCCTCCATCGCGTGGTACTCGAAGTTCCGCTCGAGGACCGCCTTCGTCTCGAGCTGGATCTTGCGCAGGTCCTCGGCGACCCGCTTCAGCGCGCTCTCCTCGGGCCGGTTGAGCTGGTCCATCCAGGTCTTGAGCTTGTTGAGCTTCGCCTGGAGCTCGTCGCGCGTCCGCTGGAGCGTGTCGCGGATCCGGCGCACCGCCTCGGCCTCGGAGTCGGAGGCGGTCTGCCCGTTTCCGTAGATGTCGGAGGTCGAGTCGTAGTAGGTCTGCACGCGGTCGAGGCGGTTGAGCGAGTCCTGGTCCCACTGGCCTTTCAGGCCGAAGAACTCGATGCCGCGCCTCATGAAGGCGTTGAGCTCGGTGTAGACCGCCACCGACCGGTCGATGACCGCCCGTCCGCTCTCGCTTTGGCCGTTGGAGCGGACGTAGGCGTCGTCGGCGTCCAACGCGGTGAGCGCGCGGTCGAGGGCGCGCGCCCCTTCGGCCAGGAAGGGCTCGGCGACCGGGATCTGGTTCTGCAGCGCGTCGCGCGACGCCTCGACCACCGCGTCCGAGTAGAGGAGGCGAGCGACCGCGTAGGCCGCCGGGGCGCTCTGCGGCGTGTCGAGGCTCGTCGGCACCAGCCGGCGGGCGGCCTGCAGCGCCAGGAGCGCGATCTGCTGCTCGACGGGCAACGTCGGCGTGGGCTGCTGGCCCGACGGGATGCCGCTCGTGTCGCCGAGGGACGGGTCGCCGCCGAGGTCCCGGTACTCGTCGCCGATCCGGGTCAAGGCGTCGCCGAGGTCCTGGAGCACGCGGCGGTCGACGAGCGACTGCACCTGCGCGACGCTGGACGGGTTGTTCCCGTCGAGGGTGGTCGGCAGCGTGAAGCGGGAGACGAGCGTGAAGCGGTTGGCCGTGAGCTGGTCGATCTGCGCCAAGATCTGGTTGACCTCTCCCGCCTGCTGGTTGAACTGGCCGGCCCGTTGGGCGCGCTCGGCCGAGTACTGCGTGATCTTTCGAGGCAGGCTGAACGGCTGGGTCTCGCCCTGGCGAACCTCCGTGCCGGTGAAGTTCGGGTCCTTGCGCTGCTGGACCTCGAGCTCGAACTCGCGGATGCCCTTCTTGTGGACGCCGTTCTCGTCGTAGCCGTTCAGGAACTTGTTGTAGCGGTCCCGCTTCTGCTGGTTGTTCGCCAGGCC
Organism: Elusimicrobiota bacterium; assembly: GCA_016207565.1. GTDB lineage: Bacteria > Elusimicrobiota > Elusimicrobia > UBA1565 > JACRDR01 > JACRDR01. The sequence goes on from JACQPK010000277.1 coordinate 11,697, forward strand.
GCCCGAGACGTCCCCCTTCGCGGCGCCCTTGGAGGCGAGGCCCCACGGCAGGGTCTCGTCGAGGGCCTTCTGCGTCGCCTCGTAGAGCTTGATCTGCGAGCGGAAGAGCTTGGCGTACTTGTCGCCGTCGGGCCGCACGCTCTCGATCGAGTCGCGCACGAACTCCATCACCTGCGTGCCGACGAAGCCGTTGGCGGTCTGGACCGTGGCCTGGGCGTTCTGGAGCAGGGCGCGCTTGCGGTCGATGACCCCTTGGTGGTCGGCGATCGACGGGGTCCAGCCCTGCTGCAGCCGGGTCGCGAACGCGATGTCGAGGTCGATGTCGGCGTTGATGGCGCGCATCGTCTCGACGACCTCGTCGAGCCCGGCCTTGATCGGAGGCACCTGGGTCGTGAGGGCTTCCTGGACGGCTTCGACCTCCGCGTCCGATTTCGCCCACCGGATGGTCGCCCAGCCGAGATACGGGAGCAGCTTGCCGATCGAGATGACGTTCATCGACGCGAGGTGCGCGCCGTCGGAGTCGTCGTTGGGCACGTTGACCGCCGAGAGCCGGTCGGGATACGTCTCGAGCGCGTCCGCGAGTTGCTCGAGCGTCATGCCGGACAACGGCGGGAGCGCGGCGCCCGGGGCGTTCGCCGCGAGCTCGGCGGCGAGCCGGTCGATCTGCGAGGTGAGGGTTCCCGCGTCCTGCTCGGCGACGCGCAGCCGGTCCTGCGCCTGCGTGAGGCGGCGCGGGAGCGACATCGGGTTCGCCTTGCCGAAATCGTCGACCTCCGAGCCCGTGTAGTTCGGGTCGAGGCGGTGGGCCGCGTCGTCGCGCTTGCGGGTGTACTCCGCCTGCTTATCCAGCCAGTAGGCCTTGCGGTCGTTGAGCACGCGCAGGATCGACGCCGCGTCGGGGTTCACCGCGCTGTAGTCCGGGACGCCCGGCACGGCGAGGATCAGGGCTCCGCCGCTGTTCTGGGGGGCGTTCGCGATGTCGCGCAGGCCGTTGGCGATCTTCTCGTTGTAGTCGCGGATCTTGTCGAGCGTCTCTTGGGTATCCTTCAGGCTCGTGTAGTCCGGATCGCCGGGCTTGCCGTTCGTCTTCCACTCGACGAGCTGGGGCAGGAGGGCCTGGACGCGGCGGTACTCGGCGAGCGCGTTCGCGCTCTGTCCGGCGTCCGAAGCGTCCATGCGCGCGAGCAGCGCCGCCACGTCGTCGCGGAACGCGCCGATCCGGGCGACCGCCATCGCGGACTGGCCCTCGAAGCGGACCATGTCGGCCTTGCTCGCGTTGTCGTCGTCGATGTCGGTCTGCGCGTCGCGGCGCCACTGGTCCATGTTCTGGCGGTTCTGGTCGGCGTCCTGCTGGTTCTGGGCGGCGCGGCGCCGGGCGTCCTCGATCCGGCTCAGCTTGTCGTCGGTGAGGGCGAGGCCCGCGTCGATCTGAGCGATCGCCTCTCGAGCCTCCTTGATGCCGAGCGCGAGGTCCATGACGGTCGCGAGCTTCGCGTTGTTCTTGTAGAACTCCATCATGGCCTGGCCGTCGCGGCGCTCGCGGAGCGCCGCGTTGCGGAGCCGGTTCAGCGCCGAGAGCAGCTTCGCCTGAGCCTGCTCGTTGGCGATCTCGCCCTGCGACTGAGCGCGCAGGGCCTCGATCGTCGCGACGAGGTCCTCGATCTGCTTCACCGTCTCGGGATCGGCCTGGCCCGCGCTGCCGAGAGCCGGGTCCGGACCGGCCGGGCGGCCCTCGCGCTCGCGGATCAACTTTTGCTCGAGACCGCGGAGCTCCGCGGCCCGGGCGGCCAACGACTCCGCCCCGCCGGCCGTCGGCGCGTCCGGATGGATCACGGCGTTGTAGTGGTCCTGGAGCGCCTTGAGCTGCTTGAGGCGCTCATCGGAGTCCGGCTTCGGGTTGTTCAGGTCGTGGATCTGGCCGAGCTTCGCCTGGCCGTACTGCTCGAGTCTCTTCGCGTCGAGGGCGGCCTGCAGGCGGTCGTACTCGGCCTGCTCCTCGGGCGTGATCGGTTTGGACTGGGCGTGAAGCTCGCGCAGCCGGTCGAGCTTACCGGTGAGCTGAACTTCAAGCCGCGCGAGCCGTTCCCGCGCGGCCTGAAGTTCACGCTCCCAGCTCTCTCGTTCGCCGGTCCGCTCCGACGCCGCGCCGTAGATCGCCTGCGCCGTCCCCGCGCCGATCGGCTGGTTCGCGAGCGAGCGCGTGAGGTCGGTCGAGTGGACGAGGGCGATCCCCGTGCTCACGACCTTGAACGTCGCGTCGCTCAGGTTGAAGCCGAGGGCGTCCTGCAGCTTGTAGATCAGGATGTTGCCCCACGTGATCGCGCCGCCCCACGGGATCGGGCTGCGCTCGTTGGGATCGGCGTGGTCCGCGGGCCGCTCGATGGCCGCGCCGATCGTGTGGAGCGCGGTGAAGTGGCCGCCGGTCACCGGGTGCCAGGCCCGGTCGATGAAGGCGTCGCCCGCCTTCGCGTACTGCATCACGCCTTCGATCTCGGCGCCGACCGTGATCATCCCGAAGTAGCTCTTGCCGTTCTCGCGCCAGAAGTCCCAGCTGACGAAGGTCAGCGCCGCGGCCTTCAGGAACTCGGCGGAGAGCATCGGCGGGCCGCGCACCGCGCCGCCTCTGGAGTCCATCAGCCGCCGTTTCACGGCCGCCGGGTAGGTCAGGAGCGTGGTGAGGATCAGCGTATTGAGCATCGGCCCGAGCACGAGGTCGCCCACGAGCGCGTTGAGCGCGTGGTCGAGGACCGGGCCGAAAACGGCGCCGATGACCGGCACCTGCGCCACGAGCCCCGGCACGCCGTGGGCGAAGGCGACGATCGCGTCGCCCAGCACGGGCACCGCGGTCAGGGGTAACGAGAGCGGGAGGAACGGCGCGAACGCGGCGAGGATGCCCATCGCGATCGCGCTCATCACGGCCAGGGTAGCCCGGCGGACGATGAACTGGCCGAGCGGCATCACGAACAGCTCGACGCCGTAGAGCTTGACGCCTCGAACCCACTTCGAGGCGAACAAGGCGTCCTGCGCGCCCTTCGGCCGGAAGCTCTCCGCGCTGAGCGCCGCCTCGAGATACTTCATCGGGTCCGAGGCCTCGGGCTCGCCCTTCGGCGTCTTCGGCTTCGGGATGCCGATGAAGTCTTCCGTCGAGTGGAAGAGGCGGAAGCTGATCGCCCTCCGGAAGTACCCGAAGAAGAACATATCGAACAGGTGGTACCAGAGCCGGACGAAGAAGCCGGCGAGGTGCTTGTGCAGCTCGGAGGCGCGGAGCAGGATCCCACGCCAGCCCTCGGGGTAGCGGACGTTGGCGAGCTTCCGGAAGCCGTGGTACTTCCGCGAGTCGAGGTTGGAGAACTCGGCGCGGTTGTAGCCCTGCAGCCGGTCGTAGACCGCCAGCCACTTCTCGCGCGGAGCGTCGAGCGGTAGCTGGTAGCGCGACGCGACGTCGCGCAGCTGCGCCATCGGGATGTTGAACTGCCGGGAGATCTGCTCGAGGATTTGCGGGGTGTCGGCGTCGAGGGGAAGGGGTTTGAGGGCGCTGTCGTGCTTCAGTCCGACGACTTTACGCCAGCCGAAGAAGCTCTCGTGGACCGGACGGTAGTCCAACAGCACCGGTTTGGGCCCGTCCGGCACGGGATTTTCAGGCCCCCCTGGACCCGCCGACCCCCCGCTACCGGGATCGGGAGCGGGGGGCGTGGGAGGCGTCTGGGGATCCCCCGGCTTCGGGGGCCCCGACCCGGGGCTCGGGGGATCGTGGTTTCCGCTGCCCGGATCGGGCGGTCCCGGCTCGGGGACCGGCTGCCCGACCGCGGCGACGCGGTGGCTGCGGCCCTGGGCGTCGAGGAAGAGGAAGTCGGCGTCGCCCTTCCAGCGCGGCGTGAGCTCGACGCGCGTGGGCTTGAACCAGTGCTTGTCGGCTTTCAGGCGGCGGTAGGCGTCCTCGAGCGTGCCGACCCGGGCCAGGCGGGAGCGCCAGAGCGTCGGGAGCGGCCGTCCGTCGGCGCGGGCCACCCCGATCCGCTTCTGCCAGACGGTGATGTCCTTGTTCTTCTCATCGGAACGGAAAACGAAGATCCAGTGAGCCCGCTCGTCGTCGAGATTGATCGCGACCCGCACGAGGCGGGCGTCCGGGTAGAGGGCGCGCGCGCGAGCCTGGGCCTTGGCGGATTCCTCGAGCAGGGCCGGCGTGGTGGCGTTGCGGGCATCGGCGGGCAACTTCTTCCAGCTGCGGGGCGTGGCGTCAGGCTTGGCCTTCCCGGACGGATTCGGCGGAGCGCGCGCCGGAGCCGCCTCAGCGGGGACGTCCGCCGGCGCCGGAGCCGCCGTGGGCGCCGGGGCCGCGGCCGCGGGCACCTTCGCCGTCCGGCCGCGGGAGTCGATGAACGCGAAGTCGGGATCCCCCTTCCACGTCGGCCGGATCTCGGCGCGGACGGGCGAGAACCAGTGCTTGCCATCCTTCAGCCGCCGGTAGGCCGCCTCCAGGCCCTCCACCTTCGCCAGCCGCGTGTTCCACAGCGTGGGCGCGGGCTTGCCGTCGGAGGGCGCCTGGCCGATGCGCTTCTCCCAGACGGTCAGGTCCTGGCCGGACTTGTCGGAGCGGAACACGAACATCCAATGGGCGTTCTCGTCGTCGAGGTTGATCGCGACCTTGATCAGGCGGGCGTCCGGCGCGACCTTGCGGGCGCGGGCCTGGGCCTTCTCCGCCTCCGCGAGGAGGCCGGCGGCGGTCGCGGCGCGGGCGTCGGCCGGGAGCTTCTTGTAGCTTCGGGGCGTCGCGGGGGCCTGCTCGGCCGCTGGGGCCGGGGCCGGAGTCTCGGCGGCCGGCGCAGGAGCCGGCTCGGGAAGGGCCGGCTCTGGCTCCGCCGCCGGCGTCGCCGGCACCTCGGCGGCCCCGACCCGGGGCTCGGCGGCCCCGACCCGGGGCTCGGCGGCCCCGACCCGGGGCTCGGCGGCCCCGACCCGGGGCTCGGCGGAGCCGGTAGTCACGGGCGCGGCGCCTTCTCCCTTATAGCC
>JACQPK010000248.1 GCA_016207565.1 Elusimicrobiota bacterium
CCCCGGGAGGGCTGAACCTTGCTCGCGATGCCCCCGTGGGAGGGCGCCGCCGCGGCGCCCTCCCATCCGCCGTTGCGCGAGGACGCTCGCGCGGCCGTCTGCATCGTCGGCGGCGGGCTCACCGGGCTGCTCACGGCGCTCCTGCTCGCGCGCAACGGGACGCGGGCGGTCGTGCTCGAGCAGGGGGGCGTGGGAAGCGGAGCGTCGGGCCGCTCGACCGGCCATCTGACGACGGCTCCCGAGCTCGGCTATGCGGCGCTCGAGCGCCGCCATGGGCCCTACGCCAGCCGCCTCGTCGCGGAGAGCCAATCCGCGGCGCTCGAGCTGCTGGCGGGCCTGTGCGCCAACCACGGGATCGGGTGCGACCTCGAGCCCGTCGACGGCTTCGTGGTCGGGCGCGATGCGGGAGAGCGCGAGCTGGACGTCGAGGCCGCGGCCGCGCGACGGGCGGGCCTGATCGAGGTGGAGCGGCTGGCGCGCGTGCCGGGGGATGCGTTCGGCACCCGCGCGTGCCTCCGCTACCCGCGCCAGGCCCAAGTGAACCCCGCGCGGCTCATGGCCGGGCTGAGCCACGCCCTCGAGCGGCTGGGGGCGCGCTTGCACGCCCGGACTCGCGTGGTCGACGTCTCGGGCGCGGGACCGGTCGTCGTCCGCTCCTCGTCCGGCGCGCGCGTGCTCGCCGACCGGGTGGTCCTCGCGGCGCCGGGGCTGCTGGAGGATGCCGTGAGGCCGGGCGCCGCGCGGCACCGCACTTACGCACTGGCGGCTCCCGTGCCGAACCGCTCGGTGCCGCGCGCGGTCTACTGGGACTCCGAGCGGCCCTACCACTACGTGCGCAGCTTCGTGGGAGGCTGCGCGCCGTGGCCCGGCGAGCCGCGCGAGTATATCGTCGTCGGCGGAGAGGATCAGCCGGTCTCGCGGGCGGCGGACCCGGAGGAACGTTGGTCGCGGCTGGAGTCGTGGATGCGGGAGCGCTTCCCGATGGCCCAGCTCGTAACCCACCGCTGGCACGGCGAGATCCTGGAGCCGGCCGACAGCCTCCCGATGATCGGCCGCGATCCCCGCCGCCCCGGCGTCTTCGTGGCGACGGGACTCTCCGGCAACGGCATGACGCACGCGGCGGTCGCCGCCATGGTGCTGTGCGACGGCGTGCTCGGCCGGCCCAATCCGTGGGCGCCTCTTTTCGACCCGTCGAGGCCGCGCTCGCGCGCCGCCGCGTTGGCCCGGCTCGGGTTGGGCATGGCCCGCCGGATTTTCGCCATGAAGAGATTCAGGGAGGCCTGATGGAAGAGCGTGAGCCAGAAGAGGAGAAGAAGGTCCGTTACGCGGTCGTCGGACTCGGTCCGGTGACCCAGGCCGGGGTCCTCCCCGCGTTCGGAAACGCGGCGGAGAACTGCGAGCTGACGGCGTTCGTCTCCGACGATCCGCTCAAGCACAAGAAGTTGGGGAAGCGCTATCGGGTCTCGCTGACCTACTCGTACGGCGACTACGACGCCTGCATGAGATCCGGCGAGGTCGACGCGGTCTATCTCGCGCTGCCGCTGCGCCTGCGGAAGGAGTTCGCGCTGCGCGCCATCGAGGCCGGGCTCCATGTGCTGAGCGAACGGCCCCTCGGCGCGACCGAGGAAGACTGCGAGGCGCTGCAGCGAGCCGCCGCGCGCAAGCGCGTGAAGGTGGCGGTGGCCTATCGCCTCTACCAACAGGAGGGGAACCTCAAGGCGATCGAGTTCTGCCGCGCCGGAAAGATCGGCGAGGTCCGCTCCTTCGTGGCGACCGTCGCGTCCGCGACGCGGCCGGACGACTTCCGGCTCGAGCGCCCCGGCGGGCCGCTCTACCATCTCGGGATCGACGCGATCCACATGGCTCGGAAGCTGATCGACGCCGAGCCCGTCGAGGCCTTCGCGTCGGCGCAAAAGACCGCGGACGGCAAGCGCCCCGACGAGTCGGTCACCTCCCTGCTCCGCTTCCCCGGAGACCGCCAGGCGACCCTGTTCACGAGCCTGTCGAACGTCGAGGCGTCGTACTTCCACGCCTTCGGCGCGAAGGGGGACCTGCGCAGCGACCCGGCCTTCGACCTGGACGCCGAGTGCCGCCACGTCGTGAACCTGCAAGGCAAGCGGCGGGAGCGCAGCTTCGACCCGCGCGAGCCGTACGCGCCGACGCTCCTGAGATTCTCGGATTGCGTTCTCAAGGGCTCGGACCCGGAGACGGGGATCGCGGAGGCGCTCGCGGACGTGCGCGTGCTCCGCGCGCTCGAGCGCTCGCTGGCGGAGGGAAAGCCCGTGAAGGTCCAGACGGAGCGTCCCGCCGCGGCTCCCGAGTTGCAGAAGCTCGCCACGCGGCGGCCGTTCGCGCAGCCGCTGTCGCAGGCGACCGGCGCCGCGGTCCCGCTCGGGGGCGCGAGCGGCCACCTCATCACGCGCTCCGTCCCGCCGGTCAACGGCCGGGCTCAGCCCCAAGCGAAGAAGCCCTAGGGCTGAGGAACCCTCAGCGGCGGGCGCCCTCGCGCCCGCCGCCGCGCCGGGAGAGCTCCTTCTGGCGGATCGCGGCCCGCCCGCGCGGCCCGGCGGGCGGCCTCTCGGCGTCCAGCCCGGCGTCTTCCTCGCTGTGGAGTCCGGCCGCCTTGTCCGGATAACGCCCCTCCTCGAACTCCTCCATCTCGGGGGCCGCGGCCGGAACGGCCCGCGCGCGGTTGTTGCGGCCCGCGGGCCGCTTCGATCTCCGGGCGCTTCTTGCCGTCTTTCGCCGGCTCTCGGTCTTAGGCATGCGCTCCTCCCGGGGGGCGAGACGTCACGCTCCGTGCATCGATGCGGTTGTGGCTGGCCATACCTTAATTGTAACGCGGGCCGGGTCGCATCCGGTGACTGTAGTGTGTGCGCCACATGCCTTGAATTCCACCGGAAATACCGTCGGATTTCACGCGGTCTTGAATTGTTCACATCACCCGGTCACAATCAGGGACGAAATGAGTTTTCCCGGCCGCGCCCGGCTTTGGGCGCTGGCGGTGCTGATTGCGCCCGCGGCGGCCGCCGCGGCGCCGGGCAGCACTTCGCCCGACTTCCTGAGGGTCTCTCCCGCGCCGCGCCCGGCGGCTATGGGCGAGTCCTTCGTCGGGCTCGCCGACGACGTGAACGCGATCGCCTACAACCCCGGCGGGCTGGGCTTCATTGAGCGTCAGGAGATCGCTTTGATGCACAACCAGTACATCAGCGGCGTCACGCAGGAGTACGTCGCCTACGCGCTGCCGACGCACAAGGTCGGCACCTTCGCGCTGTCGGCGAACCTGCTGCGCGTCGAGCCGTTCAAGGCCTTCGACCCGAACGACCAGCCGATCGGGGAGGTCTCGGCGGACGACCTGGCACTCTCCGGGGCGTATGCGCTCTCCTGGCGGGGCTTGAGCCTGGGCGGGGCGGGCAAACACATCCGCTCCCGCCTGGCCGAGAAGACGGCCCGAGGCGTCGCCTACGACGCCGGCGCGCTCGTGCGCTTTCGCTGGGGATTTTCCTTCGGCTACTCGATCCTGAACATGGGGAAGGGTCTCATCTACGAGCGCGAGCGCGCGCCGCTGCCCCGCACGCAACTGGGAGGCGTCGCGTGGAAAGGCCCCTTCCTGTGGCCGGGCTCACAGGCCGCCGTGACCACGCAGGCCTCCTTCCCAGTCGACCGCAAGGCGTACTTCTCGGCGGGCAGCGAGGTCTGGCTCACGCCCATGATCGCGCTCCGCTTCGGCTACCGCGGGAGCCAAGAGGACGACCTCAAGTTCGGCTGGGGCGCGGGCTTCAAGATCCCGCTCCGCCGCTGGAGCAGCCCCGGACGCGCCTGGGCCGAGCCGACCTGGGAGGTCCGCTACGACCGCGCGGAGACGAAACTCCCGGCGGAGCTGGAGATCGACTACGCTTTCGTGAAGTTGGGGGATTTGGGCACCACGCACCGCATCGCGCTGCTCTTGCGGTTCGGCCGCGGCGTGCCGCCGGAGTCGTCGCCGGCCTGGAGGCAGGGCTATGAGCCGAGCGTGGACTAGAGTCGCCGCGGCGCTGTGCGCGCTCGCGGCCCTGCCCGGAGCCTCGGGCGCGCAGTTGCTGCAGAGCCCGGATCTAAAGCAGACGGTGCCTTACCACGTCTTCGACACCCTGGGCGGCGAAAACCTCGGCGGGGGCGGCTTCCAGCTCCAGTCCGCGATGGGCCAGCTCACGAGCGTGGGCTTGGCCGGCGGCGGATACCTCCTCGGCTCCGGCATCTTCGAGGTTCGCCCGTCGGCGCGACTCAACCTCGACGCGCTGCACGCCTTTCCGACGCCGTTTCGGCCCAGCCGCGGCGACGACCGCATCACGTTCCGCGGCACCACCACGAACACGCGCATCCGCATCTACACGCTCACGGGCTGGAACGTGATCACGCTGCAAAAGAACGACTCGACGACCCAGGACCTGGTCTGGCTGCCGGTGCAGAACTCCGCCGGCCAGCCCCTGGCGAGCGGCGTCTACATCTACGTCGCCGATGACGAATCCGGCTCCAAGACCGGAAAGTTCATGGTGATCAAATGAGAGGGATATTCATGAGGCACTTCCGATTCCCCGCGGCCGCGGCGCTCCTGCTCGCGGCCGGCGCGGCGCGGGCCCAATACACGCCGCAGATCACGGCCGTGACCAACACCGTGCCGGGCACGGTCCACTACCAAGGACGCCTCGAGGACAACGGCTTTCCCGCGCAGGGGAACCGGAACATGCAGTTCCGCCTCTACAACGCGGCGGCGAACGGCACGTTGCTGTGGCAGTCCGGGGTGCTCCCCGTAGCTATCAACATCGGCATCTTCGGCGTGGACCTGAACATCCCGATCCAAGTCCTCCAAGGGGCGTTCGACAAATACCTCGAGGTCCAGGTGGAGGCTGCCACGCTCGCGCCGCGCGAGAGGCTCGCGGCTGTCCCGTTCGCGCTGATCGCGAAGACGATCGAGGGAGCGCTCGACATCAACCAAGGCGGCCTCACGATCAAGCACGACCCGGCGGCGGGGACGCCTTCCTTCGTGGTCTCCTCGACCACGACGTTCGTGGGCATCGGCGTCGATCCGCCCGCCACGAAGCTCCACCTCCGCGACGGCACGTTCACGATCGACGGCGGCGGCGGCCCGTCCATCGTGGCGAACCGGACGGCCGTCTTCAGCGGAGGCGTGACGATCTCGACCATCGCCGTCTCGACGATCACCGGCAACGACGGGCTGTTCATCACCTCGGGGAAGTCGACCCACTCGGTGATACTCGAGATCAACGGCAGCGAGTTCGCCCGTCTCGACAGCAGCGGGCGCTTCTGGGCGGGAGCGCCGCCGACGGCGTCCTCGTTCACGACGAGAGGCTCGCTGGACCTGTTCTCGGGCTCGACCGTCGCCTTCAACGGTACGATCACGCTCTCGACCGCGACCGTGGGGACCACGGGCCTGCCGGCGATCTTCGTCGACAAGAGCGGCAACATGGTCGTCGGCTCGACCGGCTCGCTGGGCGGCCTGAACCGGATGCTCACGGTCGTCGGCGAGAACGCGGGCGACGCCGTCGGGCTCGAGCTCATGGGCAACAAGAGCGCCGCGGCGCAGACCCCGGCCAGCGTGAATTTCCTGAACCGGTCCGCCTCGCAGGCGACCCGCTACATCGCGCGCGTCACCGGTGGCGTCGGCCAGGCCGGGGATCTCGACTCCGGACAGCTCTTCTTCGTCACGGCCAACGCCGCGGGCGGGCTGGTCAGCCACATGGCCCTCAACGAGGACGGCGAGCTCGGCATCGGCAACCTCGACCCGCAGCGGCGGCTCGACGTCACCGGCGACGCCCAGTTCGGAGCCGCGGGCACAAAAAGCAGCTTCGCCACGACGGGCGCGCTGACGATGGCCAGCGCCACCGACATCACCGTCTCCGGCGGCGGCAGGCTCAAGGGCCTTCCGACGACGTGCTCCGGGACGGGCGCGGACGCGGCCTCCGAGGGCTGCGTGGCTACCTCCGGGGGCGGCTGGCAGCGGACGGGCACTCAAGTGCATACGCGGACCCTGGGCGACGCCGTGACGGTCTGGCAGGGCTCGATGACGGTTCAGGACACGCTTGCGGTCGACCGGAACATCGCGGCCGCCGACGCCAGCTTCATTAGGCTCTTCCGGCAGGGCGCGGAGAAGGCTCGAATCGGCATCGACTCCGGGGACCGTCTGTCGCTCATGGCCGGGGCGGCGGACACTCCGGCCCTTCGCGTCGACGGGACCGGGCGAGTCGGCATCGGCACCGCTCCGAGCGCCCCGCTCCACATCGACCTTGCGAGCTCGGAGCTGTTCCGCTTGGGCCGGAACGGCGTTCGTAGCCACAACATGAGGGTCGACGCCTCGGGGACGCTGATCTACGGCGACGACAACCCGGCGGGAGACCTGACGACGGCGAACAACCTCGCGATCACGGATGCGGGGAACGTGGGCATCGGAACGCCGAGCCCCGGCCTGACGCCGCGCAACAATCAGTCCAAGCTCGAAGTCCAGGGCGCGCTGCTGATCACGAGCTTCCCCAACGAAGACGGGCTGGCCATCTCGGGAGCCCAGGACAACTCCGTCATCGAGCTGAGGACCACGTCCGCGGGGGGGAAGCGCTACCAGCTCTATTCGACGGGCGGAGCCTCCTCGATGGGCCAAGGCGTCTTCGCGTTGCGCCACCAGGACGGCGTCACCGACCCGACCCGCCTTCGCATCGACGCGAGCGGCGATGTGGCGCTCGGCGGCAGCTTCGCCCCTTCCGCCGGCCAGTCGCTCGTGGGCGCCCACTTCGTCACGCGAGGGAGCTCCGTCGCCATCGGGGGCTACAGCCCGTACCACAGGCTCCAGGTGAGCTCGGGCACTCTCCTGATCGATGGGAACTCGGGCAAGCTCGAGGTCCACAACAACACCGTTCCCGGCCTCTCGGCGGGCTGCGGCGCCGGCGCGACGATCGTGGGGAGCGACATCGCCGGGAAGATCACGATCGGCACGGCACCCACGACTCCGTGCACCGTGACGTTTCAGGCGGCCTACGCCAACGACCCGATCTGCGTCGTCTCAGATGAGACGACTGCCGTCGCGCTGCGGCCCGTGGCTGCCGTCGGTACATTGGCCATCAACGGCGCCTTCGCTGCCAGCGACGTGATCAACTACATCTGCGTGGGCCGGCGGTGAGCGCGGATCCGGCGTCGTGAGCCGGGCCTTTATCAAGGAGGACGCCGGAGACCCGGACGAGCTCCCGGAGCGCCCGGTCCCGAGCTCGCCCAACTACGTCACGCCCTACGGGCTCGACGCGCTCCGCCGCAAGGCGCTTGAGCTTAAGTCGGCGCTCGCCGGAGCGGGCGCCGAGGAGCGGAGGCGGCGCGAGCTCGCGCGCGACCTGCGCTATGTCGAGGCCCGCATCGCGCGCGCGATCCTCGTCGACTCGAAGGCCCGCCCCGGAGACTCGGTCCGCTTCGGCGCGCGCGTGCGCGTCCGCGACGCGCGGGGGGCGGAGTCGACCTTCGCCATTGTGGGGCAGGACGAGGCGGAGGAGGGCGGGGAGAAGGTCGCCTGGGACTCGCCGGCGGCGCTCGCCCTCATCGGCGCTTCGGTGGGGAACACGGTCGAGCTGCCGGAAGGGGAAGCGGCCCGCGCCGCGACGGTGATCGCGATCGGGTATCAGTAGGCGGGGTAGCCGGCCGAGCCGTCGAAGAGCGTCTGGAGCTCTCCGTGCCGGTCGTAGATCGCCCCGTCCCCGTGGGGCTTGAAGGTCGAGCCGAGCCGCCGGAGCTTGGCGGCCAGAGCTCCCGAGGCTTCGCCTCCCGCGGCGAGCCGGCCCTGCACGGCGCGCCCGAGGCCCGGGCGGATGTTCTCCAGGCCGTCGAGCACCTCGCGGAACTGGTCCGGGCGGGCGGCCGCGTTGGCGAGGAGCAAGGCGGCGGCGCGGTGCTCGCCGAGGGGCCCGCGCCTGAGACTCGCGGCGAACGTGCGCGCGTCCTTGGGCGTCGCCGCCCCTCCGAGGATCTCGGCCTTGAGATAGGCGGCCGCCTTGGGCTCCGTCATGGCGCCCACCTGCTTTAGATGGAATTCGAAGGCGTTGAGCAGCATGGAGCCGTAAAAGGGCTGCCCGGCGAACGAGGCGGACACGGCGGACAGGAAGTTCGGGACGAACGGGACCGCGGCTTGCTGCGCCCGCGCAGGAAGGGCCAATCCGAGGGCCAGGGCCAAGCCGAGAGTCATCCCGGGAAGGATACGGGGACGGCCGGTCGGGCGGAAGGACCGGGGGACCCGGTCTTGGTTAGGCCCATCGCCGGCGGCCGATGTTTTCCGGTACCGGAAAATCGAGAGGCGAAGTGCTGGAAAATGCGGGATAATTCATAAACGAGGTCCCCGACTTTCGGGGCATTTCGCGCCTGTGGGGGCGGCGCTACGCCGCCCAGGCCTCGGTGCTCGGGTGGCGCGCCAGGGCGACGGCGTCCCACTCGTCGTCGTAGTCGCCGCGCTCGACGCCGAGGGAGCGGAGCGCCGCGTTCACCGGCCGCTCGACCATCGCGGGCTCGCGCGGGTCCCACGGCGCCCGGTCGGCGCGCGGGGGGCCGGACATCTTGCCCCCGTTGAAGAGCACGGCGGCCTGGAAGTCCCGTCCCGGGGAGTAGTCGGCCTCGGCGTAGAGGATCGGGCCGGCCTTGGAGGCGTCCTTGGCGAGCCGCGCGACCTTGGCGCCGAGCCGCACCCCGTCGACGGCCGGAGCGCGGTCCGCGGGAGACAGCGCGTCCTCCACGGCGGCGGCGAGGGGAAGCAGGACCAGGGAGTCGGTGAGGTCGACCAGCCGGGCTCCGGGGAGCTCCGCGGCGATGGGCTCGAGCACCCGCCTGCGTCCGATCAACGCCCTGAGCTCGAACGCCATATCAGAGGATACCCGCCATCGAGGAAAGCGACAAGAGGCTCAGCGCCACGGCGATGCTCCACGCGCCGGCCCGCAGGAGGCCGGCGTTGACCATATCGCCCATCACGTCGCGCGAGTCGGACAGGTAGATCTGGAGCCACAAGACGATCGGCAGCAGGATGCCGTTGAGCACCTGCGTCCAGAACATGACCTTGAGCAACGGGAAGCCGGGCCAGAGGACGACGATCCCGCCGAAGGCGATGAGGAAGGTGTAGAGGAAGTAGAATTGGGGGGCCTCCTTGAACGAGTAGTCGAGTCCCATCTCCCAGCCCAGGCTGCCGCAGAAGTTGTAGGTGGCCGAGAGCGCGAGGACCGCGGCGGCGATGACCGACGCGATCAGGAGTCCGGTGCCGAAGAGCGCGAAGCAGTAGGGCCCGGCCAGCGGCTTGAGCGCGAGCGCCGCCTGCTCGGCGGAGTCGACCTGGATGCCGGCCACGTGGAGCGTCACCGCGCACGTCACGATGATGAAGGCGACGACGGCCATGGACGCTACGGAGCCGATGACCGCGTCCAGGCGGGCGAGCCAGTAGTCCTCCGGCTTAAGTCCCTTCTCCACCGTCATCGCCTGCTGCACGTAGAGCTGCCACGGAGCGATCGTCGCGCCCACGAGGCCCACGAGCATGATCCAGTAGTCGCGGGTCCAGTGAATCCGGGGCATCACGATCGCGCGCCCCACGTCGAGCCAGTCGGGGCTCACGAGGTAGCTCGACACGAAGTAGCAGAGGTAGAAGAGGCAGGCGAGGAGGAAGACGCGCTCGATGCGGTTGTAGTTGCCTTGCGTGACCAGCCACCACACGAACGCCCCGGCGAGGGGAACGCTCACGACCTTCGGGACGCCGAACAGCCCGGCGGCGGCCGCGATGCCGGCGAAGTTCGCGACCATGTTCCCGCAGTCGTTGAGCACGAGCAGCAGCATCAGCCAGAACGTGAGCTTGATGCCGCAGTTCTCGCGGGTCAGCTCCGCGAAGCCCTTGCCCGTCGCGACCGCCATCCGGGCGGACAGCACCTGCGCCGTGCCGAGGATGACCGCCATCACGGGGATGGTCCAGAGGAGGTCGAAGCCGAAATGAGCGCCCGCGAGGGTGTAGGTCGCGATGCCGCCGGCGTCGTTGTCGACGTTGGCGGTGATCATGCCCGGGCCGAGCACGCCCACCACGAAGGCGAGGCGGGCCATGAGTCCGCCCCGAAACAGCGAGCCGACCCTCACGGCCCGCGGCGCCGCGGACCCGTTCATGGCGGAATTCTACAAAAGAGCTAGAATCGCTTTCCCGATGGAGCTCGTCTCGCTGCTCGCTTTCGTCGTCGCGGCCGCCGAACCCCGGGTCGGGACCGCCGAAAAGCCCCCCGCGCCCTTCTCGGACTACCGCGATCAGCGGCCGGGCCTCGTGCACCACATCCGGGCCTTGGACCTGCCGAAGCCGTTTAAGACCTCGTCGGCCCGGAACCCGCCGGACCGCGTGCGCCGCCCGAAGGACGGCTGGCCGAAGGTCCCCGACGGATTTGCGGTGACGCTCTACGCCGAGGGTCTGAAGAACCCGCGGCAGATTCGAGCCGCGCCCAACGGCGACCTGTTCGTCGCCGAGAGCTCGCCGGGCCGGCTTCGCGTGCTGCGCGGCGTGAGCGGCGAGGGAAAGGCGCGGACGACCGAGGTCTTCGCCACCGGGCTGAGCCAGCCCTTCGGCGTCGCGTTCTTTCCGCCCGGACCGAAGCCCGAGTACGTCTACGTGGGGAACACGGACGCGGTGGTCCGCCTCCCGTACCGATCCGGCGAGCTGAAGGCGAAGGGGCCGGCGGAGCGCGTCCTCGAGCTTCCGTCGGGCGGGTTCTTGACCGGCGGGGGGCACTGGACCCGTGACGTCGTGTTCTCACCCGACGGAAAGCGGCTGTTCGCCTCGGTAGGCTCGTGGTCGAACAACGACGATACGGACGGGAACCGGCGCGAGTCTCGAAGGGCGGCGATCCTGTCCGCGGCGCCCGACGGAACGGGCGCGGCGGTGTATGCCTCCGGCCTGCGCAATCCGGTCGGGCTCGCGGTCGACCCGGCGACCGGCGACCTGTGGGCCTCCGTCAACGAGCGCGACGGGCTCGGGGACTTCCTGCCTCCCGATTACATCACGCGGGTGCGCGAAGGCGGGTTCTACGGCTGGCCGTGGTACTACATCGGCGGCCACCCCGATCCGAGGCACGAAGGCAAGCACCCCGAGCTGAAGGGTCGGGTCCTCGTGCCGGACGTGCTGCTCGAGCCGCACAACGCGTCCCTCGGGCTGACGTTCTACACGGGGGACGCGTTCCCCGAGCGCTACCGGGGCGGGCTCTTCGCGGCCCAGCACGGCTCGTGGAACCGCAGCATCCGCACGGGCTACTCGGTGATCTTCGTTCCCGTAAGGGGCGGCAAGGCCGAGGGGACCTACGAGGACTTCCTGACGGGCTTCGTGAGCTCCGACGAGGACGTCTGGGGCCGGCCCGTCGGCGTGGCCGTAGGCGCGGACGGCGCGCTCTACGTGACGGACGACGCGGGGGACGCCGTCTGGCGGGTGGCGCCCGCGCGCTAAGACACCAGGCGCGTCGGTGGTGGGTGCGCCGCCGCGAGCCGAGCTGCGGCCAGGCGCCTCAACCCTTCCTCGAGCGACACGCGCGGGGCGTAGCCGAGGTCGCGCTTGGCCGCCGTCAGGTCGAACCAGTGGGGCGTCGAGAGCTGATGCGCCAAGAACCGCGTCATCTTCGGCTCGCCCGGCAGGCGCAGCGCGCGGTAGGCCGCCTCGAGGACCCAACCCGCGGCGTAGGCGACGCCGGGCGGCACGGAGCGCGTCACGGGGCCGACGCCCGCGGTCGCGAGCAGCCGGTCGATCATCTCCCAGAGCGGCAGCGGCTCGCCCTGCGCGATGAAGTACGCCTTCCCCGAGATCGGGCACCCCGGCGAGAGGCGCTCGAACGCCAGGAGGTGCGCGTCGACGGCGTTGTCGATATAGGTGGTGTCGACGAGCTTGGGCGGCCCCGAGATGCGGCGGAGCGCGCCGCTCCGGGCGCGCGCGAGGATGCGTGGGAATAGGTGGTTGTCGCCCTCGCCCCAGATGAGGTGGGGCCTCAGCGCGACCGTCGCGAGCGCGGGACCGGCGGCGGCGAGGACGAGGCGCTCGGCCTCGGCCTTCGTCTCGGGATACGCCGCCTCGAAGCGCTCGGGGTAGGGGAGGGACTCCGACGCGCCCTCGAGGCCTGCCCGCGAGAAGACGACGCTCGGCGAGCTCGTGTAGACCAGACGCCGGATGCCGTGCCGGCGGCAGGCGTCGAGCACGTGCCGCGTCCCGTCCACGTTGGCGCGGCGGAACTCCTCGTACGGGCCCCAGATGCCGGCCTTGGCGCCGGCGTGGAACACCGCGTCCATTTCTCGGCAGGCGTCGTCGACCGACCGGGCGTCGCCCAGGTCGCCGCGGCGGACCTCGATGCCGAGCCGCTGCAGCTCCGGATAGTCGCCGCGCGAGAAGCTGCGCACCCGGTGCCCGGCCGCGGCCAGCCGCCGCGCGATCGCGCCTCCCAAAAATCCGCCTCCGCCGGTGACGAGCAGCCTCACGCGAGCTTGCCGGCGGCCCAGACGGCCAGCTTCTCCCGGCCGATCTTCGCGTTGTGGCGGATGTCGACCGGGAGCGAGGGGTGGAAGAGGAGGTCGTTGATGCAGTATCGCGCGCCGAGCTCGAAGAGCTCGGCGCGCAACGCCGCCGTGGGCGTGATGCCTTTCTCCAGCTCGACGACGAGCACGGGCCTCTGCGCCGGCGGTTCGCCGACGCCGACCAACGCGGTGCGCTTCACCGCCGGATGCCGGTTGAACACTCCCTCGCACTGGACGGTGTAGAGCTCGCCCTGCAGGGTCCGCACCCGCTGGCTCTTGCGCCCGCAGAACCAGATCCGGCCCTCGTCGTCGAAGTAGCCGAGATCGCCCATCCGATGGCCGAACGTGCCGTTGGGAAAGCCTATCTTCGCGAGCGCCGTCGCCTCGGGCCGGCCATAGTAGGACGCGGTGACCTGGGGCCCGCGCACCACGAGCTCCCCGACCTCGCCGTGGGGAGCCAGGAGCCCCTCGGACCACCGGGCGATCGGCTCGTCCGAGACGCGGATCACCCGCACCTCGACGCCCGGCATCGGCCGCCCGACGCAGACGCCCTTCCCTTCAGCGGTCGCCCGCCGCGTCTCGGCGAGCACCTCGGCGGAGCCGATGGAGGCGACGGGCAGCGCCTCGGTGGCGCCGTACGGCGTGTGCACCTGGACGCCGGGCGGCAGCAGGCCGGCGAACCGCTCGAGCACCTTCGCCGGCACGGGGGCGCCGGCGCTCACGACGCGCCTGAGCGTGGGGAGCGTGAGACCCGCGGCGGCGCCGTGGCGCCCGACCCGGTCGAGCAGCGCCGGGGAGCCGAAGAGATGCGTGACGCCGTAGCGGACGATCGGCCCGAGGATGTTCTCCGGGACCACCGAGCCGGGGCGCGTGAAGTCCATCTCCGGGATCACGGCGGTCATGCCGAGCGCCGGGTCGAACAAGGCGAAGAGAGGGAACGTCGGCAGATCCACCTCGCCCGGCGAGATCTTGAAGTGCTCGCGCAGCAGCTCGACCTGCGCGGCGAAGTTGCCGTGCGTGTACACGGCGCCCTTCGGCGCCCCGGTGCTTCCCGACGTGAAAAGGACGGCGGCGGCGTCCTCCGGCCCGACGGCGGGTGGCGTGAGCCCGCGGGCCCGGCCTGCGGGAGACTCTTCCTTGCCCGCGTCCCGCGACGCGATGGCGTCGCGGCCGAGCTCGAGCGTCTCATCGAGGGTCCGCCAGCCCGGCCAGAGCCGCGGCCCGGCGACGACCCGGAGCCTGAGCGTCTCGCGCCCCCAGCCGAAGAGCACCCGCGCGGCGTGGGCGAGCGGGATGCCGATGAAGGCCTCGGGGGCCGCCTCGCGGATGCAGCGCGTCAGCCCCGCGCGGCCCAGGCCCGGGTCGATGAGGACCGGCACCGCGCCGAGCTTGAACAGGCCGAAGGTGACCGCGAAGAAGTCCGGCCCGGGGCGGAGCATCACGACGACGCGGCTGCCGCGGCCCAGCCCGAGCGCGCCGAGGCCCCGGGCGCACGCGTCGGAGTCCTCGTCGAGACGGCGGAAAGAGACGCGCCGCTCGGCGCCGCCGCGCAGGAAGACGAGCGCGGGCGCCTCGGGGCGGAGGCGCGCCATCCGGGTCACGTGGGACGCGATGTTGGCCGGGGCCTCGACGACGGCGCTCATGCCCTCACCGCGGCCAAGGGATGCTTCGCGAGGAACGCGCGGATCAAGGGGACGAGCTCGCCGGCGGCGTCCTCGACGACGTAATGGCCCGCGTCCGCGAAGCGATGGACCTCCGCCTCCGGGAAGCGGCGGACCCACTCGGCGAGGAACCGTTCGTCGAAGACGAAATCCTTCATGCCCCAGGCCAGCAACATCGGCGTCGCCCGGAAGCGGTGCAGCCCGTCCTGCACCGCCTGGACCGTCGCGTACGCCGGGTCGCCGGGGACGAGCGGGATGTCCTGCACGAAGCGCAGCGTGGCGATGCGGTTCGCCCAGGAGTCGTAGGGGGCGCAGTAGGCGGCGCGGATCTCGGGCGGCATCGGCTTGCGCCGGCAGCAGGCGTAGGTCGCGCCGCGCGCGAAGGCGTTGAAGCCTCGCACCAGGAGCGCGCCGAGCGACGAGTCCCGCGCGAGCTTGAGCTGCCACGGCAGGAGCATGCCTTTCGGGTTGAGGAACGCCGCGGTGTTCGTCACCACCAAGCGGCGCACGCGCTCAAGACGGCGCGACGCGTACGCCATCCCGATCATCCCGCCCCAGTCGTGGAGCACGAGCGTGAGCCCGGAGCTCAGGCCCAGGTGGTCGAGGAGCCTCTCGAGGTCTCCCACGCGGCTCTCGAGGGTGTAGCGGTAGGCCGCGTCGCCGGGCTTGTCCGAGAGGCCCATCCCGAGGTGGTCGGGCGCGATGCAGCGATACGAGCTTCTGAGCTCGCGGATCAGGTCCCGGTACATGAAGGACCAGGAGGGGTTGCCGTGGAGGAACACGAGGGGCTCCCCGGAGCCCTCGTCGACGTAGTGGAGCCTTCCGGCGGCCGTCGGCAGCCAGCGGGACGCGAAAGGGTAGAGGTCCCGGTTCACCACTCGAGCCCCAGCATGATCGTGTTGAGCCCGCTCCCGATCCCGAGGAACGCGACGCGGTCGCCCGTCCGGAGCGCGTCCCGCTCGGCGGCGATCGCGGCGGTCAGCGGCAGCGCGACGGTGCCCATGTTCCCGAGGTACTCGAAGGTGGTGAAGTCCTTCTCGGGGGGGAGCCCGAAGGCGCGCAGGATCTCGCGCTGATGGCCGCTCCCGACCTGGTGGCAGATGCAGCGGTCGACTTGCTCGCGGGTCCAGCCGAGCTCGCGGAGGAACTCCTCCCAGCTCCGGCGGCCGAGCTCGACGCCGTGCTTGAGGACGGCGACGGCGTCGGTGCGCATCACCTCGCGCACGAACGCGGGCGACCCGTCGGCGCGCTGTCCGGCGGTGACGGGGACCGGCTCGAGCCCCCACCGGCAGATCCGGTGATGCTCCGGGGCGGCCCGGTGGACGCCGCCCAGGAAGCGGTGGCCCGCCGCGCCGAAGGAGCCGTCGGTCAGGAGCGCCGCGACGGCGCCGGAGCCTCCGGTGAGCGTCGCGAGCGAGTCCTTGAAGCCGTTGACGCCGCCGTCGGCGAGCATGCGCTCGATCGTCGCCTCGTTGATCTCGCGCGCGGTCTCGCAGGAGACGACGAGCGCGGCGCGGGCCTGGCCCAGCTCGATGCGGTTCGCCGCGTCGACGATCCCGTTGAGCACGCCGAGGCAGGCGTTGGAGAGGTCGTAGACCGCCGCGCCGCCGCCGACGCCGAGCGCTTCGGCGACCGCGCAGGCGGTGGCCGGCTCGTAGGACTCGCGGCAGACGCCGCCGTAGACGAGGAGCGAGAGGTCCTGCG
>JACQPK010000252.1 GCA_016207565.1 Elusimicrobiota bacterium
GCCCGTCGTCCACCACGTCCTCGATAACCTGGCCAGGCACCGCATCCACGACGTCGTGATGAACCTCCACGCCAAGCCCGAGCAGCTCAAGGGCTACTGCGGCAACGGCGCGCAGTGGGCGGTCGACATCCAGTACTCGCTAGAGCGCGAGCTCATGGGCACGGCCGGCGCGATCAAGAAGGTGGAGCACCACCTGTCAGGCGGGCCCTTCGTCGTGATGTCCGGCGACGGACTCAGCGACGTCGACCTCACCGCGCTCTACGAGTTCCATCGCCGCAAGAAGGCGCTGGCGACGATGGTCGTCAAAGCGATCGACTCGCGGTTCGAGTACGGCGTGACGCTGGCCAAGGACGGCGGGCGCATCACGGGCTTCCTCGAGAAGCCGTCCTGGGGCGACGTGTTCTCGAACAAGGTGAACACCGGGATTTACCTCTTCGAGCCGGAGGTCTTCCGCTACATCCCGCGAGGGCGCTACTACGACTTCGGCAAGGAGCTGTGGCCCAAGCTCCTCAAGCTGCGGCTGCCCATCTTCGCCTGGGACTGGAAGGGTTACTGGTGCGACGTCGGCAACCTGCCCGAGTACCGCCGCGCGCAAGTCGACAGCATGGACGGGCACGTGGGCATCAACATCCCCGGCAAACAGGCACGCAAGGGCGTCTGGATCGACGAGCCCTGCCGCATCCATCCGAAAGCGATCCTGAAGCCGCCCTGCGTGATCGGCAAAGGCAGCCTGATCGAGGCGGGCGCGGAGATCGGCCCTTACACCGTGGTGGGCGAGCGGGCGCGGATCAGCCAGAAGGCCGTTCTCAAGAACTGCATCCTGTTCCGGAACGTGTTCGTCGCCAAGAACGTCCACCTCTCGAACTGCATCATCGGCGACGACGGCCACATCAACGAGGACATCACGGTCTACGAGGCCGCGGTCCTCAACATCCGGCAGTAGGGTCAGACCCTTTGTCAACATTCTGTCAGGATTTGACCCGAATCCTGACCGAATCCTGACAAAGGGTCTGACCCTAAGCAGGAAGGAAGCGTTCGATCGCGTCGAGGAGCTGGTCTTTGGTGAGCGGTTTGACCAGGTAAAGATCGGCGCCTTCCGCTTTCGCCGTCTTCAGGTCCACGGCGTAGCTCTTGCCCGACATCGCCACGATCGGGACGCTCTTGAGCTCCGGGTCGGCGCGGATCGCCGTGCAGACCTGAAATCCGTGCATCACCGGCATCGCCATGTCCAGCAGGACGAGGTCCGGACGCACCCGCTTGGCGACCTCGAGGCCCTCCTGTCCGTTGAGCGCGGAGGAGACGTCGTAGCCCGCCTTCTTGAGCACGCCCTCCATGTAGGCGACCAACGTGGGATCGTCGTCGATCAGGACGAGCTTCTTGGCCGGCGGCACGGCCGTAGGGTAGCAGGCTAGCCGCGTTTTAGCAAGTAACGCGTATGCGCGACCTCCGTCGCGCCGATGTGAAACGGGGTCGTGTGCGCGACGGTCGCTCGCGGGCAGAAATCGATCCCGGCCTTCCGGTACGCGTCCTGCACGAACGCGGAGCAGAACGTCTCCTTGAGGTCCTGCAAGCGGCTGCGCCTTCCGAGCGTCCGCCGATGGACCGCGAGCCAGGTGGCGACGATGCCGCGATAGGAGTAGGCGGTCCGCCGCGCCGTCATGTCGAGCGCGCGGCCGACGACCGCCCGCGTCTCCGCGGGGCTCAGCCCGAAGTCGAGGATCGCGAGCGACGAGTACTTCCTTGCGTCCCAGAACTTTTCCGCCCGGTTCTCCTGGACGCAGCTCTGGACGAACCCTCGTCCGAACTCGATGTCGGCCTCGAAGACCCAGTGGCGGCCGTCGGCGCGGCGGCCCTCGAAGAGCATCGCGTGCGACCAGTCGCACCACGCGCCGTCGGGGGTCAGGTGGCGCAGCGTCCGCCGGATGCGCTGATCGATCCACGACGTGCCGCAGGCCAGGCCGACGCGGCCGGGCGCGGCGTAGCGCTCGATGAACCCGCGGTTGGAGAGGCCCCTCGCCTCGACGAGACGGACGCGCCCCACTACCGCTTGAAGAACTCGTGGATCGAGCCGGAGACGAACTCGAGATCCTTCGAGGACAGGTACTGGTGGCAGCCGACGTAGAAGGCGCTGCGGTTGATCCACGCGGCGACCGGATACCGGTCGTCGATGTTCCCGAAGATCTTCCGGTAGATCGGCTGATTGATGAGGGGCAGGAGATCGCGCGTCTCGATCCCGCGGTCCTCGAGGAAATTGACGAGCTCCGTCTTCGGCCGGTCGCGCAGGACGACCGGGTACATCATGAACATGTGCTCCCGGTCGGAGGGCACGGTCGGCGGCTGGAGCACGTCGTCGAGATCGGCCAAGGCCTTCGAAAGCCTGGCGCCGTTCGCCTTTCTAGCCTTGATGATCGCGTCCTTCTCCTCGATCTGTGCCAAGCCGATCGCCGCCTCGAACTCGGTGCAGCGGAAGCTGTGCCCCATCGAGATGAAGCGGAAGCGCTTGGAGGCGATCTCGTGGAGCTTCGCCCCGGTCGCGTCCTTATCGTCGTCGATCTGGATGTAGATCGAGTCGCGCCCGTGGTTGAGCAGGCTGCGCACGCGCACCGCGAGGTCCGGGTCGTTGGTCGTGGCGAACCCGCCCACGCCCGTCACGATGTAGTGCGCGATGTAGGTCGAGAAGCAGCCGATGTCGCCGAAGGAGCCGACCCGCTTGCCTTTGTAGCGCGCGAACAGCGTCTCGCACGAGTCCTCGATCACGCGGAGGTTCCGGCGCCGGGCGATCTCGAGGATCGGATCCATATCGCACGGAAGGCCCAGGAGGTGGACGGGGATGATCGCCCGGGTCCTCGGCGTGACCTTCGCCTCGATGAGCGCGGGATCGATGTTGTAAGTCTTCGGATCGACGTCGACGAAGACCGGCTGCATCCGGTTGTGGAAGACGATGTTCGAGGTCGCGACGAACGTGACCGCCGGGACCAGGACCTCGTCGCCGTCGGCCCAGCCGTAGCGCTCCTTGAGGGCGGCCAGGGCGACGTGCAGGGCGCTCGTGCCGGAGTTGCAGAACAGCGCGAAGCGGCAGTCGTGGGCCTTGGCGAACTCCCGCTCGAAGCGCTGGGAGAACGGGCCGTAGGAGACGCGGTTGGTCGCGACGATCTGCGCGATGTAGCGCTTCGCTTTGGCCGAGAACTTGAAGTCCCCGACGCCCAACGCGCGTCTGGCCTTCGGCCCCCGTTTCATGCGGCGGATTATACGAAACAATCCGGACATTGCGCGTCCACTCCCGTCCTGATACGCTAGACTCCACGAATACGACTTTACGAGGCGCGAAAGAATGAGCCAGGAACCGTCCCCGAAGGAGGCGGTCGGGGCCCAGGGCTCCGACCCGGGAGCCCTCGGCCCGTTTGTGCTCGCGCTCCGCGAGGCGCTGCTCGGACTCCCCTCGTCGGGGCTGCCTGCGGACGCCGCCGAGCTGCGCGCGGAGCTGAGCCGGCTCCAGGCCCTGGCCAAGCGGCTGGAGGCTCACGAGGCCGACCTTGAGGCGGCCAAGCAGAGGCTCCTCGGGCCTTGGCAAGAGCTGCTGACCGAGGCGCTGCCGAAACTCCGGGCCCGGGTGGACGCGGGCGGGCTGCAGAACGTCTTCGAGTTCCAGGCGCTCCTCGAGGATATCCGGCGGCGCCTGGCGGCGCCTCCGGCCGCCACGCTCCCGGAAGGGCTGCAGGCGCAGGAGGTGACGCGCCTTCAAGCGGAGGTCGTGCGCCTGCTCGAGGCGCGACGCCGCTCCGAGTCCGAGTCGCCGGCCTCCAAGGCGAGGCTCGCCGATCTGGAGGCGCAGGTCCAGGCCGCGCAGGAGCAGCTCCAAAGGCAGGCCCGCGAGCTGGCGGAGGCCCGCGCGCTCAAAGACGAGGCGATGCGGGACGCCGAGCAGGCGCGCAAGATCGCCGCCGAGCTCGAGTGGCAGCGCGCCTACCGCGACGCCGCCGCGCAATCGATCGAGTCGCGCCAGTTCCAAGAGCAGTTCCAGCAGCTCCGCGAGAGGATCAAGCAGCTCGAAGGCGAGGTCGACACGGCCCGCCAGGCCGCGCTGACCGCCGCCGGCGAGATCGGGCTCCTCCGCGACGAGCTGAGCCGGGGCGGCCGCAAGGTCTCGGAGCTCGAGACCGAGCGCCGCCGCCTCCACGACTCGGAGGAGACCGCCCGCGCCGCCGCCGGCCGCCTGCAGGCCCTCGCGGAGGCGGCGCAGCGCGACCTCGAAGCGGTCAAGGATCGCGACAGCGTTCTGCAGCGGCAGCTCTCGGAGCTCCACGAGCACCTGGCCGCGGCGCAGGCCCAGGCCGAGCACGACCGGACCGCGCGCCTCGAGCAGACGGAGGCCGTCCGCCGGCTCGAGGAGCAGGTGTCGACGCTCTCGAGGCTGCGCGCCGAGCTCGAGCCGAAGCTGACGCAGGCCATCCACGACGCGACGGAGCGCGCCGTCGAGCTCGAGCGCGTCCGCGCGCGGCTCGGCGTCGTCGAGGAGTCCAACGCCGAGCGCACGGCGCAGCTCGAGCTTGCCTCCAGGAAAGCCGCCGAGGAGGCGGCGACCGCCAAGAGGCTCGCGGAGGCGCTCGAGCAAGTCGAGCGCGCCCACCGCGCGCTCGACGCCCACGCGCGCGCCGAGTCCGACGGCTCGCGGGTGAAGCTCGAGCGGGCCGAATCCGAGCGCCGCCGCGCCGCGGAGGCGCTCCAGGAGGCGCTCGACCGGATCGGCCGGCTCGAGGAGGAGGCGGGCTACGCCCGCCACGCCGAGCAGTCATCGATCGACCGGGCCGTGGAGGCCGAGACGCGCGCGCGCCAGCTCGAGGCCATCCGCCGCCGGCTCGAAGGCGAGCTCGTGCGCGCCCGCGAGGAATTGAGCGATCTGAAATCGCGGGCCGACCAGCTCGACCGCGCCGAACACGCGGCCCACGAGGCGCTGGCCGCCTCCGAGGCGGCAGAGCGGGAGTCGGTCCGGCTGACGAAGACGCTCTCGGGCGAGGTCGAGGCGCTGCAGGAGCGGCTGGCCGCCGCCGAGCAGCGGCTTTCCGAAGCGAACGCGGAGCTCGATGACACGCTCGCCAAGCAGGGGAAGAGCGCCGGAGGCCGGCAAGCGCTCGAGCTCGAGACCGAGCGGCTGCGCGTCGACCTCGTGCGCGCGCAGGCGTCCCTGGCGCAGGAGCGACGAGAGCGCACGGCGCTCGAAGACGAGCTCGCGCAGGCCCGCGCCCGCCTCGTGACCGAGGCCAAGCTCGCGAGAGAGCAGGCCGAGGCCCCCGCGCCCGCGCGGGCCGAACCGGCCCCCGACGAGACCCCGGAGAGGCCCGCGCCCCCTGCGGAGGCGCCGAAGGCTCCGCCCTCAGGACTCGACGGGCTCGACGCGGCGCTGCGCACGCTGCTCGGCATCCTCGAGGCGGCGCTCAGCGTGGTGCGGGCGGCCACGGACGCGTCCGGCTCCGCCAAGCCGGTGCTGCAGAACGTGCACGGCGAGCTGTCCGTCGTGCAGGATCAGCTGCGCGCCCTCGTGGAGTTCTTCCGCGCGCCTCCGCCTCCGGCCCCGCGCGTGGTCGCGCCGATCGTGGACGCGGTCGTGCTCGGCTGGTCGCCCGCGCTGCGCGCGCGGCGCATCGAGGTATCGAAGGACATCCGCGCGGACCTCCCGCCTTGCGCCATCGGCCCGGAGCGCCTGACGCTCGTCGTGCACCAGCTGCTGAAGAACGCGATCGAGGTGATGCCCGACGGCGGGCGCCTCGAGATCGTCTTGGATCAGGACGGCGACGACGTAAGGCTGACGCTCCGAGACGACGGCCACGGTCTCCCGGCGGACGTCCTCGATGACCCGTCGAGGCCGTTCAGGCGCAGCCTGCCGGGCCACATGGGGATCGGCCTCGCGCTAGCCTATCGCGTCGCCCGGACGGCCGGCGGCGAGCTCAGGCTGTCGAACCTCCGCGACGGCGGGGCCGAGGTGCAGCTCCTCCTTCCGCGTCACGTGCCGAAACGCTGACACGAGCGCCGCGCGCGCGTCTTCGGGCCGCTCTCCCATCCGCAGCCGGAAGCACTCGGCACGGCTTGCCGCTTCCCACGCGCGCCGCGCGCGGCGGGCGGCCGTCTTAGCGAGCGAGCCGGCCGCCGCGAGCCGAAGCGTGGACTCGGTCATCTGCGCGAGGCCCACGCCGAGGATCAGCGGAGCGACGAGCGCCGCGAAGGCGCGGGCCGGGCGCAAGGGCTCCACGGACGCCGGCCCGCCTCCGCGCTCGCCGACGTAGAGCCGGGTCAGCGGGACCGCGTCGATCACGCGGTCTTGGAAAAACCGGACATCCACGAGGCGTTTGGCGCCGTGGAGCTTCCGGTGAAACGGGCGCACGAGAGCGGGCGGGACGTCCGAAAGGTCGGCCTCGGGCCTAAATCCCCAGCGCAGCGGGAACGCCCGCAGGCGGAGGGCCGGATCGATCCAGACCGTGTCGTCGCCGAGTAGACCGAACCCGGTCCGGCGCCGGAGCTCGAGGGCGAGCGTGCTCTTGCCGCCGCCGCACGGCAGCGTCACGAGCCCCCCCTCGCCGCCGGCCTCGAAGC
>JACQPK010000282.1 GCA_016207565.1 Elusimicrobiota bacterium
CCTCAGCGTCGCGTAGCCGCCGTGGCTGCCGCCGAAGGCGCCGACGTGGCGGGAGGG
Source organism: Elusimicrobiota bacterium (assembly GCA_016207565.1). Lineage (GTDB taxonomy): Bacteria > Elusimicrobiota > Elusimicrobia > UBA1565 > JACRDR01 > JACRDR01. The sequence goes on from JACQPK010000282.1 coordinate 58, forward strand.
GATCTTCAGCTTCTCCGAGAACGTCTTGGCCGCCTCGACGACATCGAGGATCTCGCCGCCGCCCAGGTCCCCCTGCATCTTGTCGTGGAACTCGCGCCCCCAGTCCCAGGAGCCTCGCGGGGCGGGGGAGATCACGTGGAAGCCGGCGTTGCACAGCATGTGGATCTTCGCGTTGTAGCGATTGACGCCGCCGTAGAACGACTCGACGAACAGGCGCGCCTCGTCCCCCTTCGCCGGTTCGACGGGCGTATACAGGAACGCGTGCAGCGTCTGCGTCTCGCCCGGCGCCGCGTAGTGGTCGTACGTCGCGAAGCTCACCTTCTCGGCCGCGCAGTGCACGATCTTCTTCTTGAGCTTGTCGTCGTAGTCGACCACCTTCGTGAGCTTCGCCTCGTCGCCCTTGAGGGCGACGGAGTGGATCTCGAACGGGATCACCGCCGACGTGAACGACAGGAGCAAAGTCGACCGGTTGCCGTCGACCAGCGACACCGTGGCCGGGTACTCCTTCGACCACAGCTTGCGCCCGTTCTTGGGATCGATCACGTGGAGGACGGTGGAGATCGGCTTGCGCTGCAGCGCGAGCAGCCGGACCTTCTTCCCTTCGATGAGCTGGGCGTCGATCAGGTTCCACGCCGGGTCCGTGAGGCGCGTCGTCTTGCCGGTCGCCGGCTCCATGCGGTGGGCGACGTCGTTGTCCGTCTCGTCGGAGGTGAACACGAAGCTGCCGTCGTCGAGCCACTCCCATGCCGGGTAGACGCTCCGCTTCACCGCGCAATCGAGCAGCGTCTTCGCTTCGCCTCCGGCGACCGGGATCACGAGGAGGTTCTTGTGCGTCCGGTCCTCGTCGCAGACGACGGGCAGCACGAGCCTCGACTGGTCGGGGCTCCAGGAGACGGCTCCCCACGTCGTCCTCAGCGCCTTCGAGTCGAACCAGAGCTTCGTGACCGTCCGCGTCTCGAGATCGATGACGCCGACCGAGCCTTGCGTGAACTCTTGGTCGCCGGAGCGCGCGGAGAACGCGAGCTTCTTGCCGTCCGGGCTGAGGTTCCACCCGTAGATGTACCTCTCGTCGGTCAGGCGCTTGAACCCGCCGTCCGCGTACTCGTAGAGGTTGATGATCTCGGTGTTGTCTTCGTCCCCGCTCACGTAGAGGCGGCCGGTCGCCTTGCTCGCCTGCGCGCCCCAGAGGTTCCGCTTGGAGAAGTCGATGTCGGAGAGCCTCTTGGCGGCATCGACGTCGAGGCGCCGGCCGGGCTCGAAGCGGGCTTCGTAGAGGTGCTCGACGTCTCCCTTCCGGACGAAGAAGGCGCGTCCCGCCTCGGCGGAAAAATGGAAGTTCTTGAACGGGAAGCCTTCGATGTACGCCTTCACGTCGATGGAGCGCCCGCGGTAGTTCAGCGCCGCGTCATCGGCGGCGAACGCGGAAAGCCCGAGGACGGCCGTTATGAAGGATAGCATCCGTGGATGCTATCAAGCCGGGAACAGCCAGCGCCAGACCTCGCGGGGGCCGGGAGTCCGGCCGTGCATGAGGATGCCGACGCGGAAGATGCGGGAGGCGGCCCAGACCGACGCGACGACCCCGGCGGCCAACGAGAGCAAAGACAGCGCGACGTCGAGGAGGCCCGGCCCCGGAGGGATCGCGAGCCTAAACATCATCGCGAAGGGCGTCATCGGCGGGACGAGCGAGAGGATCCGCGCCATCGTGCTCGAGGGGTGCTGCGCCAGCGTGCCGCCGAGCATGAGCGGCACCGTCGCGGTCAGCGTCAGCGGCAGCATCAGCGCCTGCGCGCCCTGCACCGTCTCGCAGATCGAGCCCGCCGCGCAGTAGAAGGCGGCGAAGAGGAGGAAGCCGAGGATGAAGTACGCCGGCAGCAGGATCGCCTGCGTCGCGGTCACGGACTGGGCCAGACCGTGGCTTTGGGCGACCGACAGGCCCAGGACGCCCCAGAACGTGCTCACCGCGAGGCCGAGGCAGCCGTTGCCCAGGATCTTGCCGGCCATCAGCTCGAGCGGGGAGACCGAGGCGAGCAGGACCTCGAGCACCCGGCCGGAACGCTCCTCGATCAGGTTGGTGAGGCAGAGCTGGGACACCGAGAAGATGCCCAAGAAGAGGAGCATCGCCGCCGCCACCGGCGCGAGGATCCGCGCGAGCATCGCCTCCTCGACGGTGGCCTTCGGGCGGTCGCCGACGATCCTCGTCTCGAGCTTGACCGGCGCGTCGAGCCTGGCGATGGCGTCGGCCCGGGCCCCGCTGAGGACCAACCGCCGGCGGCGCACGGCGTCGCCGGTCCAGCGCCCGAGGTCCTTCGGGACGCCCGAGATCCCCGAAGGGTGGACGTGGAGCTGGGCTCCCCGGCTCCCGTCGATCAGCCCTTCGTCGAGGACCAAGAACGCGGCCAACTCGCCGCTCTCCATGCGGGGCTTCGCGCGCTCCAGGGCCGGCTCCGCCGGCCCCGAGACCCGCTCGAGGATGCAGCGCGGCCGCCCCCGGCGGGCGTTGTACTCGCCCACGCGCCGGGCGAGCTCGTCGTAGAGCGCCGCGTCGCCGCCGGCGACGGCCACCGTCGCCTGCTCGGGCTTGAGCCGCTCGGCGAGCCCGGCCGGCAGGAAGATCGCCCCGATCATGATCGCGGGCGTGAGCACCGCGCCCATGAGGAACGCGCGGTTGCGCAGACCTTCCGTGAACTCGCGCGCCGCGATCACGGCTATTCTAGCCGACATGCCGTTCTCCTTGCGGCTGTGCCGCGCGACTATTGTCGCGCGGCCTATTCAACGGGGCCCTCCACCCGTCGGCGGAAGATCTCGTGCAGGGAGGAGCGGCGCGCCTCGTAGCGGTGGACCTTCACGCGGTCGAGGAGCGCCCTCAGGACGGCCTGCGGGTCGGCGCCGGAGGCGAGCGTCAGCTCGGCGTGGCGGCCGTAGTCGTTGACGGAGGCCACGCCCGGGAGGTCCTTGAGCGAGGCGCCGTCGCCTTCGTAATCGAGCGTCACGGCGTCGGCGCCGTGGTCGTGGCGGATATCGGCCAACGGCCCGTCGAGCACCTTGCCGCCGCGGTGCAGCATCAGGACGGAGTCGCAGAGCTTCTCGGCCGCCTCCATCACGTGGGTCGACAGGACGATCGTCGAGCCGCGGCGCCGGAGCTCGAGGACCGCGTCCTTGAGGAGGTCCGCGCTGATCGGGTCGAGCCCGGAGAACGGCTCGTCGAGAAATAGCAGCTTCGGCTCGTGGAGGACGGTCCCGACGAACTGCACCTTCTGCTGCATGCCTTTCGAAAGCTCCTCGACCGGCTTGTCCGCCCAGGCCGTCAGGCCCAGCCGCTCGAGCCAATTCGAGATGGACGTGGCCAGCGCGCGGCCGCCGCGGCCCTTGAGCCGGCCGAGGTACACGAGGACGTCGCGGACGCGCATGCGCTTGTAGAGCCCACGCTCCTCGGGCAGGTAGCCGACGCGGTCGCGCGTGCTCGCGTCGGGCCGCCTCCCGAAGACCTCGATCGTCCCCTCGTCCGGCGGGAAGATGTCGAGGATCATGCGGATCGTCGTCGTCTTGCCGGAGCCGTTGGGGCCGATGAGCCCGTAGACGGCGCCTTCCGGCACGCGCCAGGACAGGCGCTTGACCGCGGGAGGGCCGCCGAAGCCCTTCTGGACGCCCTCGAGGCGGATGGCGTCCACGCGCTACGTTTCCTTGGGTTGGGGGTGCGGTGAGCCGAGGGCGGCCGCGGCGGCCTGCGCGGAGAGGTGGAAGCGGATCTCCTTGACCCGGTCTACGAACTTGTCGGACTCGGCCTTCGCCTGGGCCTCGACCTCGAATTTCACGTGGGAGTCGATCAGCTCGAGGATCCGGCTCGCCGTGATCTTCCTCGACAGCTCGGCGATCATCTTCTTCTTCTCCTCGAAGGGGAGCGAGAAGTACTCCTCGGGCTCGTCGAAGTCCTCCATCTCGGTGAGGACCCGCCCGGCCAGCGCGTCCACCGACCGGCCGGAGAGCTTCAGGGAGACGCAGTGTTCGCCGATCTTCGTCCACTCCTCGGGTGAGATCGGGAGCCAGGCCTCCTTGCCGCGGAGCTTCACGTCCTTGATCAGCCGTACGAAGTCGGCCGGCGCGACCGGCCCCAGCGCCTTCAGGGGCTGCTGGGAGATGCGGCTCAGCGTCGCCTCGTCCATCCGCAGCGTGTTCGCGTCGCAGATGAGGAACCAGCGGCCGTTCTTGGGGCCGATCGTGCCGTCGAGGATGCCGAAGATCGCCGCGAGGTTGGACTTTTCCTCTTGGCGGATCTCGCTGTCGCCTCTGGCGGCGAACGCGGTGTCGATGTCCGGCCAGTAGACGCCGGCCACGCCGGGAGCGTTGAAGACTTCCTCGCGGAAGATCTCGAGGAGCCGGTTCGCCGACTGGTTCTGGTAAGAGGACGCCCAGTCGGTGCGGCGGATGACGCGGATACGTCCGGGAAGCCCGGACTTCTCGCATAACGAGAGGAAGTAGTTCCCGATCGCGTGCGCGGTCACCGTCTTGCCGCAGCCGGGGGCCCCGAGGACGAAGAGGACTTGGTTGCGGATCCTCTTCGGGTTCTGTCCGGCCTTCATGTCGAAGCCGGCCACGTCGCGCACGAGGCGCCGCCCGGCCTTCACGTAGTCCTCGTTGCCGACGATGTCGTCGAAGGTGACGGGCAGGAGATCGGACGGCTCCTCGCTCGCGTTCGGAACCACGCGGAAGCCGATGAGCTTGAGGCGGGGCGTGACGAGCTCGAGGCCCGCGGGCTCCGGCTGCATCTTGCGGATCGTCTGCGCGATGAGCCCGAAGTACGAGCGCAGGCAGCGCAGGCTCTCCGCGTCGCGCGCGAGCCTTTTGGCCCCGTCGGCGTGGTTGAGATAGAACCGCAGGAAGTTCGCCGCGTCGCAGAGGATGAGCTGGAGGGCGTCGGCCGCGCGCTTGGAACCCAGGTCCCCGTACTGCGTGACCGCGAAGCCGCTCGGCGGGAGCGACTCCGGCTGGGAGGACAGGCAGCCGAGACGGTCGAGCGCCTCCTCGGCGAACAGGAGCGAGAACACCGGCGGGGCCGCCTGCGCCAGGGCCGGGTGCTGCGCGGCGGCGAGGGCCGTGGCCAGCCCTCGCGACACCGCGTCGAGGGCCTCGAGGTTCAAGGGCGTCGTGCCGAACGCGCCGGCGTCGGCCCGCGCGAGGATCGCGGGCAGGCCCGCCGCGGCGACCTGCGCGCGCGCTCGGCCGAGCTGGCCTTCGACGTCGGCCGTTTCCAGCTTCGCTTTCATAACGTGTACACGAGGTTCGCCATGCCGGTCTGCCGCAGCCGCTCCTTGAGCCGCGGGGCGACGCCGGGCGTGCACGCGAACTTTCGCTCCTTGTGGACGCGGTAGCCGAGACGCCGCGCCTCGTCTTCGATGAGGGGGCGGCTCGATTCGGACAGGAAGTGGCGGTAGATCGTCGCGAACGGGTCGTTGTCGCGGTCCTCGTCTAAGTCGACGGACGCCTTGTCGATGGGCAGGTGAAGGATGAACTCGCCGGCGCCTTCGGGGCCCTCTGGGAGCCAGCCGGGCGGGGCGGGCGCGGCGAACGACCAGAGCGGACCGATGCGCGCGCGCGTCACCTCTTCGACGCGGACGCCTTCCATGCGTCCGAGGAGGAGGAAGGCGATCTCGCTCTCGTCGGACATGTAGCGCTCCATCGCGTGGCGGAACGCCTCCGTCTGCCGGCTGTAGTCTCCCGAGCGCTCGATGAGAGCGTTGCCGAGGGCCTGGTCCTTCTGTTGGAGGAGGAGCGTGTAGCGGGTGAACACGTTCTCGGCCGCGTCGTAGCGGTCGAAGACCGCCTCGAAGGAGGCGATCTTCTTCTCGGCCTCGACCCGGCGGAGCCTGACCTCCAGCGACGTGACCGGCGAGAACTCCAGCGGGAAGATCCTCTTGTAGTACTCGGTCTTGGCCGCGACCCTCGCCGTTGGGGTCCGCCCGGCCGCCAGCCTCGCGGCCTGGCCATGCAGGAACTCCTCGGCGACGTCCCGGTCGGCCTTCACCGTGACGATCTCCTGGAGCGTCGGCGTCCCGCTGCCCAGGTCGATCCACGCGCCGTCGTAGACGCCCTCGCGCCAGGCGAGGGCCCGGAAGAAATTAGCGCAGGAGAACGGGTCCGGGTACCACTTGTTCAGGCGCCCGGCTAGGATCAGCCGGGCCGCGGTCTCGGCGTACCGGTCGAGGTCGGGGCCGGCCAGCCGCCGGCGCGGGCGGTGCGGGAGCTTGGCCTCAATTGGCGTTGTTGCGTGAGGATTCAATTTGCGCGTATTCCTTCTTCGCGAGCTCGATGGTCTCGTTGATGCGCTGCTCTTTGATCTCGCGCTCGGCGGCGAGGTTGGATTTGACGAGCTGCTCGGTCTCGGAGTCGTAAATCTTCATCTCGGAGGTGAGCCGCTCGACGTTCTGCGTGAGGTAGAGCGAGGTCTCGCTCGCCAGGGTCGCGAGCTTGTTGACGCTCTTCTTGAGCGACTCCATCGACTTGTGCATCTCGACGGACAGCTCTCCCGCCTTCGAGAGGGACGCCAGGCCCGCCAGGTTGCCGTGGAGCTCGTTGAGCACTTCGCTGCCGGCCTCATAGAGGGTCTGCATGTTCCCGTTGAGGTTCGTCATGATCTCGAGGAAGTTGTTGTTCATGTTCACGATCGCCTGGATGCGGTCCTCGGCGTTCGCGTAGAGGCGCAGCTTCGCGCCGTGCTCCCAGATGAGCCTCTTGACGTCGGAGATGCGGGCGCTCATCTCGCGGGCCTCGGTGCTCTTGGGGTCGAGGCCGCCGAGCTTGGTCTCCAGCTCCTTGCGGTGCGCCTCGAGCTCGAGCACGTAGCGCGCGGCCTTCTCCTCGTTGTGCGCGGCCGCGACCATCTTCTTGTTGAGGCGCTGGATGTCGTCTTGGAGGTTCTTGATGTCCGACTGCAGCACGTCGAGATAGTTGTTGATCTCGTTGACGCGGCGCTGGGCGATCTCGACTTTCTCGCCGAGCATCTCCTTGAGGTCGCGGCTGGGCGTGAAGTCCTTGACGAGGGGGAGCTTTGCGAGCAGGCCCTTGATGTTCGTCCCGATCTGGTTGAAGGTGACGATGTTCCCCAGGTACTCCATCGCGCTCTTTTGGTCCGCGATCTCCTGGGTCATGTCCTTGGAGAGGCGCGTATAGGACTCGGAGAGGTTGTCGAACTTCTTGAGATCCAGCGAGTGCTTCTGCTGGTAGTCCGTCAGCATCTTCTCGAGGCCCTCGCGCGAGTACCCCTCGCCGTCGTAGCTGACCTGGCGGGTCAAGATGTCGGACTGCTGCTGAGGTTTCGGGTCCATACGCGTTCCTCCCTTCCCGGGGCCTTTGGAGTATAGGACGCCTCTACTGGCGGCGCAAGCCTTTCGACCGCCTTTCTGCGCCTGGCATGGCCGATCCTGGGTCTTGACAAAGTGTATTTAATACACTATATAGAGAGTGTACGCAGCACACGAAGTGGGGGGCCCATGATCCGATTCGCGAAGCTGGACCCGACGGTGTACGTGATCCACTACCGGAACGGCCGGGTCATCCGCGAGGGGGCCGGCCTGTCTTTCCTCTATTTCGCCCCGGCGTCGACGCTCGTGGCGGTCCCGCTCTCGACCGTCGACGTCCCGTTCGCCTTCCAGGAGCTTACCGCCGACTTCCAAACGGTGACGCTCCAGGGCCAGCTCAGCTACCGCGTGACCGACCCGAAGCGGCTCGCGTCCCTGCTCAACTTCGCCATCGGCCCCGACGGCCAGCCGCTCTCGGACGACCCGATGAAGCTCCCCGAGCGGCTCATGCTCGCGGCGCAGGCCACGCTCCGCGGGCTCGTCGCGCCGCTCCGGCTCCGGTCCGCGCTGACGGCCGCCGAGGAGCTCTCGCAGAAAGGGCTCGCGGGCCTGCGGGACTCCCAGCTTGCGGCGACGCACGGCATCGAGCTATTGGCCTTCGCGCTCGCCTCGCTTCGTCCCACGCCCGAGACCGCCAAGGCCCTCGAGGCGGAGTCGCGCGAGGCGCTCCTCCGGGAGGCCGACCAGGCGATCTACGCGCGCCGGACCGCGGCCGTCGAGCAGGAGCGCCGCGTGAAGGAGACCGAGCTCGGGACCGAGATCACGCTCGAGCAGGGCCGGGCCGCGCTCGTCGACCAGAAGATCGCCAACGATCGCAAGGAGGCGGACGCGCGCGCCTACACGCTCGAGCGCATGTTCGCGCCCCTGAAGGAGGCCGACTGGAAGCTCCTGGCCTCCCTCAGCGTCGGCGGGCTGAACATCGCGCCGGACGTGCTGAAGGCGCTCGTCCCCGGAAAGAAATGAGCTGGGAGAAGGTCGTCCTGATCACGCGCAAGACGAGGCTCGAGGCGTTAATCGAGCGGTTCAACACGCGGGGGCAGGCCAAGTTCTACCTCGAGCACGCGGGCGCGGACTACGCCGACTACGCCCAGGAGGACGACGCGTACCGCGCGGCGCTCGATCGGACGCGCCGCGCGGTGGAGCTCGGGCTGAAGGTCCACGTGGTCGAGCGCGGCCTCGTCCCGACCGTGAACTTCGGGCTGGGCGATCTTGTGGTTTGCGTCGGCCAAGACGGGCTCGTCGCCAACTGCGCCAAATACGCCGGCGAGCAGCCGATCGTGGCGGTGAACCCGGAGCCCGCCCGCTTCGACGGAGTGCTCCTCCCGTTTAGGCCGGAGGGCGTGCGGCCCGCCCTCGAGGGCGTTCTCGCGGGCCGCGCTCGCCTGCGGCGCGTGACGCTGGCGGAGGCGCGGCTCAACGACGGCCAGCGGCTCTTGGCCTTCAACGACCTGTTCATCGGAGCGCGCACGCACGTCTCCGCGCGCTACCGGCTGTCGGCCGCCGGCCGGCGGGAGGCGCAGTCCTCGAGCGGCCTCATCGTTTCTACCGGCGCGGGCTCGACGGGCTGGCTGTCCTCGGTCTTCAACATGGCGGCGGGGGTCGCGCGGCTGGCGGGCGGGACGCCCGGGTCGGGCTTGACGTGGGACTGGTCGGAGCGTAAGCTCGCCTACGTGGTGCGCGAGCCGTTCGCGAGCCGGCACTCCGGAGCGGGGCTGGCGGCGGGCTGGCTCGGCGCCGGGGAGCGGATGACGATCGAGTCCCAGATGCCTTCGTCGGGCGTGATCTTCAGCGACGGCGTGGAGAGCGATTTCCTGGAGTTTAACGCGGGGGCGATCGCCGAGATCGGCATTGCGGAGCGGCAGGCGTGCCTGGTCGCCTGAAGGCGCTCGAGGGCGTGCTCCTCGGCACCGCCCTCGGCGACGCGCTCGGTCTGCCCGCCGAAGGCATGAGCGCGGCCGCCGTCATGCGGCGGTGGGGCCGCCTCGAGGACTTCCGGCTGCTCGGCCGCACGGGCTTCGTCTCGGATGACACCGAGCTCGCCGCGCTGACCGCGCAGGCCTTGGCGCTCAGCCCCGACGATGCCGGAGGCTGCGTCGCCGCCTTCCGCCGGTCCCTCGCCGGCTGGGCGCTCCGGCTGCCGTTCGGGATCGGCTTGGCGACGCTGCGCGCCTCCGCCAAGGCCCTCCTCGGGTTCTCGAGGACCGGGGTGGAGTCGGCGGGCAACGGCGCGTGCACCCGGGCTCCCGTGATCGGGGTCTACTTCGCCGGCGACGCGGAGCGCCGCCGCGCGTTCGGGGAGGCGCTGGCGCGCGTGACCCACACCGATCCCAGGGCCGTCCAGGCGGCCCTGTTCGCCGCCGAGGTCGCGGCGCACGCCGCGGCAGGCAAGGCGCCGGCGGACGCGGTATGCGAGGCGCTGTCGGTGGTCTCAAACGACGAGCTGCGCGCCGCCATCGAGGACGCGCGCGACCTGGCCGACGCCGAGGCGGAGGCCGACGAGGCGGCCGAGGAGACGGGGGTCACGGGCTACAGCGTGCACACGTGCGCGATCGCCGCCTTCTCCTATATAAGGTGGGGCCGCGAGCCTCTGCGGGCGATCCGGGAGACGATCACCGCGGGAGGGGACACGGACTCGGCGGCGGCGCTGGTCGGCGCCTGGGCGGGCGCCGGGGCGGGAGCCGACGGGCTGCCCGCGGAACTGCTGGGCCGGCTTTGCGGCGGCCCCTTCGGCCCGGCGCATCTGCGGGCGCTCGCCGGCGCGCTCGAGGCGGGAGCGCCGCCCCCGGGCTACCTCTGGCCGGCCGCCCTCCTGCGGAACCTCGCGCTCTATCCCGTGATCCTCGCCCACGGGCTGCGCCGCCTGTTCCCCTAGGCCCTAAAAAAAGTAAACCTTGGGGACAGTCCCCAGGGTTTACTCTTTTTAGGGCCTAGGCGAGCCTAGGTCTAAAGGCCCTCCGTTCGGGTTCTCCGCCTCGCCATGCTTGAGACGTGGGGGTTCCCGGCACCGCCTTGGCAATCGTCCTATTCGCGTGCCCTGCCTGGGCCCAGGACGGCTCCGCGTTCGGCGAGCTCCGCAGGATCTCCGGCAGGACCTTCGATATCCCCGACGCCGGCCGCTACGTCGAGGCCGCCTCCAAGCCGCTCCCCGTCGATTTCGGCGCCTGCCGCGTGAGCGAGATGATCAGGACCCCCGTCGGCCGCTGGACGGTCGCGGAGCTGAGAGCCGCCGCCAAGACGGTCTTCGGTGAGGCCTCCCCGAACCCGGACGAGCAGTGCGGCGTGGCGCTCACGATCTTCAACCGGGCGGCCGAGGACGGCGATTCGCTCCGCGAGGTCGTCACCGAGCCCGGCCAGTTCGAGGGCTACAGCGGCGTCGACGTCCGCCCGGACTGCGAGAAGCTCGTCGGCTCCGTGCGCGCCGTGCTCCACCTCGCCGCCGGCGGCTCCTGCCGCTTCGGCAAGCCGAAGTGGAAGTTCTTCTGCGCCTACGACGCCCTCCGCAAGTCCAAGCGGCCGAAGGCGGCCCGCATCGGCGAAACCGCGTTTTTCACCGACGATCCTTGCTAGGTTTCTTCGTGATAAATTCGTGATTTTTGGATAAATCCGCGGCACAATTTCCGGATGCGCCGGCCCGGCTTCACGCTGATCGAGTTGATGATCGTCGTCGCGATCATCGGCATCCTCGCGGCGATCGCGATCCCGAAATTCGCCGAGCTCCTCCGCAAGGCCGACGAGGGACAGACGAAGGGCAACCTCGGGGCGGTGCGGTCCTCGTTGAGCATCTACTACGGTGACATGGAGGGACTCTACCCCGCCCAGCTCGTCGCGCTGACCGCTAACGGGAAATTCCTCCAGGCTCTCCCCTACAGCAAGGTCCGGCCGTATCACGAGCCTCGCAACGTCCAGACGAACGCGCAGAATCAGCCCAACGTTGAATACGGGAACTGGTGGTACGTGAACGTGCCGGGCGACGCGAACTTCGGCACGCTGCGCGTCAATTGCACGCACACGGATACGAAGGGCTCGGTCTGGACGAGCTACTAGCCCTGGGGTTGACGGCCGCCGGGGCCTCCCTTATACTCCGCGCGTGCCCGAATTGGTCGAGGTGCTGAAGGCCGCGGTGGCGCGGGGCGCCTCCGACATCCATCTGGTCATCGGCAAGCCGCCGATGCTGCGCGTCAACGGCAGCATGGCGCCGCTCGACGGCGCGCCCAAGCTCGACGCGGAGTCCGCGAAGAACATGATCTACTCGGTGCTCTTCGAGGAGCAGCGGGCGCGTTTCGAGGAGCGCTGGGAGCTCGACTGCTCGATCGGGGTCCCGGGGCTGTCGCGGTTTCGCGTGAACGTCTTCCAGCAGAAGACCGGCATCGGCGCGGTGCTGCGGGTCATCTCCTCGCACATCCCGACCCCTCAAGAGATCGGCCTCATGCCGTCGATCCTCAAGCTGATCGATGAGCCGCGCGGGCTCGTCCTCGTCACCGGGCCGACCGGCTCGGGCA
>JACQPK010000249.1 GCA_016207565.1 Elusimicrobiota bacterium
AGCGCCCGCCGCGCGGCCTCATCCAGCAGGCTCCGGCCCTGCCAGTCCGCCTTCCCGCGGAGGGCGTCGGAGTGAAGCCGCAGGGTCCCGCTCGGGCCCGCCAGGGCGATGGAGACGAGGGCCGGGGCGTCGCGGAAGACGCGGAACTGGTTGAGGGCCGCGATGTCGTTGTCCTCGAGAAGGGCCTCCTCGCAGGCCTTCGCCAGGGCGCGCGCGGCGGCCTCCTGCGCCGCGGCTTGCGCGGCCTTCAGCTGCCGGCGCTCGGCGAAATACTGGAGCGTGCCCGTCGCCGCCAGAACGGCGAGGACGAGCACGGAGCTCGCGGTCGTGAACCGGACGCGCAGCCTCACGCCCGAAGTATAAGAGGAGAAACGCATTTCCGCTACTTCGGCCGCGCTCGCATGGCGGTCCGGGCGGCCTTTTGTAGTATGATCGCCAAGGTGGCGGAGCTCACCGCGTACGAGAGCGCGTCGGGACTCAACCTCTTCGACGACGACCGGCTGCTCATCCGCATCCTCGAGGAGCGGCTGCCGGCCAAGGGCCGCGCCGCCGCGCTCGCCCGCCTATCGAAGCTCGGCGCCGACTGCGGCGGCCGGCTCGACGAGCTGATCCGCGCCGCGCACGAGGACGGCAACTTCCCCCGGCTCGAGCGCTTCGACCGTTGGGGCCGGCGGGTCGACCGCGTCGTCTACTGCGCCGAGCAGCTCGAGGCGCGCCGGCTCGCCTTCTCCCACGACTGCCTCCCGCCCGTCGCCTTGATCGAGCGGATGGCGAAGGCGTATCTCCTGAACCAGAACGGCGAAGGAGGCGTGACCTGCCCGCTGGCGATGACCGACGGTCTCATCCTGCTGCTCGAGGAGCACGGCACGCCGGAGCAGAAGAAACGCTGGCTGCCGATGCTCCGCGACCCCGGCACCTATCCCGCGTTCACCGCCGGCCAGTGCGTCACGGAGCGCCAAGGAGGCTCGAACGTCTCCGAGAACGAGACCACGGCGGAGCCCGCCGGCGACGGGACGTGGCGGCTCACCGGGCTCAAATGGTTCTGCTCGAACCCCGGTGAGCTATGGGTCACGACCGCGAAGCCGCAGGGCTCGGACGCCGTCGGGCTCTTCCTCGTGCCTCGCCGCCGCCTCGACGGCTCGCTCAACGAGACGCACATCCTCCGGCTGAAGGACCTGAGCGCGACGCGCGGCAAGGCCACCGCCGAGATCGAGTACCGCGGCGCCTACGCCGAGCTCATCGGCCGCGTGTCTCACGGCATGGCGCTGCTGTTGGGGATCGTGCTGAGGGCCTCACGCGTGCATGTCGCGGCGGGAAGCCTCGGCATGATGCGGCGCGCCTTCGTTGAAGCGCGGCTCTACGCGGACAGCCGCCGGGTGCTGGGCATGCCCATCGGCGCCTTCACGCACGCGCGGGCGGCACTGAACTGGATGGACGCCGCCTGGACCGCCTCCATGCTCGTCTACTTCGAGGAACTGGCCGCGTTGGAGGCGGAGGACCCGGCCGCCGACGTGCTCACGCCGCTCGCGAAAATCCACGTCACGAAGCTCGCGAGCAGGGTCGTCCACGAGGCGCGCCTGCTGATGGCCGGCAACGCGACGCTGCGGGATTTCTCGATCCTCCCCCGTCTCGCCGAGGACACGCTCGCCCAGGAGATCTGGGAGGGAACTCACCCGATCCTCGCGGGCCACGTGCTGCGCGGGCTGCGCCGCCCGGCCTCCCGCAAGGCGTTCTTTCGGCTCCTCGACGGGGACCTCCCGAAGGGCCCGGCCGCCGAGGCGGTCGCGGCCGCCAAGCGGGAGCTCGAGCGCTTGCTGTCCGGCGGCGCCGAGAAGACGGAGGACCGCGGCGCGGTCGGACTGCTGGCCGGCGATCTCGCGTGGCGCGCGGTCAGCCTCGCGCTGATGCTGCGGAAGGCCGGAGGGCGGGTCGACCCCGATTTCCGCTTTCCGGGCCTGGCCGAACTGCTCGTCTAGCCCTATACTAGGGCTGTCCCGATGACTCCCCGCTTGTCGCTGGCCCTCGCCCTTTGGCTCGCCGCCCTGCCCGCGCTGGGGCAGACGCGGATCGCGATCCACGTGGAGGTTCCCGCCGGATCGGTCGCCTCCGCCGCCGCGCCCAAGCCGGCGGTCCCCGTCGCTTCCGTCACGCTGCCGCCGATGGGGCTGGGCAACCAGGCGGTCCCGCTGAAGTTCGGCCCGCCGAAGACCCTCCTCACGGAAAAGCTGGGCGAGGTACGCATCCGCGGCGTCGCGGTGGCCCCGGCCGCGCGGACGGGCCGGGCGGCCCTCGCCGGGGCCAAGCCGGGCGAAGCGCCCCGGCCGGCCGGCGAGCTGCCGCTCGCCGGCGTCGCGGCAGAGGGTGCGAACCGGCACGCCCGCGGGCTCTCCGCGCCGCAGGGCCGGGACGCCGGTGCCGGCGGCGGACTCCAACTC
>JACQPK010000250.1 GCA_016207565.1 Elusimicrobiota bacterium
AGCCTGGATTCTCCAGTTAGTCGTATTTGTTGCCACCTGGAGAATCCAGGTAAATTTGTCGTTATTCGTTATCAAAGGAAGTTCCTTTGATGAATAATATCGTCCTGGATTCTTCAGACGTTGTTTTAACAAGCAACTGAAGAATCCAGGCTAGCCGTCAGCCCGCCCAGAGCGTGGACTTCAGCCAGGCGTAGTCGCGATGGGTCGGGCACCAGAGAGGCGCCGCAGTGTGGTCCACCGCGCGCCCGGCCGGAGCGAGCCGGCGGACCGTCGAGCGGTCGGACCGGGCCCTCAGCCGCTCGTAGCTCCAGAGCGAGCCGTCGTTGCCGAAGAAGATCGGCGCCGCCGACAGCGCCGGCCAGAGCCCGGGGGCCGCGCGGGAGCGCGTCACGACGTGGTCGCGGACGAGGTCGCGCAGCCACAGCGTCGCGTGGGCCGTCCAGAGCAGGCGCCGCAGGCGCGCGCGCCGCGGGTCCCCGCCGGAGAGCGCGGCGGAGAGCGTCTCCGAAAGCGCGAGGCGGTCGGGCTCGCCGCTCGCGCCCCAGTCCTGCCGCCGGCGCCAGGCGTCGCGGGCAAGCGAGTCCTCGCGCAGGATCGCCCAGGCCCGGCGCATCCGGGCCGCATGGCCCGCGATGGTCTTCCGCACGAAGCGCTGCGCCTCCAGCTCCACGAGCCGCAGCAGCCGCTTGTAGCGGCTCGACGTCCCGACGAAGCCGGAGAGGTCCGTGCGGGCCCGATCGTCGTTGAGCCAGATCTCGACGGCTCCGGCCGGCAACTGGAGCTCGCGGGTCCCCGCCGCGACGCCCAGGTAGAACAGCCGCAGCTGGGTCGGCCGTCCGAGCCACGCCGGCAGGCCGACCCACCCTCTGACGCCGCCCGCCCGAAAGAAGGCGCCGGGGGCCCGGGGGTTGAAACGCGGGCGCTCGGCGCCGTTGAGCGAGAACCGGCACGGCAGAAGCAGGGTATCGCTCTCGAGCCGCGATAGCATCGGCGCCACCTGCTCCTGGGACACGGGAACGTAGGCGTCGATGCGCGTCAGTGCGCTGGGATCTTGGACCGGGGAGCACTCGTCTTCCCCCTCGAGCTCGATGCGGAGCGTCCGGCGCCCCTCCCCCTTTCCGCCCGTGACGCGCACAGGCTTGACGCTCCTCCGGCACAGCGCGAGGAGCCCCTCCGCCAGGAGGCGGGGCCGCGCGGACGCCGGCTCGGTGAAGAGCGCGTCGAAGGGCCGCAGCAGCTCGGCGGGCTCGAGGGGGCTCCCGTCGAAGGTCAGGGCAAGGAAGCCCCCGTCCCAGGACAGGTCGATGCGCCGGGCGCCGCCGGCGACGGCGGCGCGCAGGAGCGCCGCGAGCGCCCCTTCGAAGCTCTGGTGGCGGTAGCGGCCGAGCTTCGCGAGCGCGCGGCGGCGGTCGACGCGGAAGCCGCCGGACTCGACGAGCTGCGGGTCAGTTATGGCCGTTGGGGCCCGGCTCGGCGAAGCGCGACACCGCGTTGACGATATCGTACTTCGTGATGATCTGGTAGTGGCCCTTCGCGGCTTGGACCAGCACCGCGGGAGATTCGGGCGTCACGAGGCGCATGATGTACTCGATGCGCGCCTCGGGGTTCACGACGGGCAGCGCGTGGCCCATGATCTCGCGGACGACCATCTTCTTGATCTCGCGCCCTTTAAGGAGCAGGTTGAGGATCGCGTCCTCGAACACGGCGCCCACGGCCTTGCCGTTCTCGAACACGGGCAGCTGGCTGATGTCCTGCTTGCGCATCCGCTCGAGCGCGGCCAGCAGGGTGTCCTGCGGCGTCGCCATGACGAGCTTCCGCTCGCCCTTAAGAGCCTGCTTGAACTGGAGGACGTCTTTGGCTTGGAGGTGGATGTCGGCCTCGAAGTACTGGCCCTCGCGCATCCACTCGTCGTTGTAGATCTTGGAGAGGTACCGCATGCCGGTATCGGGCAGCAGGATGACCATGAGATCCTTCTTCCCCAGCTTCTCGGCGAACTTCAGGCCGCCCCACAGCGCGGCCCCGGCCGAGCCGCCGCAGAACAGGCCCTCCATGCGCGCCAGCTTGCGCGTATAGATGAAGCAGTCGCGGTCCGTGACCTGGATGACGTCGTCGATCAGCCCGAGGTCGCAGGTCGTCGGGAAGAAGTCCTCGCCGATGCCCTCGACCACGTAGGACTTGGCGACTCCGATCTTGTTCTTCTTGAGCTTCTCGTAGTAGAGGGACCCGATCGGGTCGACGCCGAAGACCTTCACCTTCGGGTTCTTCTCCTTGAGGTAGCGGCCGACGCCCGAGATCGTGCCGCCCGTGCCCATGCCGGCGACGAAGTGCGTGA
>JACQPK010000254.1 GCA_016207565.1 Elusimicrobiota bacterium
CTCGCCGCCGGCGACCTCGTCGCGCTGGTCGAGTACCTCTCGTCGCTCCGGCCAAGTCTCGACCCTCACGCTATTCACGAGCCGTCCGTCGAGGCCGGCAGCCGTCTGTTCAAGTATACGGGATGCGTCGCCTGCCATGGACCGGCCGGTTCGGGCGGGCATCCAAACAACAACGTGCCGGGCGGGGTCATCCCGGCGCTGCCCGCCTTGGCCGCGACCTACACGGAAGACGAACTCTACCAGCGGATCCGGCGCGGAAAGCGCCCCGACAAGGAGAACCTTCGAGGCCCCGAGCCGTTTGTCGCGATGCCGGCTTGGGGCGAGGTGCTGAACGAGCAGGAATTGCGGTCTCTTGCGCTCTACGTGAAGAGCCTCGCGGGCGACGCGCCCGCGAGCGACTGGTAACTATGAACGACGCCCTCGACTGGCTGAGTCTCGTGCTGCGCTGGTTTCACGTGATCGCCGGCATCATGTGGATCGGCACGACCTATCTCTTCAACTGGATGGAGCGCGTGCTCGACCCATCCACCAAGCCCAACATCATGGGCGAGCTGTGGATGGTCCACGGCGGCGGCTTCTACCTCGTCGAGAAGCAGAAGTGGCCCGAGAAGAATCCGCGGGTCCTCCATTGGTTCAAGTGGGAGTCGATGCTCACGTGGCTGAGCGGGATGCTCCTCCTCGTCGTCGTCTACTGGGCGGGCGCGCCGCTCCTCGAGTATGGCTCGGGCCTGACGCGCTGGCAGGGCATCGGCGTGTCCGCCGCCAGCCTGATCCTGGCTCGCGCGGCCTACGATGTCGTCTGGCGCTCGCCGCTCGGGCGCTCGGAGCTCCTCGGCGCCGCGGTCTGCTGGGCGCTCGCCGTCTTCGCCGCGTGGCTCCTCGGGCGTTGGCTCAGCGACCGCGCGGTGTTTCTCCACATCGGCGCCATGTTCGGCACCGTGATGGTGACGAACGTCTGGATGACGATCCTCCCGAACCAGCGGAAGGCCCTCGCGCTGGCCGCGGCGGGCGAGCCGCCGCAGCCGGAGCTCGGCAAGCGCGCCGCCAGATGCTCGAAGCACAACACCTACATGTCCGTCCCGCTGATCTTCACGATGATCTCGAACCATTACCCGATGACCTTCGGGCGCGACTCGAATTGGATCGTGCTCGCCGCCCTCGTCCTCGTCGGGTTCGGCTGCGCCAAGGTGGTCCGGGACCACCTTTGATTTTATAGGATGAGCTAGCGTGCCAGGCCTCGATTCACCGGCGTAACGGTGAGTCCAGGCACGCACCTGATAGAAACGCAAATGGCTCTTCCCGACCTCGTCGTGACGAGCCGGCGCGCCGTGCTTCCCGACGGCGTCCGGGAGGCGGCGATCGTGGTCCACAGCGGCCGGATCGCGGCGATTTCGCCGGCCGACCGGGCGCCGGAGGCGGCACGCCGGGTCGACCTCGGCGACGCGGCGCTGGTGCCGGGCCTCGTCGAGAGCCACGCCCATCTGAACGAGCCGGGCCGCGAGGCCTGGGAGGGCTTCGAGTCGGGGACCCGCGCGGCGATCGCGGGCGGCATCACGACCGTGGTGGACATGCCGCTCAACTCGATCCCCGCCACGACGAGCCGCCAGGCGCTCGAGACGAAGGTGCGGGCGGCCGAGGGCCGCTGCTCCACCGACTACGCCTTTTGGGGAGGCGTCGTGCCGGGCAACGCCGGAGAGCTCGAAGGCATGATCGACGCGGGCGTCTGCGGGTTCAAGTGCTTTCTGATCGACTCGGGCGTGCCGGAGTTCGGCCACGTGGGCGAGCTGGAGCTCCGTCGCGCGATGCCCGTGCTCGCGCGCCGAGGCGCTCCGCTTTTGGTCCACGCCGAGCTCGAGTCCGCGGTCAAGCCCGGTCGCGACGCAATAGCGTCGCGACACGCGGGTGAGGAAGGGTCGCCCGCAGGCTCCGGCGACCCTCGCCGCTACGCCTCATACGTCGCCTCGCGCCCTCGCGCCTGGGAGAACGAGGCGGTCCGCATGATGATCCGCCTCGCGCGCGAGACGGGCTGCCGCACGCACATCGTCCACCTCTCCTCGTCCGACGTGGTCGGCGATATCCGCGAGGCGCGCCGTCAAGGCGTTCCGATCTCGGCCGAGACCTGCCCCCACTACCTGACGTTCTGTGCCGAGGAAGTCCCCGACGGCGCGACCCTCTTCAAGTGCGCGCCGCCGATCCGCGAGCGCGAGAACCGCGAGAGGCTGTGGGACGGGCTGCGCGACGGGACGATCTCGATGATCGTCTCCGACCACTCGCCTTGCGAGCCGGAGCTCAAGAAGCTCGAGGCGGGCTCGTTCTTCGAGGCCTGGGGCGGCATCGCCGGGCTCCAGTTCAGCCTGCCGGCCGCCTGGACGGGCATGCGGGAGCGCGGGCTCGGGCTGGAGCGATTGGCCGGGTGGATGGCGGAGGCCCCCGCGGTCTTGGCCGGGCTCACCAACAAGGGCAGGCTGGCGATCGGCGGGGACGCCGACCTCGTCGCCTTCGAGCCGGAGGCGCCCGTCGAGATCTCGCCCTCGGGCGTCCATCACCGCCACAAGCTGACGCCTTACTCCGGGCGGAGGCTGTCCGGCGCCGTGCGCCGCGTGTGGCTGCGCGGCGAGCCGGCTTACGAGGACGGCCGTTTCCGCGCGCCGGGGGGCGCGCGGCAGGGCCGAACCCGAACCGCGAGGGTCACCGCATGAACACGTCACCGGACGCTGGCTGCATCCGCGTCGCCTTCACCGAGCTGACCGAGCTGGCCGCCGAGGGCGTCGGCGGCCGGGTCCTCGGGTGCTCCGACGATTTCTTCGCTCCCGCGGAAAACCTGCTCAAGCCCGGGCGAGGGGTCTTCATCGCCGATAAGTTCACGGCGCGCGGCAAGTGGATGGACGGCTGGGAGTCGCGCCGCAAGCGAGTGCCCGGCCACGACTGGTGCGTGCTCGCGTTGGGGCTCCCGGGCGTCGTCTGCGGCGTCGATGTCGACACGAACCACTTCACGGGGAACTTCCCGGCCTTCTGCCGCCTGGAGGGCTGCGAGGCGCCGGCCCGCGCGACGCTGGCCCAACTCGAGAGGGCGGTCTGGCGCGAGCTCGTGCCGAAGTCCCGCTTGACGGGAGGCTCACGGAACCTGTTCGCGTGCCCGGCGGGGGGGCGCGTCACGCATCTTAGGCTGCGCATCTACCCGGACGGCGGCGTGGCGCGCCTGCGCGTGTACGGCGAGGTGCGGCCGGACTGGAAAGCGCTGGGAGGCGGCGAGCTCGACTTGGCCTCGGTCGTCAACGGCGGCTCCGTCGTCACCTGCAACGACATGTTCTTCGGACCGAAAGACAACCTCATCCTCCCCGGCCGCGCCAAGACGATGGGCGGCGGGTGGGAGACGCGGCGCAAGCGCGTGCCGGGCCACGATTGGATCGTCGTGCGGCTCGGCCGCCCCGGCCGCCTGACGCGCGCGGAGGTCGACACGAACCACTTCAAAGGGAACTTCCCCGACGCATGCTGGCTCGAGGCCTGCCTCTGGCGCGGCCCCGACGGCCCGGATGTCTTCGAGCCCGGCTGCGACGCGCAGCGCGGCAAGGAGCCTCGGCCCGCTTGGACGACGGTGCTCGACCGCGTGAAGCTCAAGGCCCACCGCGTCCAGCGGTTCACGCTCGGCGAGACCGGGCGGGTCTTCAGCCACGTCCGGCTCAACATCTTCCCCGACGGGGGCGTGAGCCGCCTGCGCGTCCACGGGAGGCCGGCGAACTCGATAGCCCCGGCGAGCGCCGGCACAGCCGGGCTCCGCCCCGCTAGGCCCGCCACGTGACGCTCGACGAGCTCAACCGCCTGCCGGAGGCCGAGGCGCTCGACGCTTTCCGGAACTGCTGCGGCTCCTCCCGCTGGGCGCGCGAGATGGTTTTCGGCCGGCCGTACGCCGCCCGCGAGGCGCTCCTCGATGCCGCCGACCAGCGCTGGGCGGCGCTCTCCAAGCCGGACCGCCTCGAGGCGTTCGACCACCACCCGAGGATCGGCGAGCGGCAGCTCCGCGAGAAGTTCGGCGCGACGGCCGCGTGGGCGGGGCAGGAGCAGTCCGGCGTGAAGACGGCGACGGAGGACGTGCTGGCCGCGTTGGCGCAAGGCAACCGCGACTACGAGCGACGCTTCGGACACATCTTCCTCGTGTGCGCGACGGGGAAGGGCGCGGCCGAGTTGCTCGCGATCCTGCGCCGCCGCATGGCGAACGAGCCGGAGGCGGAGTTCGCGGAGGCCTGCGGCGAACAGGCCAAGATCACGCGCCTGCGCCTGGAGAAGCTCCTCTCATGAGATCACCGATCACCACTCACGTCCTCGATACCGCGCGCGGCCGGCCGGCCGCGGACGTCCCGGTCCGCCTGGAACGCAAGAGGCCCGACGGGACCTGGGAGGTCCTCGGGAAGGGGACGACGAACGCGGACGGCCGGGTGACGGACCTCCTCCCGGAGAGCCCTCGCCCGTCGCCGGGCGTCTACCGCATGGGCTTCGACACGGCGGCGTACTTCAAGCAGCACCAGGCCGAGGGCTTCTATCCATGCGTGGAGGTCGTGTTCGAGCTGACACGGCCGGACGAGCACCACCACGTGCCGCTGCTCCTGAGCCCTTTCGGCTACTCCACCTACCGGGGCAGCTGAACCGGATGGCGAAGCCCCGCGTCCCCGCCGAGACGCCGGAGCGGCAGCCCGTGCACGTGGTCTACGGCGGGGCGCACCTCTTCAAGGCGGAGACCGCGCGGAAGCTCGGCGACGCGGCGCTCAAGGCGCTCGACGAGCACGCGCCGGACGGCGAAGCGCTCGCGGAGTGCCTCGGGATCGCGAGCGGCGCGATCGCGGACACCGTGCGCGAGCGCGTCGTCGACAAGCTGAGTCGCGAGCCCGTCGAGGACTTCCGGATCGACTTCGAGGACGGCTACGGGAACCGTCCTGCGGCGGAGGAGGACGGCCACGCGGAGTCGGCCGCGCGCGAGGTCGCGAAAGGGCTGGCCGCGGGGACGCTGCCTCCCTTCATCGGCATACGCGTGAAGGCGCTCTCCGGCGCGGTCGGCGCGCGCGCCGCGCGGACGCTCGAGCTCTTCCTCACGACCTTGGCCCGCGAGACACGCGGCCGCCTGCCCGAGAATTTCACGGTCACGCTCCCGAAGGTCGTCGGGCGCGCCGAGCCCAAGGCGCTGGCGGCGCTCCTCGACAGGCTCGAGAGGCGGCTCCGGCTCGAGCGTGGAGCCGTCAAATGCGAGCTGATGGTCGAGACGCCGCAAGCGATCGTCGGGCCCGACGGCGCGTGTCCGCTGCCGCGGCTCGTGCAGGCCTTCGGCGGCCGCTGCGTCGCCGCCCACTTCGGCGCCTACGACTACACCGCGAGCCTGGGCATCACGGCGGGGCACCAGCGGATGGGACACCCGGCCTGCGATTTCGCCAAGCACATGATGCAGACGGCCTTGGCCCCGACGAGCGTGCGCCTGTCGGACGGCGCGACGACTCTGCTGCCCGTCGGCGGGCGCGACGGAGTCCGGCGGGCTTGGCGGCTGTCCTACGCCGATATCCGGCACTCGCTGGCGGGAGGCTTCTACCAGGGCTGGGACCTGCACCCGCACCAGCTGCCGGTGCGCTATGCCGCGCTCTTCGCCTTCTTCCTCGAGGGCGCCGAGGCCGCGTCGGCGCGCCTGCGCTCCTTCATGGAGCGGGCGGCGCAGGCGACCCTGCTGGGCGGCGTCTTCGATGACGCCGCGACCGGGCAGGGCCTCCTGAACTACTTCTTGCGCGGCCTGGCCTGCGGCGCCATCACGCCGGCCGAGGCGCAGGAAGCCGGGCTTTCCCCGTCCGAGCTCCGGACCCGGTCCTTCCTGAAGATCCTCGACGGGCGTCGCGGGGCGGCCGGCCCCGCGGGCCGGGGCGCCTGATGGGCTGCGTCGACGGCGCGCACGAGCGGCGGAAGGCCCCGGGCTGGCAGGCGTGGCTCGTCGCGGCTGCGGGCGCCGCGCTGATCGTATGGTCGCTACACCGCGGCGCTACCGGGCCGAACCGGGTGCTGGACCTCGCGCAGCCGACCGAGAAGCTCGCGTTCACGACCGACGGCCGGCGGCTCGTCGCCGTGGGGGCCGGGCGCGCCGTCGCGTGGGACACCTCGACCTGGAACGAGCTCCCGCCCGGCGTCACGCTCCCCGTCCCGACCGATCCGGCCTTCAGCCCCGACGGGAAGCTCCGCGCGGTGAAAGGCCACGCCGCGGACAAGCCCCGCGTGCGGGTGCTCGACGTGCTCACGGGCCGGCCCGTGCAGGAGAAGGAAGTGAAGTCGCGCCTTTCGGGCGCCTCGGTGACCGCCGTCGCCCTCGGCGAGAGGTGGCTGGCCGCCGCCTACGGCAACGCCGAGGAGAGCGAGGTCCACCTCTGGGACGTCGGCGCGCTGCGGCCCTAGTGCTCCGTCCGTGCTATAACGCGCGATATAGCACGGACGGAGCACTAGCCGTTGATCCAGCGGAGCCAGGTCCTGAGGTTCCGGAAGTCGGGAGCGATGAGCTCCGGGCCGGCCTTGCGGATCTTGTCCAGCTCGCCGAAGCCCGCCGTCACGACCCCCGTGTGGTAGCCGGCGGCCTTGCCCGCCTTCACGTCCTTGTCGGTGTCGCCGATCACGTAGACCGCGTCCGGCGGGATGCGCCGGCCGGTCGCCGCCGAGGCTCGACGGACCGCCGTACGGAGCACGCTCACGCGCGTGTAGCCGTCGCAGCCGAAGCCGCCGAAGGTGAAGTGGTCGAGCAGCCCCGACGGCCGGAGCTTGAGCCGGGCGCCGGGCTTCACGTTTCCGGTGCCTAGGCCGAGGAGGACGCCGGGCAGCCTCTTGAGCTCGCGGAGCAGCCGGCCGATGCCCGGCACGAGCTCGTAGCGCCCGGAGTCGACCGCGTCCTTGACCTCGCGCGGCAGCCGCCGGAGATAGGCGGCCTCGACGGCCTCGGTCTCCGCCGGCGTGGGGCTCCGGCCGAGCGCGGCCCTGAGCGCCAAGCGGAAGTTGTCGAGGTCGGTGCGGCCGGCGAGCGAGAACTCGCTGCAGACCTCTTTGGCGCCGTGGAGATGCTCGACCGCGCGGTTGAGGGCCCTCCGCCCCGCCCCGCCGGCCCGCACCAACGTGCCGTCGAGATCAAACAGAACGGCTTTCATCCGGGAGGGCCTGCAGCTCGACGCGAAGGTAGTGGAGCAGGGCGGGCGCCAGGATGATCCCGGGGACGCCCATCACCAGCTCGCCGACCACGATCCCGACGAGGATGAGCCACATCGGAGACTCGAGCGACGCGCCGAGCACGTGGTGGGTCACGACGTACTGCGCCTTGTGCATGAGGACGAGGAAGATGAGCGAGAAGATCGCGAGCTTCGGCGACACCGTGAAGGCGGCGCTGACGATGATCGTGTTGCTGAGGACGCCGCCGATCACGGGCAGGAGGCCGAGCACGAATGTCGCCGGCACGAGGAAGCCGAGGAACGGGATCCCGACGACCGTCAGGTAGAGCGCGGTCATCACGGTATTGATCCCCGAGAGCATGAGCTGCGCGCCGAAGACCAGCTCGAAGCTGATCATGAACGCGAGAAGGCGGTCGTGGAGCTCGCGCCGGATCGACTCGTAGAGCGAGCCGGGCACGGGCGGCGGCGGAGCGCTCAGGAAGCAGAGCAGGGCCACGAAGATGCCCGCGATGATGTGGAAGGCGCGCTTCGTGACGAGGCCGGTGATGCGCGTGATCGCCATCGCGTTCTCTTTGAGGGCGACGGTGGAGGCCTCGCGGAACTCGTCGAGCGTCTCGAAGGGGAGGTCGAGGCCGTACTCGCCGAGGAATTCCGCGAACTTGGGCAGCGCCGCCGCGATGATGCGCGGCAGGGCGGCCATCGCCTGGCGGAGGAACTCCCAGAAGATCCAGCCGAGCGCGAACGCCGCGACAAGGAAGACGATGCACGCCGCGAGCTTGGCCGGGAGCGGCCGCACGCGGCGCGCGAGCCGCCGGTCCGACAGGTCCAAGATGAGATACGAGAACAGCCCCGCCAGGAGCATCGGCCCGAGATGTAGCGCGGTCGCGAGCGCGACGAGGGCGGCGAAGAGCAGGTAGGAGAGCTTGCGCGGGCCGCTCATCTTGGCAAACGGCAGCCGCGCCGCGGCCTGGGGTTCGGCCACTCGAGGGGTCATGGACGGTTCTAAGGGATTGTAACAGCCGCCCCAGGGAGCGTCAATGCGCTGGCTCTCCAAGTTTCCCCGGTGCCCTGGGAACGGAGTAACGCAGAGGTACGCAAAGGAAAGTGACGGAAAGGCACGCAG
>JACQPK010000253.1 GCA_016207565.1 Elusimicrobiota bacterium
GTCGCGCAGAGCTGCAGCGACCGGCTCGCCTCGCAGCCGCTCAAGCGGGAGACCGGCGGCGCTCCCCGGAACACGCGCGGCTCCGCCGCCGCCGCCGTCCCCGCCTGCAGAAGCACCCAAAGCGCCGCCGACGCCAGCATCCCGGTCGTTCGGTTCATGCCGCCAGAGTTGCGCGAGTTGCGGGTTCTCGCAACCTGCAAGGTGTCAGAACGGGTCAGAATCGCGAGAAGCGCCTCCGGCGTCTCGCTTCTTTTCCGGAGACTGGGGGTCGGGAGTCGGCGGCCCGGCCCGCGTGCAAGGCCGCTCAGCGCTCTTCGAAGACGCGCAGCGGCGGATTGTTTGAGTCGTCGACCCCGGCGAGCGCCAAAGACGGGATGCGGACGCGCTCGCCCGTCTTGCGGATGCGGACCGAGGTCGACGGGGGAAGGCCGAAGAAGTCGTTGCGGTACGTCGTCACCTCGATCCCGGGGATCGCGGCGCGATCTGGTCCTCGAGGCGGCATGGAGACCCTGCAACTTTTTTCCCGCGGCGGTGTTCTTGGGGTGGAGGCTACAAACGATGAATGGACCGATCTTGAAGGGCTGGCGGGCGCTGGGGCTGGCCGTCGCGGCGGCGGCGTGCGCCGCGCCCGCGGCCGCGCAGGCCCGAACCGGCGCGGCGGCGGCGCCGCTGAGCTGCCTGCAGGCCGTCCGCGGCTGGCCCTCGTTCCTCGCGGGCGAGCGAGCCCTGTTCCTCTGCGGGGGCGCGACGTCGGGGCGCGGGCCTGCCGGCTGCTACGCGGTCGCGAAGGCCTGGCCGTCGTCGATGACCGAGGACCGCGCGGTCTCGCTGTGCCGCGGGGCGGTCGATCCCGACGCCCCGCTCGCCTGCTACGCCAAGGCGCGGGCCTGGCCCCAGTCGCTCGGCGAGACGATGGCTGTGGCGCTGTGCCGCG
This sequence comes from Elusimicrobiota bacterium, assembly GCA_016207565.1. Lineage (GTDB taxonomy): Bacteria > Elusimicrobiota > Elusimicrobia > UBA1565 > JACRDR01 > JACRDR01. The sequence goes on from JACQPK010000253.1 coordinate 935, forward strand.
GCGCGCGTTCCGCGGAGGAGCCGGTCTCCTGTCTCGCCGAGGCGAGGGGGCTGCGGGCCTTGGGCGACGAGGAGGCCGTGGAGCTCTGCGGCACGGCCGGGCCGAGGCTGCGCTGAGATGACCCGGTTTTTGCTCTGGTGCCTGCTGTTCGTCCTCTGCTGGCCGCTCGCGCTCTTGGCGCTCGTGCTCTACCCGGTCGTGTGGGTGCTGCTCATCCCGTTTCGGCTCGTCGGGATCGCGGTCTCCGCCGTGCTGGACACGGTGTCGGCGGTCATCACGCTGCCGGCCCGGGTGCTCCGGCGGCTCGCCTAATACGCGAAGGCGTCGGCGTGGATGAAGTCGGGCAGGATGCGCCCGATCGACTTGCGGCGCCGCGAGGCTCCGGCCTCCGCGGCCGTCCGCAGTGGGGTGAACGTCGCGCCGCGCGCGGCCTCCGCGTAGAGAGACTGGGCCTCGGCGCGGCGCCCAAGCACGTCCAGGGAGCGCGCGTGCCAGTAGCGCTGCGAGGCGCGCCGGTGCGGCAGGTCGTCGTGGGCGGCGCCTTCGCCGAACGACCGCGCGGCGCCCTCGTAGTCCCGCTGGATCAGCTGGAATAGCCCGTGCATCAGCCGGAAGGCGGGGTCCTGCGGGTCGCTCGCCGCGGCGCATCCGAGCGCTTCCGTCGCCGCGCCGGAGTCGTGCCGGAGCTGCCAGGCCTTCATCCCGTCGACGTAGCGCCTCACGGCCTCGCGCTGGCCCTCGCTCAACGGCGCGCCGGCGGCGATGGTCTCGCGCGTCACGGCGGTGCCTTGCCATAGCGGGACCTTCACGAAGGCGGAGTCGCACATCGGGGCCGGACCCTCGCCGAGCCACAGGACGCCGTCCTCGGGCGCGATGACCACGCTCGTCAGATTGTTCGGATACGCGATGCACTGGGCGAACGCGCGCGTGCGCCCCCGCTCCAGGTCGTGGTGGTCGCCCAAGATCGACGCGACGACGGCCGGGGTGATCTTCCCGTCATGCTCGCGCAGGAGCTGCCACGCCCTGGCCTCGCGCAGGCGGCTCGACTCGCGGAAGGCCGGCGCCTCCAGCTCGCGCGCCCGCAGCGCCGGCTCGCAGTACGTGTTGGTCCAGGCCATGAGCCCGTCGTCGAAACGCCGGACGGCGAAGTTCCGCGGGGTGCGCTGGGCCACCGCGGCCCGGCGCGCCTTCCAGTGGGTGAGGACGAGGCTCCAGCCGCTCGTCGTCGGGTTGCTCCCGATGATGCCGATCGCCTCATCGATCGTGCGCGCCCGGCTGAGCACCTCGGTGGCGAGGTCGAGGATCGGGCGTCCGGAGGGCCATAGGTCGACCTCGGACGTGAGATGCTGGTGGAGATCGACGGTGAGTCCTTCCTCGTTGATCCCGGTGATCCCGTCGAGCAGGCTGCCGGCGCTCGACAGCGAGACGTACGGGATGCCGTGCTCGGGACGGTGTCGCGCGATGAACTGGTTCTTGTCCCAGAGGCCGTTGCCGATGAAGTCGAGGTTGCGGCCGTAGACGAAGCGCCCGCCGGGCGCGTGCCCGCCCCAGGCGGCGACGCTGGTGCAGCCGAGCACCGGGGCCGAGGTGAGGCGGCCCCCGATCCCGACGAGGTAGTTGATCACGTCGGGCATGACGAGCGCCTTGAGGACGTCGGGCTCGCCGAGGCCCGCGGCGCGGCAGAACCCCGCGACCGAGTCGCGGGCCTCCGGCGAGAATCCCGCGATCGTCCGGCGGTGCAGCCCATGGAGCACGGCGGACGCGACCGGCACGCGGCCGCCCAAGACCTCGCTTTCGCAGTAGTCGCGGAAGAAATCGAGGATGCCGCTCTCGCGGATCGCCGGACCGAAGCGCTCCCCGTGCTGCTCGCCGCGGCGGCGCGCGTCTCCCGAGAAGGTCTCCGTGATCATGCCGGCGGGTCCAGGGCCGCGAGCCATTTGCGGCCCAGGCTCCACGTCGAGTAGGTGATGAAGTACGCGCCGAGCACGTCGATCGGGAAGTGGTTGCGCGTCAGCAGGACGCCGGCGGCCATCACCACGGAGACCGCCAGGCAGCCCTTGTACATCGCGCCGGCCCCGGCGAGCAGCGCGTAGAGGTACGGGAGACCGGTATGGCCCGAGAAGAAGAGCTCGCTGTCGAAGAACACGCGGCCGCGCAGAAACGACAGCGCCCCCGCGTAGAAAGGAACGATGTCCGGCGGCGGCCCGAACGGCGTCAGCGCGATGAAGACCGCGCGCACCGCCTGCCAGAGCCCGACCATCGCGAGGAAGTACCCGAGGCGAGGCGTCCGTGCCACGGCCCAATACGCGATGACCGCGGCGTTGAAGAGCAGCCAGCCCCAGGTGAGCAGCCAGTCGCCGCCGACGCTCGGCAGCGCCGACAGCAGCGGGTCGACGCCGGGCGGCAGCGCCTTCCCGTCCTGGTAGCGGGCGAGGAGGCAGTAAGTCGCCCAGCCGGAGAGAAAGACTCCCAGTCCGGCGAGGAGGCGGCGGTCGCGGCGCGGGTCCACGGCGGATATTCTACCACAGGCCTTGATCCCGCGGGCGGCCCGGCCTACACTCGGGGTCGATGAGCGAGGCGGCGGCGATCCCGCACCGGAAGGCGCTCTTCCCCGGCCCGCCCGCGCTGGCGCTCGCCCTCCTGTTTTGCGGCGCGGGCTACGCGCTTCCCGTCTGGCTCTTCCCGGCGGACTACCCGCTGAACGGGCCCACCAGCCCGGAGATCCTCAACCTGAACCTCGCCGTCGCCTGGATGGGCCTGTCCCATTTCGTCTTCGCCTACGCCGGCCACGCGCGGGCCTTCGCGCGCGACGGCGCGGCGGTGCCGAAATACGTGCTGGGGCTCGCGGCCGGCGCGGCGGCGCTGGCGCTCGGGCGGCGCGCGCTGGGCCCGCCCGTCTTCGACGCCGCGGTCTGGACCTACTTCATCCCGCACTTCATCAAGGCGGAGCTCCACTTCGCCTCGGCGGGACGCTCGCCGGTTCGCCCCGGCGGGCGGGTGCTCTATTGGTTCCCGGCCCTCGCCTTCGCGTTCTTCTCGGCGGCGCTCTTCTCTCCGCCGTGGCTCTCCGAGCGCTCGGGCTGGCTGATCCTGGGCGCCGGCGCGATCGCCGCGGCGGGCATGCTCGGCCGCGCCCGCGAACCGCTCGTCGAGCCGGAGCACGCCCCCTACGCGCTGCTCGCCTTCTTCCTCCTCGCGGAGGCGATGGTCTGGGGCACCTACTCGAAGTACATGAGCGCGCAGTTCCGCCAAGGCGTGTACGCCTTCCACATCGCCGCGGCGAGCTTCTACCATTACTTCCGCTCCTACGGCTTCGCGGCCCGGCGCGTCGAGCCCGGGGGCCGCGGGCGCTACTGGGCCGCCGTCGTGGCCGTGAACGCGGCGATCGCGCTCGCGGGCGCCGCGGCGCTCTTCGCTCCGCCCGACCACGCCGCGCACCGCGTGTTCGGCTTCCCCTGGTTCACCTTCTGGGTCGGCCTCCACCTCGTCGCGAGCGACGTGTTCAACGGCCTGCGGCGTTAGCGCTCCAGGCGTTCTGTGAGGCCGACGAGCCCCGTCCCCGTCGGGAACGGGAAGTCGAGCCGGCCGCTCTCCGCCAGGACGTGGTTGCGCGCGACCCTCCGGCTGCCCATCAGGCGCGGCAGGAGCCCCGCGATCTCCGTGCCCGCGAAGCGGCCGAGGACGACGGTCGAGCCGTCCGGCCCCGGATGCAGCTCGAAGTAGGCGATGCCGTTGACGTGGCCCTCGAGCTCGATCGCGATCCGCTCGCCGCCGTCCGGCAGAGGCTCGGGCGGGAACATCGTCTCGTCGACGTAGATCCCCGCGCCGCCGAGCTTTCCCGCGGGCCACAACCGGTAGGAGATCCGCCCGTCGGCGTGGACGACGCGGCGTTCGTAGACGCCGTGCCTCCACCAGTCCCAGGGGCCGCGGAGCGCGTCGCGGATCTCCGCCACGGACGCGCGGATCGTGCCGCGCGTCTCCGTGTACATGCGCGTGGCCTCGAGCTTGATGCGCTGCTCGAAGCGGGGCTCGGCGTCGATGAACGTCCACCCGTCGTACGTCGCGAACTTCGCGTACTGGAACGGGTCGGCGCCGGCCGGTCCGCCGCGCGGGCGGGTCCCGATCCAAGGCGCGACCCACTCCTCGGCGAGGTCGAGACCCAGGCGGACGGGCGCCGTGAGGACCCTGCCACCCGGTAGCGCGGCAAGGCCGTCCAGCATGAACCGCGATGCCGCCAGACCGAGTCCCACGGGCAGGGAGAAGATGGACGCCGGTTCGGCCGGCTTCGGCCGCGCGAGGGTCTCGACGGCCGGCGCGGGCTTGGGGGAAGGCGCCCCCTCGGGACGCGCGAGCTCGAACGATTCCGCCGCGGCGCCGCGGCCCGCCTGGACGGCCTCGGCGAGCGGAAGGCCTCCGGGGCGCGAGCCGTCCGCGATCGTGCCGAAGGGGACTCGGGCGGCGGTCCAGCGCGCGAGCCGGCCGAGGACCGTGCCCGGCGACGCCGGCGCGACGGCCGGCGCGGGCCGGGTGGGGACGGCGGAGGGCGAGAAGGACGGCGCGATCTTCGCGGCGGCGGCCGCAAGGCTCGCGCCGGGGGCGGCCGCGGCCACGGGTTGGACGGACACGGCGGCAGCGTGGGCGCGGCTTACGGCGAACAACGTGACGAGGGCGATCGAGCAACGCACGGGTGACCTCCGAGCGGACCGCCGGGTAGCCGCGAGGATATTGTGGCAAAGCCGGCCTCGCTCGACATGAGCCGTCGGTACCAGCCTTGAAATAGGTCCGCTGCCGGCCGCGTAAACCGGGTATGGGACCGCTGCCGCTCGCGATTGCCTGGGTGTCGTCCGCGCTCGCCGCAAGCCTCGACTCCGGGCTCTTGATCATGCCGATCGGGCCCGGCACGCGCTCCGACGCGGCGTTCGTCGCGGAGAACGTCAGCGAGGCCTGCCGCCAGGCCGGGCTGGCCGAGATCCTCGCGGGGCTCGCCTCGGGCAAGGAAGGCCGGTCGTGGCGGGCGGCGGACGTCGAGCGAAACGTCGACCTGCTGGCCCCGGAGCTCGAGCGCTGGCGGGAAGGACCTCCGGGCGGCGATCCGGAGCTGACCTACTGCCTGGCGCACCGCATCCCCGAGATCGTCCTTTGGCCGTTCGATGACTCAAGGCCCGAGCGCACGCTCCTGGGATTTCGGTATTCCCACGAGAGCGAGGAGGGCGGCGGGCGCGGCGGCTACGTGCTCGAGTTGCGCGGCGACAAGCGCCCCGGCGCGATGGCGCGCTGGCTCGCCGGCGAGCTCGCGGGGACCCGCTGGGGGGAGGCGGCGTTCCTCGAGGCGCTCTTGAAGTCCAGGCACTACGAGGAGGTCATCGTGAACGCGGAAGACTTCCTCGACCGGCGGCCCCATTCGTCGATCGAGGCGGAGCTTCACCGGGAGCTCGCGATCGCCTACTCGTCGTGGTGGTCGTTGCTGAACACTCCCGCGGACAGCCCCGAGTGGGAGTTCTTCGACGTGCCGGACCCGAAGGACTTCAAGTCGGAGAAGGGTCGCTTCGCGAAGCACGCCGAGGGCGTCCGGCGCCTGAGCCTGCGCCACCTTCGCCGCGCGCTGGAGCTGCGGCCTCTCTGGAGGCCGCGGTTCGACCGGGAGCTCCGGGCCCTCGAGGAAGGGCGCGACACCGAACGCCGCTCGTACGTCCCGACGCAATGTTAGTGAAGTGGGGACAGTCCCCAATTTACAAACTTCACAATCCGCGCAGGTTGCGGAAGATCCACTCGAAGACGAACCCGAAGCACACCCACACCGGGCCGAGGTCCAGCCGGATCAGCCCTCTGACGTGCCAGCGCGAGCGGCGATAGCTGTCCTCGGAAGGCGATTTCCCCAGCACGACGCGCAGCAGCCACATCGCCACGAACTCGACCAGCCAGAAGCTGAGCGCGTAGGCGACCGCCCGGACGTAGAACGGGAGCGCGAACAGCGCCGGATGCAGGCGTTCAAAATACGCGAGAGGCACGACCGCGTAGAACGGGAAGTACCAGGCGGAGCTGTGCCCCATGAGGAGCCGGTCCTTGGCGGACGGAAAATCCAGGAAGGCGGTCTCCAGGACCTCGAGCCCGAGGCCGGCGATCGCGAACAGGAACGCCTCGAAGAGGAGCCGCTCGCTCACCGGCGGCGGATCGGCAGAAGCGGCTTCTCGCGCGAGCCCCAGCTCGTCTCGACGCGGATGCGGTCGCTGCCGAGCTTCGTGAAGCGGGTGATCTTCGGGCGGACCAGGCCCGCCTCGACCGTGACGCCCGACACGCTCATGTCGCCCGCGCCGAGGATGCCGTAGGAGACGCGCGCCGCCAGCGTGTAGTCGTAGTCGTTGAAGTACGGGTTCTTGATCCGGAAGTCGGCCTTGTCATAGAGCATCTCGACGCGCCCATCCCCGAGGAGGAGCGCGTCCATCCGGTAGTCCTGGCCGCTCGTCGTCCGGCCCGCCGCGAGCGTGATCACGGGGATCTCGTAGCGCTCGAAGGCGCCGCTCAGCGCCTCGCCCCGTACCAGCAGGAGCCGCTCGTCGCGGAGCCCGGCGTCGGAGAAGAGGTCGGTGGGAGACTGCCCGCGCGCGACCGCCTCCGCGAGCGTCGCCTCGATGCCGTCGGCGGTCATCTCGCGGACCCGCGCGGCCTTCACGCCCGGGATGCGGACCGCCAGCCAATCGAGCGTCGGCTGATCGGGCGCCGGCAGCAGCGACCAGGCCTCCGCCGTAAAC
>JACQPK010000271.1 GCA_016207565.1 Elusimicrobiota bacterium
GCGAGGACGTCCTTGGGCTTGGCGCCGCGGCGGACGGCCGCCGCGGCGCCGGCGCGAAGGCCCTCCGGGAACTTGGGCGCGACGCTCCGCTCCTGCGGGCTGAGGTAGACGTTGCGGCTCGAGAGGGCGAGCCCGTCGCGCTCGCGGACCGTCGGGCAGGGGACGATCCGCGGGCCGAGGTCGAGGTCGCGCGCCATCCGGCTCACGATCGTGAGCTGCTGGAAGTCCTTCTCCCCGAAATAGGCCCGGTCGGGCCGCGTCTGCTCCAGGAGCTTCAGCACGACCGTCGTGACGCCGTTGAAGTGGCCGGGCCGGAACTCCCCGTCCAGGAGCTCGGAGAGGCCCGCGACCGAGACCGTCGTGCAAAACCCGTCCGGATACATCGCGCCGGGATCGGGGCGGTAGACCGCGTCGACGAACGCGGCCTCGCAGAGGCGCCGGTCCTGGTAGAACGGCCGGGGATAGCGGGTGTAGTCCTCGGCCGGGCCGAACTGCAGCGGGTTCACGAAGATCGAGACGACGACCTTGCCGTTCTCGCGGCGCGCCCGCCGGATGAGCGAGCGGTGCCCTTCGTGCAGGGCGCCCATCGTGGGGACGAAGCCGATGCCCTCGCCGCGGCGCCTCCACTGCGCGGAAAGAGCCGCCATCTGGTCGGGGGTTCGGATCAGTTTCATGCGGGGAGGTTGCGGTCGTAGAATTCGAGCAGCCGGTCGCGGTAGCTCTGGCCGGCCGTCTTCCAGCACTTGCCGTGGGCGGCGCCGTCGATGACCCACAGGTCCTTCGGCCGGCCGGCGCGCTCGTAGAGCTCGCGGACGTCGTCGAGCGGCATGAGCGTGTCGAGCTCGCCGGCGATGAAAAGAAGCGGACGCGGCGAGATCTTGTCCACGTGGTAGATCGGGCTGTACGGCTCCGGGTCCTCGCCGAGCCGTAGCCGGATCATCCGGAGCGCGGCCCACGCGAACGGGAAGTAGGGCAGGCGATAGCCGTTGTAGGTGTAGCGGCCGACGACGCGGTTGAAGGAGGGGAACGGCGCCTCGACGGCGGCGCACCGGAAGAACGGCCATTTCGCCGCCGCCCACAGCGCGAGCGCGCCGCCCATCGAAAGCCCGAAGAGGCCGATGGAGCTCGTCCACCGAGGCCGCTCCTTTTGGAGCCACGCCACGACCGCCTCCACGTCGCGTGACTCGCGGCACCCGATGGTCGAGAAGGCGCCGCCGCTCTCGCCGTGGGCGCGCGTGTCGAGGTAGACGAGGTTGAACTTTCGGCTCAGGAAGTGGGTGCGCTCGAGCAGGTCTCCCTTGTTGTCGCCCCAGCCGTGGAACAACAGGAGGCTGCGGTCCGTCGGAGCCGCGGCCGGGATCAGCCAGCCGGCCAGCGGCACGCCGTCGGCGGTCGAAAGCGCCAGCGGCTCCGCCTTCAGGCCGAACTGCTCCGGGAAGACGGTGTTCGCGAGCATCTTCGGCGGGTGAAACACGATCTCCGAGCCGTACCAGCACGCATACACGAAGGCGGCGGCGGCAACGGCGACGACGGAGGCGAGAATCAATGCTCTTCGGCGAGGGAGGCCTTCGGCGAGGTGTAGGTGTGCTCGGGGCCCGGGTACTTGCCGCCCTGGACCTCCGAGACGTAGCGCTTCACCGCGTCCAGCGCCGTGGGGCGGAGCTCGGCGTAGCGCTTGACGAACTTCGGGGCCGGGCCCTGGGTCAGGCCCAGCAGATCGTCGATGACGAGGATCTGGCCGTCGCACTCGGGTCCCGCTCCGATCCCGATGGTCGGGATCGGGAGCTTGCGCGTCATCTCGCGAGCGAGCTGGTCGGGCACGCACTCGAGCACGAGCGCGAAGATGCCGGAGCCCTCCAGCACCCGGGCGTCGGTCAGCATCTTCTCGGCTTCTTGCGGCCGGCGGCCCTGCACCTTGTAGCCGCCCAGGCGGTGCACCGCCTGCGGCGTCAGCCCGAGATGGCCCATCACGGGGATGTTGGCCCGCAGCAGCTCTTTGACCGCGGGGGCGATCTCGAGCCCGCCCTCGACCTTCACCGCCTCGGCCCCGCCTTCCTTCACGAGGCGGCCGGCGTGGCGCACCGCTTCCTTCGGATCGAGCTCATAGGACAGATAGGGCATGTCGGCGACGAGGAGCGCCCGGGAGTTGCCTCGCTTCACCGCTTTGACGTGGTGGAGCATCTCGTCGACGGTGACGGGGAGCGTGTTCTCGTAGCCGAGCTTCACGTTGCCCACCGAGTCGCCGACGAGGATCACGTCGACGGCGGCCTCGTTGAGCAGGGCGGCCGTGGGCGCGTCGTAGGCGGTGAGCGCGGTGATGCGCTCGCCCTTCTGCTTCATCTCGACCAGACGGGAGGTGGTGACCTTATCCATGAGGGCGGGAGCGGCGGGCCGGCGAGGGCAGGATACCATTTCGGACCGGGGCCTTCAATTCGCGAAGCCCCCGCAAGACGAAATCGCGCCGGACGGCCTGGGGATGAGGGACCGTGAGCCACCGCCGCCGGATACGCTCCATGCCGTAGAGGACGATGTCGATGTCGAGCGGCCTCGGCCCCCACCGCCGCCCGGGCCGGCGGCCGGCGAGCGCCTCCAGCCGCTTGCACTCGGTCAAGAGCCCCATCGGCGTCAGCCGCGTCCGCACGAGCGCGCATAGGTTCAGGAAGCGCGGCTGGGCGGGCCCGATCGGAGCCGTCGCGACGGGAGCGGTGGCGCGGACCAGCCGGGTCCGGGGAAGGCGGGCCAGCTCGCGCAGCGCCCACGCGAGCTTCCGGCGCGGTCCGGCCCGGTTCGAGCCCAAGCTGAGCCAGACCGGCGTCATCGACCGGCGCGAGGCTTTCGCGCGGCGTCCCGGTAGAGGCGCCGCAGGGAGGCGACGACGAGGACCGTGATCGCCAGCGCGGCGACGTTGCCGAACCAGCCCTCGAACGCGCCCTGCGCGTAGGAGCCCTCGTAGCCGAGGTCCCGGAGCGTCGCCGAAGTGAATAGCAGCCGCAATAGCGCCGCGAGCTTCAGGAAGAGCCCGCCCTCGTAGACCAGGAGCGTCCAGAGCAGCCAGTAGAGGCCGCCGAGCGCGGCCAAGGCCACGACGATCGAGGCCCCGAGCTGGACCGGGTCGTAGCCGGGCTCTTTCGGGTCGTCGTCCTCGAAGAGCCCGAGGACGAGCTCGCGCGCCTTGCCGAGCCGCTTCACGTCTCGAGCCTCAACAGGTCCGCCATGCCGTACAGCGCGGGCTTGCGGCCTCTGAGCCAGTACGCGGCCTCCAGGGCCCCGCGGGCGAAGACGTCGCGCGAGTGCGCCCGGTGGCTCAGCTCGAGACGCTCGTCGGGGCCGGCGAGGACGATCGTGTGGTCCCCCACGACGTCGCCCGCGCGCAGGCTCGCGAGCTGCGGGGCCTTGGCCGCCGCGCCCCTCACCGCCTCGGCAAGGACCTTGGCCGTGCCGCTGGGCGCGTCCTTCTTCGCCTTGTGATGGACGTCGAGGATCGCCGCGTCCCAGGACGGCAGCGCCCCGGCGGCGCGGCGCGCCAGCTCGCGCAGGAGCGCGATCCCGGGGCTGAAGTTCGCGGCGACGAACAGGGGCGCGCGCTTGGCGGCCGCCTTCAGCGCCTCGTCTTGGGCGGGGGTGCGTCCCGTCGTGCCGACGACGAGCGGCGTCGAGGTCCTCGCGGCCAGCTCGGCGTAGCGCACGGACGCCTGCGCGCTCGAGAAGTCGATCAGCATGTCCGCGTCGCCCATGCGGGACCGGAGCTCGCCTTCGGCCACGAGGGGGAAACGCAGCTCGACGTGGGAGGCGCGCGCCGCGACGCCCGCGACCACGCGAAAGCGCTTGTCGGCCTCGGCGAGGGCCGCCACGCGGGCGCCCATGCGGCCGAGGACGCCGCAGACGACGATCCGGAGCGCGGGCATCCGCGCGATTATAGGTTATTCGCGCTTGACCTGGCGCGGCGCGGAGGCTATCCTGCGCGCCATGCAGGGAGCGGATGACCGGGACTCCGCGCTGGAGGAGACCCTCGAGTCCCTCGACTTGCCGCCGGAAGGCGTGGCCGCGTGGCTCGAGCACGTCCGCGCCTTCTGCGACGCGCACGGCGGACGGCGCGCCTATGCGGACCTGCTCGCGCTCCTCGACGACTGCGACCGCGCGAGGCGCCGCGGAGGACCGCCGTGAGGCTCAACGGGCTCTACACCGTCTGCGACCTCGCGCTGCGCCGCGTCGACGACCCGGTCTCGAACCGCTACCGCGCGGCGTTCATCCTCGGCTCGCTGCGCGAGGACATCGTGTACCTCCCGTGGGCGGGGCGCGTGTGGGAGCACCTGTCTTTGAGCCATTTCTACCAGCCGGGGCTTCCGGGCGGCTTCTTCCCATTCTGGCCCGGGCCGAGGCTCAAGGCGGATCGGTTCTTCGACCGCGCCCTCCGCCTGTTCAAGGACGGGAGGCGCGCCGCCGGCTTCGTGCAGCTCGGCCGCGCCGCCCATCTGCTCATCGACATGGCCTGCCCCGTGCACGCGCAGCGCACCGTGCACGAGGAGGACCCCTTCGAGTGGTGCGTGGAGGGCCACGCCCCCGCGCTGCGCGCCTTGCCGCCCGCCGAGCCGCCGGCCGCGGCGCGCGCCTCGGAGCTCGTCGAGGGTCTCAGCCGCTTCACGCAACGCTTCACGCCCGACGCCACGAACTCGGCCTGGGGGCGCTTCCTAGAGCGCCGGGGGCTGCGCCGGCCGGTCGGCGGCCGGGAGGCGTTCGAGCAGGCGCGCGAGCTGATCCCCGCGGCGGCGGCCTACACCGCGGCGCTCCTCGCGCTCTTTTTGCGCGAGGCGCGCGCGGGCGGACCGGCCTGATGGACGTGCGGGCGCACCGCCGGATCCTCGAGCGCGCGATCGACGTGTCGGGCGCCGCGTGGGCCGGCGAAGCGCGGGCGGAGCTTCTGCGCGGCAGCGAGGACGAGGACGTCTACCTCATCCCGCTTTTGGGCCTGCGCCTGCGCGCGGTGGGGTTCACGCACACGCAGCGGCCCGGCTCGGCCCATGGGGAGTGGGGCGCGCCGTCGGCCCTCGTGATGGGCCGCCGCCGCCTCGCGCAGGCGCGCGAAGCGTGGCGCGCCGACCGCGGGCGGGCCGCCTATCTCGTCGGGCGCGTCGCCCATCTCCTGGTCGACGCGGGGGTGCCCGCGCGCACTCGAGGAGTGTGGCATATGCTCGGGGACCCGCTCGAGCAATGGATCGAGGGCCGCGCCGACGCGATTCGCGAGCAGGCGCTCGTGGAGCCTCCGGCCGCGGCCACGCTCGACGCGCTCTTCGAGAGCCTTTCCGGCCTCGCCTCGCGCTTCCCGGCCGACACGACGCGCACGCCGTGGGGCCTCCTTCGGTTCGCCGCGGGCCGGGGCCTCAAGCTGTCGGAGCGCGAGGTCGCGGAGCAGGCGAGGGTCCTGGTGCCGGCTGCGGTCGCGCACGTTGCCGGGCTCCTGCGCCTGCCGCAGGACTGGGGTTGAGCGGAGCCTCCTTACTCGAACGCCCAGGCCGACTTCATCCACGCGAGCCCCGCCGGCTCGGCCGGGGTTTCGCGCGGGGCCGGCAGCGGCAGGCTGAGGGTGAAGGCGCTGCCGTGTCCGAGCCCCGCGCTCTGGGCCCAGGCTCGGCCGCCGTGGGCCTCGACGATCGTCCGAGCGATGTGGAGCCCCAGGCCGAAGCCAAGACCGCCCTCGTGGACGCGGTAGAACTTCTCGAACACGCGAGGCA
>JACQPK010000272.1 GCA_016207565.1 Elusimicrobiota bacterium
CATCAGGACCAGGAGGTCCCGGTGCTCCGGGGCGTCGACCTGACCGTCCCGATGGGCTCCTTCGCCTGCCTCGTGGGCCCGAGCGGCAGCGGCAAGACCACCCTCCTTAATATCCTCGGCCTGCTCGACAAGCCGCAGCGGGGGACGTTGTCGCTCTTCGGCGAGGACATGAGCGCGCTGGGGGAGGACGCGTTCGAGAGGATCCGGCTCAAGCGCCTCGGCTTCATCTTCCAGAGCTTCCACCTCATCCCGACTTTGACCGCGCTCGAGAACACGGCCTACTTCCTGGATACGCTCGGCTTCGATCACCGCGAGGCGATCGACCGGGCCCGGGAGATGCTGCGCCTCGTCGGCCTGGCCGACCATGCCGGCAAGCGGCCCGGGCAGCTGTCGGGAGGCCAGTGCCAGCGGGTCGCGATCGCGCGCGCCGTCGCCAAGCGGCCCGAGGTGATCCTGGCCGACGAGCCGACCGCGAACCTCGACCGCCGGACCGCCGAGGAGATCATCGCGATCTTCCAAGAGCTCCGGTCCAAGGAGAAGGTCAGTTTCATTTTCGCGACCCACGACATGCACCTCGTCTCCTACGGGGAGACCGTCTACAAGCTCCAGGACGGCAGGCTCGAGCCGGAGGGAGCCCCCGCATGACCGGACTTTTCTTCCTGAGCTGGCGGAACCTGTTCCGCAACCCCCGCCGCACGGCGGCGAGCCTCGCGACCGTCGGCCTCGGCGCCGCAGGCCTCCTGATCTACCAGGGCTTCAACGAAGGGATCATGAACCAGTACCGGGAGAACGTGATCCGCGTCCGCTACGGCCACGGGCAGCTCTTCCCGAAGGGATATCGCGACCGCGCGCACGGCAACCCCCGCGAGGAGTGGATCAAGGACCCCGACACAGTCGAAACGGTCCTCCTGTCGATCCCGGAGGTGAAGCAGGTCTTCGCCCGAGCGAGCTTCTACAGCTTCCTGACCAAGGGCCCGGTCCGGATGGCGGCGAAGGGCGAAGGCGTCCAGTGGAAGAAGGAGCCGGCCTTCTTCACGTCGATGAACTTCGAGGCGGGCGGGGACCTCTCGGGGCCCGGGCAGATCATCCTCGGCCGCGGCCTGGCGAACAGCCTCGGCGCCAAGCCGGGCGACAAGATCCGGCTGATGAGCCAGACCGTCGAGGGCGACATCAACGACGTCGGGGTCGTCGTCGCGGGCATCTTCCATACCGGGGCGCAGGACTTCGACTCGGGCGTCTTCCGCGTCGACATCGAGACCGCGCAGGAGCTGCTGAAGACCAAGCGCGTCGAGCTCTTCACCTTGCGTAACACCGGCATCGAGGCCTGGCCGGCCGTGGTGAAGGCCGTCGGCGAGAAGCTGCCGGACCTCGAGGCGGTCCCTTACGACGAGCTCGACAAGGTCTACTACAAGAACGCGGTGGCGTTCCTCAACGCCCAGTTCGCCTTCATCCGGGTGATCATGCTCTTCATCGTCGCGCTCGGCATCTTCAACACGATCACCGTCGGCATGCTCGAGCGCGCGCCCGAGATCGGCGCGCTGCGGGCCAACGGAGAGCCGCGCCGCAGGCTGTTCGGCGTCCTCATGCGCGAGAACGCGCTCCTCGGCGTGCTCGGCGGAGCGCTGGGGATCGGCCTCGCCGTGCTCATGGACCAGACGATCCTCTCGCGCGGCATCCCAATGCCGCCGGGCCCCGGGATCACGCGGCATTTCCTCATCTTCCTGGAGATCCAGCCGAGCCACTTCGTCCAGGCCATGCTCCTCCCGATGCTGGCCACCGTCCTCTCCGGCCTCTGGCCGGTCACGCGCCTTCTCCGGCAAGGCATTCCCGCGCTGCTGCGTCCCTGAATCTTTCGGCTGATCGCCTCCGTTGACGTCCGAAAGATTCAGGAAGACCTGTTTTATATGTCACTTCCTTTGAGGAGTTGCTTGATATAGATCTGTCCCGGATTCTTCGGAAGTGGCTTGACGGTCAACCGAAGAATCCGGGCTATACAACTCTGTTACGCGGCCGCCGTAGGCCGGCCGGGCGCTTCGGCGTACACTGACGGCGATGTCCAAGAAGCGAAACGGCAACGGCCTCTCCGTCCCATCCGAGGCGCTCCGGGACTCCGTGCCTCCCAGCGTGCTCGAGCTGAGGGCGCTTCGCGAGCGCGCGCTGGGCGGCGCCGCGCCCGACCGGATCGAGGCGCAGAAGTCTAAAGGCAAGCTGCTCGCGCGGGAGCGGATCGACCATCTCCTCGACGACGGCACGTTCCAGGAGTCCGGCCTGTTCGTGAAGACGTCTTGTCACGACTTCGACCTGCAGCAGGCCTCGGCGCTCGGGGACGGCGTCGTGACCGGCTTCGGGAAGATCGACGGCCGGACGGTGGCGGTGTTCGCCCAGGATTTCACGGTGCTCGGAGGGTCCCTCGGCTTCGCGCACTCGCGCAAGATCGCTAGGCTCATGGACGAGGCGATCCGCTCGCGGGCGCCCATCATCGGGCTGCTCGACTCGGGGGGCGCTCGGATCCAGGAAGGGGTCGACTCGCTCGACGGCTACGCGGCGATATTTCAGGCGAACGTCAAGGCCTCCGGCGTGGTCCCGCAGCTTTCGGTGATCCTCGGTCCCTGCGCGGGCGGCGCGGTCTACTCGCCCGCCCTGACCGACTTCGTGTTCATGGTGGACGGGCTCAGCCAGATGTTCATCACCGGCCCCCAGGTCGTGAAGGCGACCCTGGGACAGGAGGTCGACCTGGAGACGCTGGGCGGGGCGAAGGTCCACTCGGGACGCTCGGGGGTCTGCCACTTCCTCGCCGCGAGCGAGCAGGACTGCCTGCGGCAGGTCCGGGAGCTGCTCGCGTGCCTGCCGTCGAACCGCTGGCAGCGGCCGCCGATGTGGCCGACGACGGACGGCCCCGAGCGCCCGAGCCCCTTCTTCCAGGAGGTCTGCGCGCTGGACGGGCGAAAGCCCTACGACATCCACGACGGCATCCGCGAGCTCGCCGACGACGGCGGGTTCCTCGAGGTGCACAAGGGCTGGGCGAAGAACCTGGTCGCGGGCTTCATCCGCCTCGGCGGGCACACGGTGGGCGTCGTGGCGAACAACCCCGCGCATCTGGCCGGAGCGCTCGACATCGAGGCTTCGGAGAAGGCGGCCCGCTTCGTCCGGTTCCTGGACAACTTCAACATCCCCGTCCTGACGCTGGTGGACGTGCCGGGATATTGGCCGGGGCTCGAGCAGGAGCACGGCGGGATCATCCGCCGCGGGGCCAAGCTGCTCTACGCCTACGCCGAGGCGACGGTTCCCAAGGTGACCGTCGTGCTCCGCAAGGCGTTCGGCGGCGCCTACATCGCGATGGGCTCGAAGCTGATGGGAGCCGACTTCAACCTCGCCCTGCCGTCCGCCGAGATCGGCGTCATGGGCGCTTCGGGCGCGGTCGAGATCCTCTTCGGCAAGCAGATCAAGACGGCCGCCGACCCCGAGGGGCAACGGCGACGGCTGATGGCGGAGTACGTCCAGCGGTTCGCGTCGCCGTACCAGGCCGCGGCGTCCGGCTCGGTCGACGAGGTCGTCGAGCCGAAGGCGCTGCGCTCGACCGTGATCCGCTGCCTCGAGGTGCTTCGCGACAAGCGCCGCCCGGGCGAGGACGGCGCTCGCGGGAATCTGCCGCTCTAGGAGGGAGATCATGGTCGAGCTCGGGATGAACGGGCGGCGCCTGGCCGGCGTGCTCGCCGCGCAGCGTCGCCACTGCGAGCTCCGCGCGCCCACGTACGTCGACGTGCTCGGCGCGCTCGAGGACGACCTCGCGGATCGGCCTCCGTGGCTCGCGCCGATGGAGGAGGCGTGGCGTTCGCGGAGCTTCGCCGTGGGCTGGGAGGCCGCGCACCTGCTCTTGGCCGAGCTGCACTACTACGCCCTGTCCGGCCGCGCCATGGAGCTCGCGGAGGCGTACCCGAGCTGCGGCGGCTCCGGCCGCGGCGCGGGGGAGGCCGTGAAGGGATTCTTGCGCCGGGCCCCCGACGAGTTCTGGCGCCGCCTGGCGTCGGCATACGTCCAGACCAACGAGGTGGACCGCAGCGTGGCGTGGATGCTCGCCGCGGCCGCGGCGTTCGGCTCCCGACGGATGCCCTTTCATTTCGTGGAGCTCGGGGCGTCCGCCGGCCTTAACCTCGTCGGCGACCACCTGCCTCACGACTGCCGCGTGGTGCCCGGCGAGGCGGGCGCGGAGGCTCCTCCGTCGTGGGCGTCGCCGCACCGCGTCCTGTCGCGCACCGGGCTCGACATCCGCCCGCGACGCCTCGGCGATCCCGAGGACCGGCTTTGGCTCAAGGCGTGCGTGTGGACCGACGACCTCGAGCGCCTGCGCCGCCTCGACGGCGCCGTGGAGACCTTTCTGCGCCTGGAGGCCGGGCCGGCGGGCCCGCGCCTGGAGCGGTGCGCGTTCGCCGACGCGCCCGCCTGGCTCTCGACCTACCGCCCGCCCAAGGACGGCGAGGGGCTGCTCGTCTTCAACTCCATCGCGACGATCTACCTGGACGAAAGCGGCTACCGAAAGCTCGCGCGCGGGATGGCCGCGGCGCTCGCGCCTTGGGGCGGGCGCGCCTTCTGGGTGGAGTTCGAGCGCGCGCGCGGCGCCGACGACGGGCCGCTCGAGCTGGCCGTCCACCGGCCCGAGGGCGGCCGCCTCGCGACCCGCGTGCTCGGCACGGGCGCGGCGCGTCCCGTCGAGATGCGGATCAAGCCGGGCTGGGAATTCCTCGGAGGCGCGTATGGTTAGGCTGAAGGAGGCGATCTCGGCCGGTTGGCTCTGCCGGGAGCTCGGCCTGACCCTCGTCGGGCCGGACCGCGAGATCCAAAGCCTCTGCTCGCTCGAGGCGCTGAGCGAAGGCGGGCTCTCGTTCCTCCTGCCCGGCCACGCGCTGCCGGCGCTCACCGGCGGCACGATGATCGGGCAAAGCGATGCCTGCGGGATCGGCGTCAGCCTCATCGCGTCGCCTTCGCCGCGCCTCGACTTCATCCGCGCCCAGTATCTGCTGCGCGAGCGCCCGGGTTTCCTAGCGCCGGCCGAGCCTCCCGCGCTGCACCCGGCCGTCGTCGTCGGGCCCGGCGCCGTGATCGAGAACGGCGTCGCGATCGGAGAAGGCACCGTGATCGGCGCGAACGCCGTCATTCGCGCCGGCACGCGCATCGGGCGCCACTGCGAGGTGAAGGCCTGCGCCGTCATCGGCGACTCGGGCTTCGGCTTCGAGCGCGACGCCGAGAAGCGTCCGATCCGGATGATCCACCTGGGCGGCGTCCGCATCGGCGACTTCGTCGAGGTGGGCGCTCTGACGACGGTGGTCCGCGGCGCGCTCGGCGACACGATCCTCGAGGATTACGTGAAGGTCAACGACCACGTCCACATCGCGCACAACTGCCGCATCGGCCGCGGCACGATGATCGGCGCGTGCGCGGACCTGAGCGGGAGCCTCGACGTGGGCGAGAACTGCTGGATCGCGCCGAACTGCTCGATCCGCCAGAAGCTGGTGATCGGTCCGGATTCGACGATCGGCATCGGCGCGGTGGTAGTCCGTGACGTCCCCGCCGGCTCCAAAGTCTACGGCAACCCCGCCAAACCTCACTAGGGTCAGACCCTTTGTCAGGATTCCGTCAGGATTTGGACGGCATCGGCCCCCCTCGGCGCGAATCCTGACGGAATCCTGACAAAGGGTCTGACCCTAAGGGATTGGAGGCAGGTCGCCGCAGAGGATGGGGATGCCGCGCTCCTGCAGCGGCCGCGCGCGCTCGTCCAGCTCCAGCGCGTCGCCTAGGACCAGCGTCTGGGTCCACACGAAGCCCCGGGAGATCCTGTAGGTCGAGCCGAGGCCCTTCGCCCGCGCCGCCGCGTCGTGGACCGGCGCCAGGTCGCAGCCGCGGCGGATCGACTCGAGGACGTGGCGCGTCATGCAATAGTAGTCGTGCTGGGGCGCGGCCTGGGCGATCAGCTCGCCGGCTCTCCGGCTCGCGCGCGCGAAGCAGTCCGGATCCTCGCAGTCGCGGATGAGGCCCCGGAGCTCGCGGCCCGCCGCGCCGGGGTCCCAGGCGGCCGGGCCCGCCGGCGGGGGCGGAACGGCGCCCACCGTGAACGCGGGCGCGGCGCTCATCGGCGAGAATTCGTCGCACAGGAGGCGGACCCCCGCCTTCCGGAATTTGTCCGACCTCCAGTCGTACCACTTGGCCGCGACCCGCGAGAGGTTTTCGAGGTCGATCAGCCGCCGCGAGATCGCTTCGGACTCGCCGCCGCTCGCTTTCGAGTAGAGCGGCAGGCGCTCGCGGTTGAGCGCGATGGCCTCGCGGATATGCTCGTCGAAGCAGCCGCGGGGACCTTCGGCGCTCGCGGTCAGCCGCTCGCGCACGCCGGTGACGGAGGCGCGCAGCCCTTCCGGCAGGGCGAAGGTCTGGGCCGCGGCGGGCGCGGC
>JACQPK010000262.1 GCA_016207565.1 Elusimicrobiota bacterium
GGCCAGGGCGCGCGCCGCGCGCGAGCACGTCCGGGCGCATCACTCGATCGAAGGGATGGTGGACGCGTACGAGCGGCTCTACTCCGGCCTCACGCGAAAGGCGGCGGTCACGTGATCGAGGTGGCGGTCTCGATCGACACAGAAGCGGACGCAGGCGACACGTGGCGGCGCTCCGCTCCGCTGGCGTTCCGGTCCGTGACCGTCGGCATCGCCGACGTCCTCACGCCAGTATTCCGGGAGTTCGGCGTGCGTCCGACCTATCTGCTGTCATCGGAGGTGCTCGAGCACGACGAGAGCATCGGTGTGCTCTCGCGGCTCCGGGACGCGGAGCTCGGAACTCACCTGCACGGCGATCACGTCGCCCCAGGGGCTTCGCAGGCGCCGGAGGGAACGAGCAGTTCCGAGCTCGCGTGCCTCTATCCGGAGGATGTGGAGCGCGGGAAGCTTGTGACGATCTCACGGATCTTCACCGACCGCCTCGGCCGCCCGCCGCGCGCTTACCGGGCGGGTCGCTACGGCGCTTCCGGTCGTACGGCGCGGTTGCTCGCCGAGCTCGGGTATGAGGTCGACGCCAGCGTCGCGCCGGGCACCGTATGGACGAGCCCGCGACAGGCGCGGGGACGCGTCGACTTCCGCGGAGCGCCGCTCGCGCCGTACCGTCCGGACGCGAACGACCTGCGGCGGCCCGGCGACGTTGCGATCGTCGAGGTGCCGATCACGATCCTCCCGCGGCCGCTGTGGTGGGACGCCGGGGTGATGGCGGGGCAGTGGCTCTCCCGGCGACCGCTGGTCCGCTATCCCGTGTGGCTTCGGCCATCCACCACGCCGTGGCCTTGGCTCGCTTGGACGATGCGGAACGCCGTTCGACGGACGATGCGCGACGGGCAGGCATGGCTCCACGTGATGCTCCATTCGATGGAGGTCATCGCCGGGACGAGCCCTTATAGCTGCGGTCCCGGTGAGGCTGCCCGCGTCGTCGCGCGGCTCTGCCGGCTGCTCCGCGCGCTGCGTCACGAGGGCGCCCGCTTCCACACGCTGTCCGAGCTCGGCGCACTCGCGATCGCGCGTCCGTCGTAGTGCCCATGGACCGCACTCGCGTGCTGCTCGTGACCACGCATCTCGCCGTGGGCGGCTCTGAGATGCAGCTCTTGCGGCTTGCCCGCGGGCTCGACCCCGAGCGTTTCGAGATCACTGTGTGCAGCCTGATGAGCGGCGGGTCTCTGGTCCCGGCGTTCCGTCACCTGGGATTGCCGGTGCACGAGCTCGGCGTCTCGGCGAAGCTCGGCGAGCTCAATGGGCTTCGTCTCGCCGCCGTCATCGCGCGGTTCCGTCCGCACGTGGTCCATGGCCGCCTGATCCTCGCGTCGCTCTGGGCGCGGCTGGGCCGACCCTTCGGCGCGCGCGTTATCTGCGAGGAGCGCGGTCTCGCCCTCGACCGGCCGCGAGCCGTCACCTGGATCGACCGGGCGACGCGGTCGTTCTGCGACGTCCTCGTCGTGAACTCAGCGGCCGTTGCAACCCGCGTCCGCGCACGCGACGCTTTTCCAGCCGAGCGCATCCGCGTGATCCGGCCGGGGATCGACGTCGGTGCGTTCCGAGCCGATGGATCGGACGAACGCCCGTACGACCTCATCACGATCGCGCGGCTCGAGACGCTGAAGGGAGTCCTCGACCTGCCCGATGTCATGCAGCGCATCCTCGCGGTCCGTCCGGCGACGACCCTGGCGATCGCCGGTGACGGCAGCAAGGCCGACGAGCTTCGCCGAGCGGTGGAGCAGCGCGGCCTCGGGCCACGGGTCCTGCTCCTCGGGGAACGTCGGGACGTGCCCGACCTGCTCGCGCGCGCCCGCGTGTTCCTGCTGCCGTCGCACGAGGAAGGCCTCAGCGCCGCGATCCTCGAAGCCATGGCGAGCGGGCTGCCCGTGGTCGCAACGGACGTCGGGGGGACCGCCGAAGCCGTCCAGAACGGCGTCACCGGTCAGCTCGCTCCGCCACGAGACGCCGATGGCCTCGCCGCCGCGGCGCTCCGATACCTCTCGGAGCCGGCAATGGCGGAAGCGCACGGAGTCGCCGGCCGGGAACGAGCGAACCGCTCGTTCTCGATCGGCCGAATGATCGTCGAGTACGCAGAGCTGTATGAGGAGCTGCGTCGCTTCACTGCGGACCGCCTGCGCTCGTGAGCGTCGACCCGGCCGGCGCTCCGACGGACAGCGTTCGTGCGGATCTGGCGGCGCGTCTCGGCCGGCGCCTCGAGGCCGTTAGCAGCACCGTGGACCGTCCGCTCGTCTCTGCTGTAGGCCTCGTCCTCGCGCTCGCGCTCGGGGCGAAGGTGCTGGTCGTTGCTAAGGACCTTCTCGTCGCAGGCCAGTTCGGCATCTCAGACGAGATGGACGCGTTCATTGTCGCGTCACTCATCCCATCGTCAGTCCTGTACGTGTACAGCACCGCCGCGGCTGACGCGTTCCTTCCGCTCTTCGTCCGTGAGGAAGCGCGCAGCCGCGGCGCCGGTGCCAGGCTCTTCCACTCCACGCTCGCGATAGGATCCGCCGCGCTCGCGGTGGTCGCGCTCACCAGCGTGATCGGAGCTCGTGGCGTCGTCGCGATCGTCGGTGCGGGTCTCGGCTCGGACGCGGCACAAGCCGCCACGGCCCTCCTCCCGTACTTCGTCCCCGTCCTCGTGCTCGGCGGCTGGTCGGCGACGTGGCCCGCGCTCCTGAACGCGACGGGACGGCATGTGGTCACAGCCGGCGTGTCACTGATCACGCCGACCGTCACGATCCTGCTCGTGCTCACGCTCGTCGAGCGGTGGGGCATCCTCACGCTGGCCACGGGCGTGGTCGTGGGCGCCGCGGTCGAGACCGCGGTGCTCGGATCCATCGTGTCGCGCGGTGGTCGCTCGATCGCGCCGCGCTGGAGTGGCGCCGATCCACAGACCCGCGCTTTCCTCGGACAACTGGTCCCCCTCCTCGTTGCCGGCGCCCTCGGCATGGGATCGGCCGTGGTCGATCAGGCGATGGCCGCATCGATCGGGCCAGGTGCAGCCTCGGCGTTCAACTACGGCGGCAAGCCACTTCTCCTCATCAGCGGTCTGGCCGGACTCGCGCTCACGCTCGTGGTGCTCCCGCGGTTCGCAGCGCTCGCAGACGCCAGCGACCGCCTCAGGCTCCGCCGGTCGCTTGTCGTGTTCACATCGTTCGCGATCGTCGTCGGCCTCGCGTTCGGCGCGGTGCTCATCGCGTGGTCACGCGAGATCGTCGCGCTGCTGTTCCAGCGTGGCTCATTCGGTCTGTCAGACACGCAGATCGTCGCACCGATCCAGGCGCTCCTCTCCGCGCAGGCGCCCTTCCTGCTGGCCACGCTCGTCCTGGTCCGAGCGCTGGTCGCGGTCACCGCCGCGCGTGCGATCCTGGCCACGACCGCGCTGAACGTCGTGCTGCACTACGCGGGCAACGTGCTGCTCATCCCCATTCTCGGCGTGAACGGCATCGCGCTCTCCGCCACATTGGCGAGCACCGTGACGTTCGCCGTCGTGTTGGTGGCGGCGATGAGATCCGTCTCCGGTCCTGTTCGAAGGAACGCGCCTGGGTGAACCAAGTGGGATCTGCCTTCCACCGCTACTCGATCGCCGATCTCGCGTGGGACCTGGGCGAAGCGGGCTGGCGCCCGACGACGTATCGGCTCTGGTGCAGGTTCGAGTGGAAGTCAATGCTGGTGCGTGCGGCGCGTTCCCCCGATGCCATCCTCGCCACGGACGGTCCGTCGACCGCACGGCCACTGACAGGTACGTGGTCGCGGTCAAGGACGATCGGGGGACGGTCGCTTGAGCGCCTCCGGGATCGAGCGTGCGATGGCGGCTGCGGCTGCGGCGTGGCCGGCCTCGTTCCAGTGCAGGTCGCTGGGGAAGTAGAGGGTCTCGCCCTGCGCGGCCGCCTGGCGGAGTTCCGGGAGCAGATCCACCACGCGCATGCCGCTGCGCTCGGCCACCGCTCGCAACCGTGCCTGCGGCACGGCGCGGGGCGTGAAGGGCTCGGGGCAGAGTCGGCTGTGGACCTGGCACGCGTCGGGCACGATGACGAGCAGCGGCAGGGCGCCGATCGCCTCTGCGGTGCCGGCGATCCTCTGCACGAGACGGTCCGTGAGCTGCCAGGCTCGCTCCCACTCGCCGCTCGGCTCTTCGAGGACCTCTAGGAGGCGCCGGTGATAGCCGGGATCCGTCTGCGTTCCGGTGAGTGGATCGATGACGCCTGTCTTGATGACCCACAGAAGCGACGAGCCGGCGAGCCAGCGGCGGATCCGATCGGCCGGGGACGGCTCGTTCCGCGGGAGCGGCACGAGCGTCAGTTCGCCCGCCGGTCCGAGGTCGAAGTGCGGCTTGGGGTAAGTGAGCCCGGGGTGCTGCAGCGCGGGGTCGTTGTTGAACACGTCGTTCGAGACGGTGAACAGGAGGACCACGACGTCTGGCCGGAGGAGCGGCCCGTCTCGCTCGAGGACGAGGATCTCCTGGTCGGTCCCGTATCCGGACACGCCCTCGTTGATCACCTCGACCGCGCGACCGATGTGTTCCGGCAGGAGGCCCGCGACGCTGCGCTCGGACGGTAGCTGCGTCGCTCCCGCGAAGGAGTCGCCGAGCACCATTACGCGGAGGGCGTCGGTCCTCGCCACGGGCACCGCCGGGCCGAGGTGCCCCTGCGCATTGACCTCGGCGCGCGAGGTGAAATCTCTGGTCCGGAACCACACGACGCTCGATGGGACGTGACGCCATCCAAGGTCAGGGTCCGGCTCGATGAGGGGCCCGGTCTGGTAGTAGCCGGGCAGGACGGGTCCGAACGACCGAAGGGCGAGCTCGAGCACGACCGAGATGACAAGCACTGAGGCCGTCAGCGTCCTGGCATTCCGGAGGGCGGGACGCACTAGGGGATGAGGCCTTGGGAGATCAACCAGTCGCGCAACACGGAGACACGACCTCGTGGCCGCTCGGAGCGAGATGACCGTCGCGGAGAAAGAGGCGTCCGCCTTCGGACCGCATCCGCGGCGTCAGATCCAGACACCTCAGCTCGAGCTCGCCGCACATCGCCGCGAACTTCGCGATCGGGACATCGGGGCTCCACTGGGTCGAGCTGAGGCCGCACACGTCGAACGCCCATGCCCACCCGATCGGGCCGCTCATCTGCAGCTCCTCGGGAATGAGGACGACCGCGAGCTTCGCGCCGTCCGAATCCGTCTGCGCTGCGACCCGCGCGAAGAGCGCGCGGGCCAGCCGCCACGCCTCCTCCGTGTTCCCTGTATCCGATCGCCGGTACACCTCTCGAGCCTCGGGAAGCGTGCAGTGCGCGGCCCAGTTCTCTCGTGCCCGGACGTACAGGCGGTACAGGGCGGAAGCCCTGTAAAGCATCGCCCTCGCCGGATCGGAGGCGAACATCTCCTCGTTCGGCGCGGGTCCTGCGGGGGTCGCGGCCCGGGTCGGTGCGTCCGCTGGAAGGCGGAGGATCGGCCGTCCGGACGGATCCAGGATGAAGCGCGGCTTCCGGGCCCATCCGCTCCCGGTCGGCGTGTCGTGCACAAGAAGATTCATGACATCGTTGGCGGGGAAGAACGCGAGGATGACCAGGTCGGACCGGAGAAGCCGGCCTTCGGTCTCGTAGAACAGGATCTCCTGGTCCGTCTGGTAGCCATCCCGGCCCGCGTTCAGGACCTCAATAGTGCCGCCAGTCACGCGGTCCTGGATGCCTCTCTCGAGTCGCGTCGCGAAGCGATCAGCACGAGCCACCTGCCGCGCGGCCGTCATCGAGTCACCACGCAGGAGCACACGGAACGACCCCGGCGATCTCGCCGTACTCATCTCGGCGCCGAGCAAGCCCAGCGAGTTGAACGAGTCGGACACCACCCCGTCGGATCCCTGGATCGAGAACGCTGTGCCGGGAACCGGAGCCCAGCCGAGCAGCGGATGTGGAGCGAAGACGAGTGTCTCCGAGGAACCGACCGGCGCGGAGGGAGAGGTATCGGCCCTGAATTCGAGGACCCGCGCCGCGATCTCCGAGACGACGATGGCAATGGTCGCAGCGAGCAGCAACGGTCCTAGGGCGCGTACGGTCCACCTCACGCGTTCAGAATCACACCGGTTTGATCTGGGTGAGCGGCCGTCCGATCACGCGCGGGGCACACGGCCGGTGATACTAGGCACCATTCGCGTCGTACTGATGGCGATCGCCGCAAACCTCACCGTGCTCGCTGCTGGTGAGGCCCTGCTGCGGTCGATCGGACCGGGTACCACCGATGCCGTCCAGGTGCTCTCATGGCGGGAGTACGAGCCCGATGACCATCTGGGCTGGGCGCCGAAGGCAACGGGCGTCCACGTGTTGAAGGTCGGCGACATCGAGGTCCGCGAGGTGTCGAACTCGCTGCGCATGCTCGGGCCGGAGCTCGGTCGGTCCAAGCCGGCGGGTACTCTTCGGATCCTTCTCCTCGGTGATTCGATCACCGAGGCTCTCGAGGTCGTGCGCGCCGACCGATCCAGCACCCAGCTCGAGCATGGGCTCCAGGCCGACGGGCGGGCGGTAGAAGTGCTCAACGCTGGTCGTACTGGGTACCAGACCGATCAGGAGGTCCTCTACTACGAGCGCGAAGGTCGGGAGCTCCAGGCCGACCTCGTCATTCTCGTCGCGTACCTCGGCAACGACATCATCGGCAACACGCAGGCCGAGAACGAATTCGCGACAGCGGTCGTTCCCAAGCCGCGATTCCGGCTCGTTGATGGTTCGCTGGTGCTCTCGGAGGCACCCGGCCCCGCCGGCGCGCCCGATCGGACACTGGCCGCGCCCTCGGGGATCGACGCCGTTAAGGCGTGGCTCGCCGAGCGATCCGCTCTCTATCGCGCGGCGCGTGCGGCGTGGGCGCAGGTACTGGTCCTGACCTCACCGAGGCGCGTGCCGCCGTCGTGGGAGGTCTTCCGAGCCCGGTCAACGTCCCAGGTCGACGAGGGATGGATGCTGACCTCCATCCTCATCGGGCGGCTCCGCGCTGACGTCGAGCGCGAGGGCGCTCGCCTGCTGGTCGTCATCGTTCCCGACGAACGTCAGGTCACGGAGGGCAAGTGGCGGGACTTCCTCGCCTTCTATCGGCTGGAGGCCTCGGAGTGGGATCGCGATGTCGCGAGCCGACGCTTCGGTCGGATCTGTGCCGACCAGCAGGCGGACTGCATCGATGTCCTCGGTGCGCTGCGCGCAGCGCCGACCGACCCATACCTCCCACGTGGCGGTCATCTGAACGCGACCGGTCACAAGATCGTGAGCCAGGCTCTCCACCACTGGATCTCTCAGTACGTTCAACGAACGGAGTGAGTCGCACCCACAGAGCCGTGACCACTCCTCCGCTCATGCCCTACGGTCTCGGCCCATAACGCCGTCGGAGCGAAGGAGGCACGAGGATGAAGAAGGACTACGAGCCCATACTCGAAGGATCCGCTAATCGGGACGAGACCGAGCACATCCGCTCGTCGTGGACGGATCGCTGGTCGGCGTTCTCTGCCCTCCCGAACGCGGCGTCGATCGCCAAGCGCGAGGAGTACAGGCTGATGGCGCCCTATCTCGCGCAACTGCCGCGAGGAGCGCGGATGTTCGACGGCGGCTGCGGCCTCGGTGAATGGACGGTCTACCTCACGCAGCTCGGGTATGACGTCGTCGGATTCGACCTCAGCGCTCCGACCATCGCGAGGCTGAAGGCCCAGCTCCCCGATCACCGATTCGAGGTCGGCGACATCCGTGCGACATCGTTCGCCGATGCTTCGTTCGACGCGTACTTTTCCTGGGGCACGTTCGAGCACTTCGAGCTCGGGATGGAGGCCTGCGTCCGCGAGGCGTACCGGATCCTCAAGCCAGGTGGCCTCCTCTTCGCCAGCGTGCCGTTCCAGAATCTGCGCCATGTCTTCCGCGATCTCGGTCCGCTCCACACGTGGGACGAGCATTACGAACGGAAGGCGGGCTACGGCCGCGAGCTCCGTTTCTACCAATGGCGCTTCACGTCGCCCGAGTTCCGGCGAGAGCTCGAGCTCCGCGGATTCCGGGTGCAGGATCTCCGCCCGATCGGCAGGCGACATGGAGTGAATCGCTTCTTGCAGCACGAGGGCCGCTGGCTGGCGAGAATCCCATTCGGTGCTGCGGCAGCGCGGCGGATCCTGACACCCATACTCCCATCGGTCCTCGTTGCCCACATGCTCTGGGCCGCGGCAGAGAAGCGTCCTCCCCGCTGACAGACGCCGAATGCCCCGCCTCATCGGCGGGGCATTCGCTTTCGGGGGTGGGGGATATGGAGGGCTACCTGATCAGGGCTTCCCGGGGACTCCGCTGGGCCTGCCGCCCGGGCGCTCCGAGGGCTTGCCGTGCTCGGCGTTCTGCTTGTCGTCGGCCCTGCCGGGCTGCGACTCGGGCTTGCCCTTCTCGGCGGGCTTGCCGCGCTCCGCCGGCGGCAGCGCCGCGAGGTCGGTCTCCGCCTTGTCGACGATCGTCTTCATGTCGGTCTTCGCCTTGTCGACCATCGCCTGCAGCGTCGCACTCAGGGTCACCCGCGCGGCGACCGCGACGCGTCCGCGCGCCTCGGGGCTCGGCGAGCCTGCCGGCGTCGCGGTGGCCGTCGCTGTCACGGTGGCCGTCGCGGTAGGCGTGGCGGTCGCCGACGGCTGCGGTGTGCAGGTCGGCGTAGCGGTCGGCGACGCCGTCGAGGTCGCCGTTGCGGTCGGGGTCGGCGTCGGCGTCGGGCTGGCCGTTCCGGTCGCCGTCGGGCTGGCGGACGGGCTCGCCTTCAGCTGGCCCTCGCGCCCGAGTGTCTCGCGGGCGACGTCGTTGAGCGCCGTCGTGAGCACGCCGCGGAGCTGGCGGTCGGCAACGCGCAGCACCTCGTTCGCCGCCTGGTGATCGACATCCTTCCCACCGCGGAGGTCGACGAGCCGCTTGTGCTCGTCCTGGTATGCGGCGCGGAGGAGCTTGTCCGCCGCGTTACGCTGCGCGACGACGACCGGCTGGCCGCCTTCGCAGTCGTCGTGGATCGTGCCGGCCTTGGCCAGCTGCGACATGCCGGGCGAGGACACGATCCCCGAGAGGGAGCTCACCGCGTCCTGGACCTCGGGTGACGTGGTCATCACGCTCACCGTCGTGGCGCCGGCGAC
>JACQPK010000027.1 GCA_016207565.1 Elusimicrobiota bacterium
CCCGGCCATAGACTCAGGAGACTCGCCGCAACGGCGGCGAGTCTCCTGGCGAATCTACGCATGCTTCTTCTTCTCGGCGAGGAGCCTCTCCGCTCCGACGAGGAGCAGGAACAGGGTCAGGGCTCCGAAGGCGACGATCGACGTCGCCTCGCTCTGCGTCCACGCGCCGATCTTGCTGAAGTCGAGCGCGTCGACGAGCTTGGGCGAAAGGCTCATCAAGGCGATCGCGATGCCCGCGATCGCGCCGCCGGCGATGTAGCCCGAGGACAGCAGCACGCCCGGGCTCATGTCCGACTCCGCGGCGGACTTCTTCGTCCAGGAGTCGACGACCCACCGCGCCACGCCGCCGAGGAAGATCGGCGTCGAGGACGACAGCGGCAGGTACACGCCGACGGCGAACGGCAACGACGGCACGCCGCACAGCTCGAGCACCAGCGCGATGGCCACGCCGAGGAGCACGAGCCCCCACGGCAGCTTCTGCGTCAGGATGCCGTCGATGATCAACGACATCAAGCGCGCCTTCGGGGCGTTGTATTTTTGGACCGTGCTTCCGTCCATGCGCGTCGTCTCGGTCCCGTTGATGCCGGGGTCCACGACGTAGCGGACCTTGCCGGCGTCGTCGACGAGGTACTTGCCCGCCTCGAGCCCCTGGATCTCGCCTTCGCCGACGCTCAGGCCGTAGTACCAGCTCGCGTCCAGCTTCGCGTCGGGCCCCTTGAGGAGCTCCTTCTTGAGCCCCCCGACGTCGACCGTCACCGACGGGACGTCGCGCTTCGCGTAGACCGTCCCGGCGTCGTTGAGGACGAGGAGGGTGGCGCCGATCACGAGCGCCGAGCTCAGCGCGCCGACGAGGAGGCCGAGCTGCTGGAACCTCGGGGTGGCGCCCACGAGGAACCCGGTCTTGAGGTCCTGCGACGTGGTGCCGCCGTTCGACGCGGCGATGCAGACGACCGCCGCGATCGACAGCGCCGTGAGGCGGTAGTCCTTGCCGACCCAGCCGAGCAGGACGAATACGAGGCAGGTCAAGAGCAGCGTCGCGACCGTCATGCCCGAGATCGGGTTCGAGGAGGAGCCGATCTCGCCCGTGAGGCGGGAGGACACCGTGACGAACAGGAACCCGAACAGCACGATCATCGCGGCGCCTAGGAAGCCCTTCAGCCCGAAGCCCAGGCCGAGCATCGGCGCCGCCATGAGCGCGGCGATCATGGCGAGCGAGCCGAAGACGACGACCGAGTTCGGCAGGTCGTCCTCGGTCCGGGTCTTGGCCTTCGGAGCGGTCTTGCCCCCCACCATGTCGGCGAGGCCCGCCTTCAGCGAAGAGACGATCACCGGCAGCGCCTGGAACAGGCTGATGATGCCTCCGGCCGCGACCGCGCCAGCGCCGATGTAGAGGACGTACGACTTCCAGATCTGCGCCGGGGACATGTCGCGGATCAGCGTCGTCGCCGGAAACAGCGGCGCCGTGAGCCCGTCGCCGAAGAGCTTGATCGCGGGGATGAGCACCCACGAGGCGAGGATGCCGCCGGCGACCATCACGCACGCGATCTTCGTGCCGATGATGTAGCCGACGCCGAGGAGCTCGGGCGCGACTTCCGCGGAGACCGCGGCGCCCTTGAAGAACGTCAGCATGCGTTCCGGCGCGTCGTGCCAGAGCCTCATGCCGCTCATCATCACCTTGTATAGGACCGAGACGCCGAAGCCCGTGAACACGGTCCTGGCCGAGGAGCCCCCCTGCTCGCCGACGATGAGCACGTCCGCGCAGGCCGTCCCTTCCGGATACGGGAGCTTCCCGTGCTGCTGCACGATGAAGGCGCGCCGCAGCGGGATCATCATCAGGATGCCGAGCAGGCCACCCAGCGACGCGACGACCATCACGCGGGCGAGCTCCATCTCGTACCCGAGGATCATGAGCGCCGGCATCGTAACGCCGACGCCGAAGGCGATCGACTCGCCCGCGGACCCGGTGGTCTGCACCATGTTATTCTCGAGGATGGTCGCCTGACGCGTCCCGGTCATCCGGCTGAAGAGCCTAAACAGGGTGATCGACATCACCGCGATCGGGATCGACGCGGACACCGTCATGCCGACCTTCAGCACGAGGTACAACGACTACGCGCCGA
>JACQPK010000256.1 GCA_016207565.1 Elusimicrobiota bacterium
CAGTCCCTTTGTCAACATTCGTGTCAACATTCTCGGAAAGAGGAAGGTCATCATGAGAATGTTGACACGAATGTTGACAAAGGGACTGTCCCCTTTTCTCGCGCTCTCGCTCGCGGTCGGCCTGGCGGCCGCGGAGTCGATCCACGTCCGGGGACCGGCCGAGGTGGACGCCCCGAAGCCCGAGGGCGCCCTCGGCGTGACGCTGTCCATCTACGACGCGGCCGAGGGCGGCCGCCTGCTCTGGCGAAGCCCGTCCTTCGCCGCCGAGGCCAAGGGGGGACGCTGGCTCTTCTCCGGGGTCCGGGGAGCCGCCGACAGGGCGGCCGTGCTCGCCCTTCCCACCGCGGTGTACGTCCAGTTCCAGAGCGGCGACACGGTATTCAAGCCGCGCCAGCTGTTCCACCGGAGCGACGCGACGGCGGCGGAGGCGGCGTTCTCGCCGGGCCGGGCGCCTACCCGCTTGCCCTCCGATGAGGACGGCGAGGGCGTCGAGGTCGGAGGCGGCCGGGTGCAGCTGCTGGCGGTCGAGGAGGCGCGACCGAGCCCCGCCCCCGCGCCCGACCCGGCTCGTGAGCCGTCGCTCGACGACATCCGCCAGTCGAACGACCTCTTCTTCCAGGCCCTGCGCGAGTACCGCACGGGCAACGTCCGGCTCGCGCTCGCGAAGCTCGAGGTCGCGCTGAAGTGGAACCCGGGCAACGCGGAGGCCCGGATCGCGCTGGAGCGCGTGCGCAACGAGCACGACTCGGCGCCCCCGGCGCGCGGACCGGCCCCGAGGCCCGAGGCCGTCCGGGCCGCGCAGGAACTCTACTTCGAGGCGCTTCGCCACTACGGACACGGCCGGCTGCGCCAGTGCGAGGCGGCGCTGGTCCGGGCGGCCCAGACCGACCCGACGGACGCGGGCATCTCGTCCGCCTTGATCCGCCTGCGGCGCGAGATGCTGCTCATGCCCAATGTCGTCCATTAAACGCTACGTCCTCGTCGTCCTCCTCGGCCTGATCGGCTGGCAGACGCTCGTCTTCACCGGGACGTTTTACTACGCCGAGTACAACGGCCTCGTTCAAGAGGCCAAGCGGCGGCAGATGGAGACCCTTGAGAAGCTGCGGTCGGTGTGCCAGGAGTCCTCCATGCGCACCTCCCCTTTCGCGGCCATCAACTACGTCAGCATCCTGGCGAAGGAGTCGGGGGTCGCGCACGCGCTCTGCTCGGATTTCAACGGCCGGATCCTGGCCCACACCGACCCCGACCGGATCGGCGCCTACCTGGAGCGAGACTCCCCCGTGCTCGCGGCTCTCAAGACGGAGACGCGCCTGTACACGAAGGACCGGGTCGTGCTCGAGGCGTTCACGCCGGTGATGGTCCAGGGCCGCCGCGCCGGCGTCGTCAGCGTCGGCTTCGACGCCGACTCGCTCGACCGGCAGATCTCCGGCTCGCTGTGGCGGATGATGACCCGGCTCTTGGTCGTCTCGGCGCTCGCGCTCGCGGTGGTGGTGCTTACCGCTTTGGCGGTCGCGAACCGGCTCACCGAGCCGATCGCGGAGCTGGCGCGAGGCGCTCGCGCGATCGCGGCCGGCCGGCTCGACAACACCGTCCCGGTCGCCGAGGACCGCAACGACGAGCTCGGGTTCCTCGTCCGCGAGTTCAACCGCATGGCGCAACGGTTGCGGGAGCTCGACCGCCTCAAGGAGCGGTTCCTGGCGAGCGTGACCCACGACCTGCGCGCGCCGCTCGTCGGTATCCAAGGCCACACCGAGCTGCTCATGAACGACTCGCTGAGCGAGGAGCAGTCGAAGCACGTCGAGACGATCTACTACAGCGCGCAGCACCTCTCGCGTTTCATCAACGACATCCTGGATCTGTCGCGGCTCGAGGCGCGCGCGATCGTCCTCAACCGCGTGAAGCTCAACATGCGCGAGACGGTCGACAACATGGTCGAGCTCATGCAGGTGAAGGCGGACGAGTACAAGGTGAAGCTCGAGACGAAGGTCTCGCCGGACCTGCCGGCCGCCTATGCCGACCCGAAATGGGTGCCTCGCGTACTCATGAACCTGGTCTCGAACGCGCTGAAATTCACTCCCGAGGGGGGGACCGTGACGATCCTCGTTTCGCCGGATCGCGCGACGGAGGAGCCGCAGATCCGCATCGAGGTCCGCGACACGGGCCCCGGCATCCCGAAGGAGAAGCTCGAGTACGTCTTCGAGAAGTTCACCCAGGTCGAGGAGACCCGCAACGCCGCCCGTAGCGAGGGGACGGGGCTCGGCCTCGCGATCGCCCGGGAGGCGATCCAGGCGCACGGCGGCCGCATCTGGGCCGAAAGCGAGGCCGGCGAAGGCACGCGGTTCTTCTTCACGCTCCCGATCGCCTAGCGGGCGGAGGACGAGACGCTCAGCCTTCCCGAGGCGCGTGCGGCCGGACCGGGGGATGGGGCTTGAGCGTGATCCCGCCCGACGGAGGAATGCGGTCGGACCCGCACCGGAGCGCGACGCCGGTCCCCGCGCGTTCTCCCCTGAGCCGGAGCAGGGACTCGTCGCGCCACGACGACTTCTTCTCGCGCGAGCGGAAGTACACGACGCCGAAGGGCGGCCCGTCCGAGTAGTCCAGGTCGGCGCCCCCCTCGGCCTCGCACCCCTCCCAGGACTCGGCGCTCCGATCTCCCGAGGCGCGCACGTAGTAGGTGTGCTCGTCGTCGAAGACGCCGAAGGCCGCGTCGCCGTCGGCGTTGACGCGTCCGCCGAGGTAGCGGTAGATCCGGGTCGCCCAGGGTTGGCGCTTGAAAAACTGGTCGGGATACTTCGAGTCCGCGAGCAGCTCGCGGGTCACCAGCGCGTCGAACAAGTAGGTCGCCTCGTGGTCGTCGTGGACGCGCTCGGCCCAGCGGTAGAGCTCTTTCGGAGCGCCGCCGACGCGGAAGACCAAAAAGGCCGCCTGCCGGGCAAAGTGGTCGCCGGCATGCGCCTCCAGGAAGCTCAAGACTCGCGTGGTCTCGTCGGCGCTGAGCCTGTGCCGATACTCGAAGATGCGGACCTCCGACAGCCGCCGGCCCCACTCCTTCCAGGCCGCGGGGCCGGAGAGGGCCT
The DNA here is from genome assembly GCA_016207565.1 of Elusimicrobiota bacterium. Taxonomy (GTDB): domain Bacteria; phylum Elusimicrobiota; class Elusimicrobia; order UBA1565; family JACRDR01; genus JACRDR01. The sequence continues at coordinate 3,078 of JACQPK010000256.1, forward strand.
GATCGACCCAGTCCTTGGGCGGCCGCGTCAACGAGCCGGCGACGTTCGCCGGACGTCCCATCCGGTCGATCCGGCTGTCCTTCAGCTCGACGTCCGCGAGCCGCCGCTGCCGCGCGGTCGAGAGCACGCTCGGACCGACCCAATACCGGTTCGCGAGCCAGACGCCTCCGACGGTGAGCCCGGCTCCGGCCAACGCGCCGCCGGGGAGGTAGCCGAGAGGGGGGAAGACGATCGACAGCACGCCCACCAAGGCGTTCGTCGCGCTGAGCCGACGGGTCAGTCCCACGGGAGAGAGTATAGGAATTTGCTCAGCGGCAACGGGCCACGAGCGTGCGCTCGAGTTCGGTGAGCGGCGGGATGCGGTCCTCGGCGTACCACATGCGGAGCCGGCTGTAGAAGCGCTCCTTCAGCCTCGGGTCGGCGATGTCGGAGCCGGGGTTGCGCGTGATCGAATGGGGGGAAAATCCCGGATCCCGCAGGCGGATCGCCCAGTATCGGGCGCGCGCGTCGATCACCTCGACGTCGTCGGTCTCGCAGGCGGGCGCCGCGGGTCGAGCGTTCAGGCTGTCGTGCCACTCGACATGGGCCACGTCTCCGGGGAAGAACGGGACCGGCGGGGCGGAGACCGCCCAGATCGCGGACGTCTCGAAGTCGGACCAATCCTTCTCGACGTTGGCGGTGGACGCGGCGAGGACGCGGGCCGTCTCGACGTCGATGAGCCGGGCGTGGACCTCGACCCGGCTGCCCAACAGCTCGACGGTCGTTCCGGTCACGACCGCGTCCACGCCGAGGAAGCGCCCGAGCCGCTTGACCATCGCGGGATCGACGACGCCCACGGAGGCCAGCCGCAGCTCCTCCATGACCGCCTCGAGCTGGCTGCGCTCGACCACCTCGACGCTCCCTCGGTGGAGCAGCGCCGCGACCAGACGCTCGGCGATGATCGCGCCGCTGCGCGATTCCTTTCCCGACGTGTCGCGGAACGGGACGACCGCGATGTGCTTGCGCTTGAGGCGGTGGGCGGTCTTCGAGAAGTCGGAGGCGATCGAGGAGCAGTCGCGCCCTCCGAGGAAGGCCTGCGCCGGCCGGGCGGCAAGGCCGAGGGCCAGGAGGAACGAGACGACGAGTCGCGGCGCAGGGCCGCCAAAAGGGAACGTGTGCATGTCGGCGCTTTACGGCACGTTCGCTTCGGCAGCCCGGCGAAGTCTCGCGACTTCCGTAGCTTTGCGCCCCCGGGTCGCCCCGAGTTTGCCGGTTCGGCACTCAGGAGGCTAACAGGTCTCCGGTGGTTTGTAAATTCACCGCCATGTTACACGGCGTAACGCCTGCGTTACGCTGTGGAATACCGCCGCCGGTTAGGGTGTTTTTTGAGGGGCGGGCGCCTGGGCGGGGTCCACGAACACGTAGCCGAAGTTCTTGACGTTGACGATCCGCTTCTTGAGCTCATCCGGCAGCATCTTACGCAGGCGGTTGAGCATCACGTCGAGCGCTCGCGAGAGTCCGGGGTTCTCGACGCCCTCGACTAAGCGGTAGAGGTCGCCTCGGGCGACGGGCTGGGGGCTCCGCTCGACGAGGACGTGGAAGAGGACGAACATCTTCGGGCTCAGCTTCGCCACGAGCTCGCCCCTCCACCGGACCTCGCGATCGTTCGCGCGGAGCGAGAGGTCGCCTTTGCGCAGGACGCCCTCCTCGGCCTCCCGCCGTCGGAAGGCGGCGTCGAGCGTCGCCAAGAGCTCGTGCGGCCGCTCCGACTTGCCGACGAAGTAGTCCGCGCCGTTCTGCAGGCCGAGCACCCTCTCGCGCGAGTGGCCCGTGAAGAGGACCACCGGCACCCGGGCCAAGGCCGGCAGCGCGCGCAGCTTCTGGCAGAGCTCCATCCCGCTCTGGTCGGGGAGCACCAGATCGAGGAGGATGCAGTCCGGCGGCTCGGCGATGGCGAGCTCGAGCGCGCGCGCGCCGGTCTCGGCATAGCGGACGTTCGCGAAGTCCGCCATTTTGAACCAGATCTTGAGGAGCTCGACCCAGCCGACCTCGTCCTCGACCACCAGAATCCTTTGCGGCGGCATCGGGGAGAATTATAGGACGACTAGAGCTCGGCCGCCAGTTCCCTCACGAGCTCGGGCGAAAGGCGCGAGGCGTGGGCGTACTTCGGGTGGTTCACCTCGAGCCAGGTCTCCGCGCCGGAGCGAAGCGCCGCCTTCACGTCCGGCGGCACGGGGACGCGGAGGTAGTAGACGCAGGCGGCCTGCGGCCGGACGAACTCGGGGGCGATCGGCCGCTTGTCCTCGGCGCGGACCTCGGCGCGGCCGGCCTTCAGCCGCAGCGAGCTTTCGATGCCGTAGAGCCCGGGCAGCGCCGCGCGGCGCTCCTCCTCGTTCGAGATCTCGATGAAGAGCGTTCCGCTCAGCTCGCCGAGGCCCGGCAGCAGCTCCTCGTAGGTCTCGATCTCGTGTCGGATCGCGGCGGGGTCCGAAATGCGCTCGATGCGGAGCATCTCCTGGATCTGGTAGAGCACCGCCTCCCGGTTCTCGAAGACGACCGAGACCCACGGACCGATCTCGACCCGGCGGCGGTCGCGCATCCGGATGACGACGGCGCGCCGCATCAAGCGGACGCGATCGTACGCCTCCAGCGAGAGGAGCTCTTCAGGCTTGATCCGGTCGGATTCCATAAGCGCGGGCGAGGTGGCGGACGGGATGCAGCGCCGGCCTGCCCGTCCCTTTCTCGATCTGGAGGGCGGCGAGCGGGCAGTCGGTGGCGACGTGATCGGGCGCGGCCTCGCGAACCGCATCGAACAGCTTGGCTCCGTACTTCAGCGAGAGCTCGTAGTACTCGCTCTTCATGCTCCAGGTCCCGTCGTGCGCGGAGCAGCGGTCGATCAGCTCGACCGTGGTGCCCGGCACGGCCTCCAGGACCTCCTTGGACTTGAAGCCGATGTTCTGGGCCTTGAGATGGCATGGGAGCTGGTAAGCGACCTTGCCCGGGCTTCCTGCGAAGTCGAGACTCAAGCGCCCTTGGCGCTTGAGTCTCGCGAGGAATTCCATGATATCCATCGTCTTCGAGGCCACCGCGCGGGACTCCGGGGTGCCGAGGAGCTGGGGGTACTCCTCCTTCAGCATGTACGAGCACGTGGGGCCCAGGGTCACGACCGGCAGGCCTTGGCGCACGAGAGGGTAGAGACGATCCACCGTGCCGCGCGCCGCTCGAGCGGCGCGCTCCGTGTCTCCCGAGTCGAGGAACGGCATGCCGCAGCACTTCTGGGGAGGGATGACGGGCTCGATACCCTGCCGCTCGAGCACCGCGACAGCGTCCTTGCCGGTGGCGGGCTCGTTGTAGTTGACGCTGCAGGTGTAAAACAGCGCGACCCGGCGATCGGCCCCAGCGGAGACCTTGGGGCCGCGCCACTCCCACCAGGCCTTGAACGTCTCCGAGGCGAAGCGCGGGAGATTGCGCTCGCGATGGATGCCCAGCGTCCTTTCCAGGAGCGCGCGGAACGACGGGCGCTCGTGCAGCCAGTTGACGATCGGGGCGGCCAGGCTCGCGAGGGCGCCGACGAGGTCGACGCGCGACAGCAGCCGGTCCGCCCACCGCACGCCCTCCCTCCTCGCGCGCTGCGCCTTGGCGCGGAGCATCAGGCGGGGGAAATCGAGGTCGAATCGGTGCGGCGGGTGGTACGGACATAGGTTGAAGCAGAGGCGACACTCGTAGCATTCGTCGACGACCTGCCGCCGGTCCGCCTCGGTCAGGGCCCCCACGGGGTCGCCGAGATTCGCCAGGTTCGGATCGACCTCGGCCGCGTGCTCGCCTTCAGGCTTCAACGGAGAGGCGTCCGAGACCGCCGGCCGAAGGCCGGCGGTCTCAGACAATCTCTCCTCGATCGCGTCGATGCGCTTGAATAGCGTCCCGAAGGACGGACAGACGTTGAAACACCGGCGGCACCCATGGCAGATCTCGAAGACGCGGTCGAGCTCGCCGCCGAGGTCGGCGGGGTCCCAGTACTTGGCGTCTCGAGGCGTCACCGGCATCGGAGTGGAGTTAGTAAATTGGGGACTGTCCCCAATTTACTTGCCGTTCTTCTTCAGGCCGTCGAGGAGCTTGGCGAAGCGCCCCGCGTGAGACTTTTCCGCCCGGGCCAGGGTCTCGAACCAGTCGGCGATCTCCGCGAAGCCCTCCTCGCGCGCCTTTTTCGCCATGCCGGGGTACATCTCCGTGTACTCGTACGTCTCGCCCGCCACGGCGGCGGCGAGGTTCTTCGC
>JACQPK010000267.1 GCA_016207565.1 Elusimicrobiota bacterium
CGCCGACACCGTTCAAGACGAGCATGACGACAACGGCGACGATGGCGACAGCGACTACGGTGCGGTCGAAGCCGAGGCTCCACCGCCGGCCGAGGATGGCTGCGGAAACTGCATCGAGACCGACGCGATCCCGGAGGGCATGTCCGTCGAGATCGGGGGAGTCGAGTACGTCGGCACCGGAGACTTCCCCTAGGCCGGGCCCCCCCTAGGCCCGTCGAACCTGCTATCATGCAGCGTCTGGAGGGGTGCCAGAGCGGTCGAATGGAGCCCGCTTGAAACGGGCCAGGCGCCGAGAGGCGCCTCGGGGGTTCGAATCCCTCCCCCTCCGCCAGTTTAGGCCTCGTGACCGTTTCCACCGAACTCACCCGACTCGCCGGCGTCTGCGCTCAGCCGCCCGTGACGTTCAGGACGCTCGTGGCGCCGATGACGGCGCGCGAGCACGCCGTGCTGACGTTGTTTCTGGGCGTCTGCTTCATGCATCCGGTGCCCATGCCGGGCCTGTCGTTCATCCTCGGCGTCATCATCTCGATCGCGGGGGCGCGGATCGCCCGCGGGCTCGGGCCGTGGGTGCCCGAGCGCTGGCTCGACCGGGAGCTGCCGGGAGGCGTGCTGGCTCAGGTGCTCGAGAAGGCGGCGGCGCTCGCCAGGCGAGTCGAGCCGAAGAGCGCGCGACCCTCGGCGTGGATGGACGGCGCGGCCATCCGGCTCGTCGTCGGGGCCTCGATCTCGATCTGCGGGGTGCTGATCTGCACGCCCTTTCCCCCGCCGACGAACTTCCCGCCCGCGATCGCGCTGATCCTGCTCTCGGTGGCGACGATCCTTCAGCGGCCGGGCTGGCTCGCGGCCGGGCTGATCGCCCTCGCCGCCAACCTCTGCCTCTTCGGCGCGCTGACGGCCGGCGCGGCCGTGGCGGCTCTCGCCGTGCTCAGATGATCACGCTCGTCGCTCCCTCTTCGATCTCCGGCTCGACCGGCGAGAACTCGTCGAGGGCGAACGCGGGCTCGGAGCCCACGCAGCCGATGAAGCTCACGAAGAACCAGGCCGGCTCGCCCGGCTTGAGCTCCTTATCCATCGCGTCGAGGGCGTCCCCCGTCGTGGCGACCCACGCGGCGTCGCTCCCCCGGCCGAGCTTGAGCTCCTTCGTGAAGCGCGCGGCCTGATCTTCGGCGTTGAGCTTGGCCGTCCAGCGCTTCAGCAGCCTTTCCCTCGGCTTCGGGAGCGGCCTAGACACCGGGCGGTAATCGATCCGCAGGGAGAACAGCACGTCCTTGACGTCGACGCCGTCGGCGCCGGGCTTGCACGGATGCTTCTTGACGACGGCCGCGGGCGTCGACTCCGGATAGCGCTCCGGATCGAAACCGGGGTCCTCGGCGGCGGCGGAGAGGCCCGCGGCCAAGACGAGGAAAAGGACGGCCCGGAGGATCACCTCCTAATAGATAGCCGGAGAGCGCCCTCCGCGCAACCGGGTTTTGCTAACCTGTCGTAGATGAGCGGCGTCCTGGCCGAAGCACCTCGCACCGTCTCGCCCGACCTCGTCTGCACGGGTTCCCCGTGGGAGCTGGGCTTCGTCCAGGGAAAGGCGCTGGCCGGCCGGATCCACGCGACGCGGGGCGACCTGTCGAAGCTCGAGCTCTTCCGGCTGCGCCAGCCCTGGTTCCTCCCGTTTTCGGCCTACCGCGTCGTCGCCGAGCGCAAGGCCCGCGGGCTGCTCGAGCTCCCGCTGCGCCGAGAGCACCCTAGGGGCGCCGAGCGCCTCTCCGGCATCGCGGCCGGCGCGGGGCTCAGGCTCGACTCGGTCCTGCTCCTCAACGCCTTCGAGTCGTTCATGTCCGCGGCGCGCGAGCGCTGCACGCTGCCGTCGCCCGCCGCCTGCTCCGCGATCGCCCTTCGGGGGGCAAGGACGGCGACGGGGGAGCCCGTCCTGACCCGTCTCTTCGACTACATTCCCGTCGCGCAGCCCTACTTCCTCGTCCGCGAGACCCGCCCGGAGGGGCGCTTGCGCTCGCTCGACTTCACCGTCGCGCCCCTCGCCGGCGCCATCGACGGGATCAACGAGAAAGGCCTCGCGATCACCTACAACTACGCGTACACGCAAGACGAGGCGAAGCCCACCGGGCCGATTTCGCTGGCGATCTCCGAGGCGCTCGAGCGCTGCGCGACCGTCGAGGAAGCGGCGCGCGTCATCGGCGACAAGCCCCGCTGGGGCGGCGGGCTGCTCATGCTCGCCGACGCCGACGGGGACATCGCCTCGCTCGAGCTCTCCTCCACGGCATCGCGGCTGCGCCGCCCGGCGGAGGGCGGCGACTGGGTCTGGCACACCAACGCGTTCCACACGACGGAGATGCGGGCCGTCGAGCTGCCGCCCGGGGCCGTCTTCGACCGGCGCGCGCCGCGCGCCCTGCGCGGACGCCGGGTGCACGACTCCGCCGAGCGCCGGGGCGCCCGTCTCGCCGAGCTCTTCGCGGGCGACGACCGGCTGTCCGCCGACGAGATCGTCTCCCGGCTGGCCGATCACGGCGACGACGACAAGCCGGCCGACACGACGGTCTGCGTGCACGGGAGCTTCTGGCACACGACCGCGGTCCTCCAGTATTTCCCACGCTCTCGCCGGATGAGGGCGTCCTTCACGACCGCCTGCCGGGCGTCGTTTAGGGAGCTGGCGCTCTAGGCGGCGGGTCGATGGCCGCCCCGCTCCGACGGCATTGTATCCATTCCTCTGGAAATCAGCGTCCAGTAAGCCTGGTACGCGAAGACCTGCTTGCGCTGCTTGCCGGTGATCTCTTTGACGATGCCGAGTTTCTGCAGGCGAACCATCGCCTGCATCACGGTCGGCAGGCTCAGGCCGAGTTCCTCCTGCGCAATCGCCAGCGACACGAGGCATTTCTTCTCAAGCACTCCATGAAGCTTGATGGCGGAAGCTGAAGCCTTCCCGAGCGTCTCGATCTTGCGCCGGTCAGCCGCGAAGGTCTTGATGGCTCTTTCGGCCGTCTCCGCCGACCCCTTGGCAACCTCTTCGACGCCGGCGAGATAGAAGGCGAGCCATTCTTCCCACGCCCCGCGAAGGCGGACGCTCATGAGCGCCTCGTAATAGTCCATGCGCCGTTGCTTGAAGTAGAGGCTCAAGTAGAGCAGGGGATATGCCAGAGCCCCCTCCGCGTAAAGGATGAGCGGGATCAGCAGACGGCCGACGCGGCCGTTGCCGTCCAAGAATGGATGGATGCTCTCGAATTGGGCGTGAACGAGACCGGTCTTCATCAGCGTGGGCGTTTGGATCGGGTCGCCGTGGATGAACTTCTCGAGCGCGCCCATCGCCGGCAACACCTCATGCGGCGGCGGCGGGACGTAGACCGCGTTACCGGGCCTCGTCCCACCGATCCAGTTCTGCGAGGTCCTGAATTCGCCGGGACTCTTGTCCTCGCCGCGAGTCCCTCTCACGAGCACCTCGTGGACTTCGCGGATTAGGCGCAGGCTCATGGGAAAGCCGTCCCGGAGCCGGCGAAGGCCGTGCTCGAGAGCCGCGACGTAGTTTGAGACCTCCTTCACGTCGGAGGCCGGAACGCCCGGCGCCTGCTTGGTTTCGTAGAGCAACAAGTCGGAAAGGGAGGACTGCGTTCCCTCGATCTGAGACGAGAGCACGGCTTCCTTCCGGACGTAGGCGTAGAGGATAAGCTGCGGTCCCGGAAGGGCCGCCGCCATGCCGTCGAGGCGCGCGACGGCCTTCGTCGCACGGTCTTGGACGATGAGCAGCTTCTCCGACAGATCTAACGGGGGATTCGGAGGCAACGGCTTCGGGAGGAAGCACTTGTAGGGTTCCGGTCCCGGCTGCCGCTCCCAACGACCCGAGCGGCTGGACCCTTTAGTCGGCTCCGCCATAATTAAATGATAGCTGGCTACCCTTAAGTTAGCAAGACCCTAATTAATGCCCGCGGAGCCTCGCGCGCATTGGGTTTGCCTCCGCCTTGACTTTCCGCCCCCCAGGGCTATCCTAGGGTAGGATGCCGTCCCATCAGCGCACGGCGGCGATACTGTTCCTAGCCGCCTTGCTCGTCGGCGGCGCAGCCGTCGTCGGCCTGCGATCTCGCTGGTCCGGAAGCTCGCCCTCCCGGCGCCTCAAGACCGCAAACCCCTCCGCCCGCCCCGGCGCCCTCGCGCCCGCCCCGCTCGACGAGGAAGAAGAACGATCGGGCCTCGAGCTGGTCTCGGGGTCCGGCATCCGCTTCGGCGGGCCGGCCCGGTACGGCTCGTCGGCTTCAGGCATCGCGACGGTCGACGCGGGGGGCGGCCCCTCAGGGATCGCGTCCCGGCTGCGCGAGGCGCTCGAGCTCGGGCCGATGGAAGGGCTCGGCGAGCCGGAATACGACCCCTCGGCGGCGACCGAGGCGCCGGCGGAGCCCTCGGCCGAGGCGGCGACGGACGAGAAGGGAAGACGCGGTCCCAATTCGCGAGATCACGGCTCCGCCTCGGCGGGCCGTTCGGGCACGTCTGCCGCCGGAGAGACGGCCGGTCCCATGGGCACCGCCGGCACGCCGGCGGAACCGTCGCCGGCCGGCATGCTCCTCTCGATGTTCAAGCCGGCGGACCGGACCCGGCTGTTGACCCATCTCGAGGGGGGCAAGGGCTTCGTCTCCGCGTGCAAGGCCAGCGGCCTCGCCGCGCAGTGCATGTCGGCCGGGCAGGCGTGCACCCGCCAGGCCGCGTGCGGCCGCTGGCTCAACGGCCAGCTCACTGCGCACGCGCGCGCCAAAGCGGGCGACGCGGAACTCGCCGGAGGCGACCAGGTGGGCGGCGTGGGGGCCCAGGTGGGCGGATTCGCCTCCGGATACGGCGCCGGCGAAACGAACGCCGCCGGCCGGGAAAAGGGGCTCGGCTCCGGCGGCGGACGCGGTTCGGGCGCGGCGCGATCGGCCGTGAAGACGGCGAAAAAGGACGACACGCCCGAGGAAGCCCTGACGCCCTCGCCCCGCCCCACCCCGACGCCGACCCGCATCACGATCCGGCTGCCGTTCGGCGGGACCCTGACGATCCCGACGTTCACGCCCACGCCGACCCCGCGGCCGGCCCCCATCACCACCCCCGTCGAAAAGGGGAATCCGAAGTACTTTCTGAAGTAATTTGTCATAATTCGTCGGATGGCCCAGAGGCCCGAGAGCCTCGAGCTCCTGCTCGAGGTGTCGCTGCTTTTGTCCTCGAAGCTCGACGTTTCCGAGCTGCTGGAGACCATCATGCAGCTCTCCTCCCGCGTCGTCAACGCGGAGACCGCCAGCCTCCTCCTCGTCGATCCGAAGACCAACGAGCTCTACTTCGACGTCGCGCTCGGCCTGGCCCCGGAGCTGACCAAGATCCGCCTTCCGATGGGCAAAGGCATCGCGGGCGCGTGCGCGCTCGAAGGCAAAACGCTGGTCATCAACGACGTCGCCTCGGACCCCCGCTGGAGCTCGACGATGGACAAGCAGTCGGGCTTCAAGACCCGCTCCATCCTCGCGGCCCCGATGAAGTTCGCGGGCCGCACGATCGGCGTGGTGGAGGCGATCAACCACATCGGCGGCGGCTTCTCGCCGGAGGACATCCGCATCTTCGAGGCCTTCGCCTCCCAGGCGGCCGTCGCCGTCGAGAACGCGCGCCTGTTCGCCTCCGTCCAAGAGGAGAAGACGCGCCTCGACACCGTCTTCACCCAGATGACCGACGGGGCCCTCTTGACCGACGAGGCGGGCCGGGTCACGCTCGCCAACGGGGCGGCGGTACGCCATCTCGGCGGGCGGCTCGAGGCGGGCGCGGAGCTCGAGGTCGTGTTCGAGGGCCTCGACTTCAATCCTCCCGTGCGGGAGCTGCTGACGTCGCCCGAGGTGCACGCGTCGTTCGAGGCCGTGCGCGAGCTCCCCAAGCCCCTCGTCGTGGCGGGCACCGCGAGCATCGTCCGCTTCGAGCGCATCGGCCGCACGCCGCCCTCGATGGGACGGCTCTTCATCTTCCGGGACGTCACCGCCCAGCGCCACGAGGACGCGCTCAAGCGGAGCTTCCTGTCGCTCATCTCCCACAAGCTCAAGACGCCGCTGGCCTCGATCACCGGCTACTCGCAGCTCCTGATGGACGACCTCTCCGCGAACACCGCGCCCCAGATGATGGAGCGCTCCGTGCGGGCGATCCTCACCCAAGGCAATAAGCTCGCGTCCTTGGTCGAGAAGCTCCTCAACTTCACCACGCTGGAGGACCTCAAGGAGCGCGACGTCGAGCGCGGCTGCGTCCCGGTCGACGGCGTGCTGGCCGACGCCACCGAAGCTCTCAAGGGCTGGATGGACGAGAAGAAGGCCGCGCTCACGGTCAACTCCGCCCCCGGGCTGTCGGTCTCGGGCGACCGGCTGCTCCTGCGCGACGTCTTCAAGAACCTGATCGAGAACGGCGTGAAGTTCTCCGAGACGGGGCGCCCCGTCGAGGTATGGGCCGAGGCGGTCGGACCGGAGGTGGCCGTCCACGTCCGCGACCAGGGCCCCGGCATCCCCCCCGAGGAGCAGGCGAAGGTCTTCGACAAGTTCTACCAGATCGAGGCGAGCTTCACCGGCCAGGTCGACGGCTGGGGCCTCGGCCTGCCGTTCGTGAAGAAGGTCGTCGAGACGCACGGCGGCCGCGTGCGGCTCGAGAGCTCGCTCGGCAAGGGCACGACCGTGACGTTGTTCTTGCCCTCGGCGGCGCCATGAGCAAGCTCTCGGCGGTGAAACCCGAGGACTGGGCGCCCGTCCTGGCATTCGAGGAGTACGCGGAGGCCTATCTCGAGGAGTCGTGGGGAGCGAGCCTCCACTTCGAGGACTCCCGTACGGAGGAGATTGCCTCCGGCGCCGACGTGGGCGCCGGGCTGCGCTACCTGCGGCGCTCCGAAGGTCCGTCCGGCTTCGAGACGCGGCACGGAAGCCTCAACGCGATCGACCCCGCCGCCGCGATGGCGCTCGCGCGCCGGCTCGCGGGCTCATCCTTGAACGGACGCTCGAAGGGCCTATCGGCCCTGACGCGCTGCGCTCAGCCGGTCACGATCCGCCCGGAGGACATCGGCCTCGAGCGCAAGATCGAGCTCCTCGTCTCCGTCGACCGCGCGCTGCGCGAGGAGTTCCCCCTCCTCCGGCAGGTCAGCCTGACCTACGCGGAGCGCCGCAAGGCGTTCATGGTGCTCAATTCCGAAGGGCACGCCCGCTACGAGGAGCGCGTCGCGACGCTCTTCGTCGCCGACGTCACGGCCGAGCGAGACGGCATCCTCCAGACGGGGCACGAGGTGGTGGGCGGGGCCAAGGGCTTCGAGCTCCTCCTCGAGCACGATCCGCTGCGCCTCGCGCGCGGCGCCGCGGCGCGAGCGGTCGCCAAGCTTTCCGCGCCTCCCGCCAAAGCCGGCGAGATGCCCGTGGTGCTCGCCGCCTCCGCGGGCGGGACCTTCGTCCACGAGGCGATCGGCCACTCGCTCGAGGCCGACCACGTCCAGGAGGGCACCTCCCCGGCGTACGTCGGCAAGGTCGGGCAGGTCGTCGCGCCCGAAAACCTCAGCATCGTCGACGACCCGACGCTGCCTTTCGCGCGCGGCTCCTTCGCGTTCGACGACGAGGGCACCCTCGCGCGTCCGACCGCGGTCGTCAAAGACGGCGTCCTGCGGGAGTACCTGTACGACCGCATCACGGCGGCGAAGGACGGCAAGGCGCCCAACGGCCACGGCCGGCGGGAGTCCTACCGCCACCGGCCGATCCCGCGGATGTCGAACCTCTACATCGCGCCGGGCAAGGACGATCCCGCGCGGATCCTCTCCGAGCTGGACCGCGGGCTCCTCGTGACGCGCATGGGCGGCGGGCAGGTCAACACCGCGACCGGCGAGTTCGTGTTCGAGGTGGACGAGGGCTTCTGGGTCGAGGGCGGCGTCATCAAGCACCAGGTCCGCGACGCCAACCTCTTGGGCATCGGCCCGGAGACGCTCAAGTCCATCGATCGCTTGGGCTGGGACATCGGCTGGGGCATCGGGACCTGCGGCAAGGACGGACAAGGGGTCCCCGTATCCGACGGACAGCCGACGCTGCGGATCCCCCGAATGCTTGTGGGCGGCAGGCATGATTAGGATACTATGGGGGCTGGTCCTGGCGTCGGCCCTCGTCGCGACGGCGGTCGCGATGGGGCGCAAGACGCCGAAGACCAGCCCGGGAAACGAACCCATGGACGCAACGGCCGACGTGACTCCCAGCGAGTGGCGGGGCGCCTACAGCGCCGAGAACGCGCCGAGCGCGCGCATCGTCGAGAGCGGAGCCGAGTGGGACCGCCTGTGGCGCGACTCGCTCAACCAACCCGCGCCGCCGGTGAACTTCTCGCAGTACGTCGCCGCGGCGGTCTTCCTGGGCGCGCAGCCGACCGGCGGCTACGGCGTCGAGTTCTTGCCTCCCTTGTCGAACGCCCAGGAGCTCGCGCTGCGCTACCGCGTCGTGAAGCCGAAGGGCTTCGTCACCCAGGCCTTCACGCAGCCGTACGCGATCAGGCTCTACAAGAAGACCGGCCAGCGGGTGTCCTTGGCGGAGGAGCAGGGGTGAACCTCGCCGCCGTGCTCCTCCTGGGCTTTGCCGCGGGCGCCTGGGCCCAGGACGCCGAGCCCGCCCCCGCGCCCGTCCTGGAGGACGTCTCCCTTCCGATGCCTCGCGAGGGACGGGCGGGGTGGGTCAAGGCCAAGTCGTCGTTGCTGCTCTACGACTCGTCGGGGACGCTCGTCAACGAGGTCGGGCTCGGCCACTGGGAGGAGCTCGGCTCCGGCGGCACCGCGCAGCGCAAGATCGTCCGCGGCGACGTCTCGGACGACGGCCGCTTCGCCTGGGCCTGGGAGCGCGTCGACACGGTGAAGGTCGGCCGCACCGAGAAGCCCCTGACGACCGCCCGCCTCCTGCGCTACTTCGGCACCGAGGGCCAAGAGCTCTTCCGCAACGAGCTCGCGGACGCCCCGCGAGGCCTCGATCCCGTCTCGCTCTCGAAGGACGGCGAGTGGCTGCTCCTCACCGAGCGGGGTCCCGACGCCTGGATCGTCGCGGCCTACGACTTCATGGGCAACCGCCTCGTCGACGCGCACGGCAAGGGCGCGGTCGAGTTCGCGCAGCTCGCGCCCAACGGCCAGTACGCGCTGGTCCGCTGGCACCAGCTCGACCTGCCGCCCGAGTATACGCTCCTCAAGATCGGCGACCGCGCCTCCACCGGCGTGCCGTCGCTCAAGGGCGTCGGCGTGGCCCCGAAGGTCACCGACGACGGCCGGGTCGTCGTCGGCGCGAAGGTCGTCTACCCGGAGAAATGATCCGTCTGCTGGTCGCCTTCTGGCTCGCCGCGGGCGCCTGGGCGCAGGTCGCCCCCGACGTGGGCCGGGCCGCGGAGGTCCAAAACGAGGAGACCGCGCTCGTCGCCCGCGCCGCCGAGGCGCTACGCGACGACGCCTCGATGCGCGACTCGCTCGCGCGCCGGCTGCTCGCCTCGAGCCTCGCGGACCAGCTCTCCGGCGGCGAGACCGACCCCGAGAAGGCTAAAGAGGCCGTGGCCCAGTGGATCGCGGAGCATCCCGAGGACGCGGCCAACCTCGCCGTCGGCTTCGCCAAAGACGACGAGTCGGGCACGAAGGAGTTCGAGATCTCGCTGCGAGAACGGGTCTCGCGCAGCCTGGCCCTCAACCCCGAGCGCTACCACGGCATCCTGGGCGTCCTCTCGGCCGCGGGCAAGGAATCGAAGCTGATCAAGAAGCTCGAGAAGAAGATGGACGAGGAGGAGCAGCGCGAGCTGGTCAAGCGCCTCTTCGAGGGACAGGGCGGCGAGCAAGGACGCGTGCTCAAGCAGCCCGAGGGCGACGGCAAGGGCTCGGGTTCCGGGGGCGGCGCCTCTCCGTCGGCCGTCGCCGGCTCCAGCGCCTACGACCGGCTCAGCGAGCTCAACCCGTCGGGCTACTCGCCCGAGGTGCTCTCGCTGCAGAGCCAACTCAACGCGCAGCGCCCGCCCGGCGCTCCGAAGCTCATCGAAACGGGCCGGCTCGACTACACGACGCTCGCGTATCCGACCTACGCGCTCCGCTCGGACCTCGGACGGCAGTCCGGGTCCGCCGCCGCCCGAGAGGCCTGGGCCGTCGCCCGCGCGCTCGGGCGCGAGCGCGAGTTCACCGCCGAGCAGTACTCGCTCCAAGGCGTCCAGGCGTCGCTCGCGAAGGCGGGAAAGGGCGTGAAGCTCCCCCCGCGCGTCGTGCGGAGGAAGGAGGCGCTGGAGAGGGCGCGCGCCGCGATCGCCGAGTTCGAGGCCGAGGCCGCGCGGATGCAGCAGCCGTCGGCCATCCATCGCGCGGGGCTCCGCACGCTCTCCGCGAAGCAGAAGGAGGCCTCCCGCTGGCTCGTCATCGCCAGCCTGGAGGCCGACGTCGAGCGCCTCGAGGCCGAGTCGGGCTTCTGGACCGCCGACCTCGAGAACCTCGTGAAGACCGCGCCCGCGGCCGAGCACGCCCGCCAGGCGTTTTTGGGCCGCGGGAAGGCGGTGCGCGAGCGTCTCGCGCGCATCCAGGCCCGCGACCAGGCGGCGCTGGCCATCCTTCTCTCCTCCGACTACGCGGCCCGCTGGAGGCAGATGGAGGGCGAGTTGGCCGAAGGCAACCGGCTGCGCCAGGGCCTCTCGCGCGACATCCAGCTCGTCTCGCGGGTGCCCGGCCAGCTGCACTCGGCGTACCGGCCGGTGCCGCGCTGGCGCGCCTGGCTCGAGAGCGCGCTGATCAAGCTCGCGCCGACCACCCGCATCGCCCGCGAGGCGAGCGCCCGCGAGCGGCGCGCGAGCGGCTGGTCCGAGGCGTTCGGCCTCGTCGCCGCCGGAGATTTCGTGCGCGCTCAGCGCGCCGCCGACGAAGCATCCCGTTAGGAGAAACGATGAACGCGACCCTGATGACGGTCCTGGCCGCCGCGGCACTGGCCGCGAAGACGATCCCTCCCCCGCGCCCCGTGACGCCTCGCGGGCCGCTCCTGGCGCAGGAGCAGGCCACGATCGAGATGTTCCGCAGGGCGAACGAGTCGGTCGCCTACATCACGACGCTGGTCGTCCAGCAGGACATCTTCAGCCTCGACGTGTTCGAGATCCCGCGCGGCGCCGGCTCCGGCTTTGTCTGGGACGATCAGGGGCACATCGTCACCAACTACCACGTGATCCAGGGGGCCTCCAGCGCGCAGGTCACGCTCGCGGACCACTCGAAATGGAACGCTCAGCTCATCGGCGTCGCCCCCGACAAGGACCTCGCGGTGCTCAAGATCGACGCGCCCGCCGCCAAGCTCAAGCCGCTCGCGGTCGGCACCTCCAAGGACCTCCAGGTCGGGCAGTCCGCCTTCGCGATCGGCAACCCGTTCGGCCTCGACCAGACGCTGACTACCGGCGTCATCAGCGCGCTCGGCCGCGAGGTGAAGTCGCCCATCGGCGTGCCGATCCGCGGCGTGGTCCAGACGGATGCCGCGATCAACCCCGGGAACTCGGGCGGGCCGCTCCTCGACAGCGCCGGCCGCCTCATCGGCGTCAACACCGCGATCTACAGTCCCTCG
This sequence comes from Elusimicrobiota bacterium, assembly GCA_016207565.1. Lineage (GTDB taxonomy): Bacteria > Elusimicrobiota > Elusimicrobia > UBA1565 > JACRDR01 > JACRDR01. The sequence continues at coordinate 11,547 of JACQPK010000267.1, forward strand.
GGCGCGTACGCGGGCATCGGCTTCGCCGTGCCGATCGACACGGTGAACCGCTATGTCCCGCAGCTCATCGCGTACGGCAAGGTCGCCCGCCCCGGCTTCGGCGTGAACATCGCCGAGGATACGGTCGCCAAGAGGATCGGCGTGGAAGGCGTGCTGCTCATCAACGTTGCCCGCGGCAGCGCGGCGGCGAAGGCGGGCCTCCGCGGAACGAGGCGCGACTACGACGGCGAGATCATCCTCGGCGACGTCATCGTGGCGCTCGACGGCAAGGTCATCAAGGACTCCGAGGACCTCTACCGCTTCCTCGAGCAGAAGCAGCCGGGCGACGTCGTGGCGGTGACCGTGCTGCGCGACAAGAAGCGCGTCACCGCGAACGTGAAGCTGCAGGAACTATGACCGCCGCGAGCAAGGAACCGGTTGCGCCCTACGGGGCGCAACCATGACCTGGACCGGGCTCGCGCGGGCGGCCCAGGACTCGGTCAAGTACCTGTCCTCGCCGCAGGCGCTCGAGAGCCTGCGCCGCGATCCATACTGGCCCAAGTGGGACTCGCCGTGGTGGCACATGGCGCTCCTCTGCGAGCTCGGCGAGTCGAGCCTGATCCCCGTCGACACGGCGCGCGCGCTCGCCGCCTCGATCCGCGAGACGTGGAGGCCGTTTTTCCCGCGCAAGACGGCCGACGTGCCGCCCGGCGACGACGCGTACCGTGTCATCGGCTGCCTCTGCGCCGCCGGCACGGCGATGCAGATGCTGCACTCCTGCGGGCTCGACCCCGACGCGGAGCTCCCCTTCGCGCGGCGCATGATTCTCGACAGCCGCCTGCCCGACGGCGGGGTGAACTGCGAGAGCGACGCCTACGAAGGGAGCCGCAAGAGTTCCGTCGTCTCGACCGTGCCGGCGCTGGAGGCGATCTTGTACTGCACCCGGCGCCCCTTCACGCAGGAGGAGGAGGCGTTCCTCCTAGGCGGCGCGGAGTACCTGCTGGCGCACCGGCTCTTTCGCTCGACGAAGGGCTCGATGATCAAGCCCGAGTGGACGGAGCCCTGCTTCCCCCGCTTCTACGACTATGACGTGCTCCGGGGGCTCTCGTTTTTGTCCCATCTCGGCGCGCAGCGGCCGCTCCCGTGGCGCGAACGCGCCGCCGAGGCGCTCGAGATCGTCGAGCGCTGGGCGAAAGGCGGGTTCCGCGTCGCCCGGCCGCTGCCGACGCCCCGCAGCATGGAATACCGGGGGGGCGCCTGGGTCCGCGGCACGGCGGCGGAGTTCCCGCTCCTCAAGGCCTGCCGCGGAGGCGACGGCGCCCGCGAAGCCCTCGCCCGCGAGTGGAGGCAGGTCACCTGCGCCGGGCGCTGCTGACGGCGCTTCTGGCCGCCCTCGCCGCGCCCGCCGGCGCCGGCGAGTGCGTCTTCTACCTGAAGGCCTCCACCGCCTCGTTCGAGGCCCGGCTCTACGACCCGCGCTCGGAAAAGGACCGGAAGGCGCCGCTCGGCCGCGTGCCCTCTCCCGAGATCCTGTGGGACCACTCGTGGGAGAAGGTGTACTGGCTCGACGGCGGGCTGATCCGCCGCGCGTGGTGGCTCGGGAAAGGCAAGGCGCCGTGGCCGGTGCCTCTTCCGGAGGAGCTCGGCGCTCCGGCCGCGTGGTGGCTCGACTGGCGCGGGCTGAAGGTGGTCAAGCGCGCGGCCGACAAGCTCGAGCTCTGGGAGCACGTCGCGGCGAAGAAGACCTGGCGCCTCGGCGAGCGCGAGCGGCTGCTCGAGCCGGCGACGCGCGCCCGGCAGGCGGCCGGCGTCCTCTACGACTGGAACTCGCGGCGCCGGGACAAACCGCTCGCCGAGCTCCTGGCGGCGATGCAGGGGAACGCCCATCTCCACTCCATCCGCTGGGTCGGCACGCGCGAGTCGGGGGTCGGCCGCATCGCGTTCTACGGGGTCGACGGCTGCGGCCTGCGCGTGCAGGTCCACCGCGACGAGGCCGGCGCGCACATCGTCGCGCCGCTCTTCCACATCTGCGACAAGCAGGAGAAGGGCACGCTCATCTACGGCGAGCCGGACGGGGCGGGCTTCGCGCCGGTCGCCTTCGGCGAGGCCGCGCCGTGGCTGCTCTTGGGCATGGCGCCCAAGATGGAAGGGCCGCGCCTGCTGCGCCTCGAGGACGCGAGGGAGGAGAAGTCGTTTCCTCCCGGCTCCTCGCACGCGGCCTGGGTCCCCTGCCCCCGTTGATGGGGTATAATGACTGGATGAAGTATTTCACCGTCGAGGAGGCCCGCCGCGCGCTGCCGGAGGTCCGGAAGGTGTTCACGCTCTGCAAAGAGCTCCGGTGCAAGGCCAAGAGCCACGTCGAGAACCTGCGGCGGCTCGAAAGCGACGCTCACGGCAACGCGGCCCAAGCCGCGATCGAGCGCGGCCAGGTCGAGTTCCTGGCCGGCTGTCTGGAGCACGCGCTCAAAGGCCTCGAGGAACTCGGGGTCCTGCTGAAGGGCCTCGACCCCGGCCTCGTCGATTTCCCCCACCACATGGCCGACGGCAGCGAGGTCTACCTCTGCTGGCGCGAAGGCGAAGACGATATCACCCATTACCATTCGACCCGCGAGGGCTTCGCCGGCAGACGGCCCCTGCCCAAACCCGCGCTCCGGCACTGAGGGATCCCATGGCCAAGACGATCGGCGTGCTCGTCGAGCAGGACTACCAGGAGCTCGAGTTCTGGTACCCCGTGCTGCGTTTCCGCGAGGCCGGCCACAACGTCGTCGTGATCGGCTCGGGCTCGGCCGAGCGCTACCACTCGAAGAAGGGCTACCCGGCCGACGTCGACACCGCGGCCGACCGCGTGAACGCCGACGACCTCGACGCGATCGTGATCCCCGGCGGCTGGGCTCCGGACTACCTGCGCCGCCACGAGGCGGTCAACGCCCTCGTGCGCGACTGCTACCGCGGCGGCAAGGTGGTCGGCGCGATCTGCCACGCCGGCTCGGTGCTGGTGAGCGCCGGGGTGCTCTCGGGCAAAACCGTCACGTCGTGGCCGTCGATCCGGGCGGACCTCGAGGCGGCCGGGGCGCGCTGGGTCGACAAGGACGCGCAAGTGGACGGGAACCTGGTCACCTCGCGCAAGCCGGACGATCTCCCGGCGTTCTGCCGCGCGATCCTCGCGGCGCTGGAGAAACCGGCCGTGAAGCCGGCGGCCGCCTCCCCCCGCATCGCGGCCCGCAAGAACGGCGGACGCTGACAGTCTCATCGGGTGCGACGCACCCGATGAGACGGGTCAGCGGCGAGGGGAACGCGCGAAGGCCAGGACGTGGCCGTCCGGGTCCAGCACGTAACCCGCCTCGTCGCCCCAGTTGCGGAGCCGCAGCGGACTCAGCTCCCGCGCGCCGTTTGCGAGCGCGCGCTGATGGAGTTCGGGCGCGTCGGGCGTGAAGAGATAGACCTCCGCCCGCGGTACGCCGGCCGCGGAGGCGGGGTCGGCGATCGCGTCGCCCAAGAGGCGCTTGATGCCGGCGCTCGGCATGAGCCCGAGCACCGCGCCGTCGTTGAGCCTGAACTCGGTCATCCCGGGAACGTCGAGCTCCGGCTTCTTGCCTAGCACCGCGGCGTAGAACGCGGCGCTCGCCTTCTGATCGGAAACGTAGAGGATGAAGATCGCTTTCATCGTGGCACCCGCCTCATGAACACCTTCTGCGTCTTCTCGAGCTCAAAGCCCCGGCGGAGATAGAAGCCGTGGGTCCGCTTGCGGATCACGTTGCAGCGGACGCGGAGCGCCGGCAAGCGCTTTTCGCGCGCCCAGCGCTGCGCGGCGCGCTCGAGCGCGGCGCCGAGCCCGCCGCTCCGGCAGCGCTCGTCCACGACGAGCCCGGCGATCTCCGCGTGCTCGGGCAGCTCGAGGAAGAGCTGCGTCCGCACATGGAGCCAGCCGCACGGCACGCCCTCGTGATCGGCGACGAAGACCGCGTGCCGCGGCGAGCGGATGATCCGGCGCAGTCGCGCGCGAAACGCCGCCGCCACGTCCGGATAGCCGAGCTGCGCCGCCAACCGCCGCAGCGCCTCCGCGTCCTTGAGCCCCGCCCGCCGGATCTTCGTGCCGCGATCCAATCGAACGCCGCTAGGAGACGCGCTTCTTCTTCTTGAGGTAGGCGAACGGATGCCGGTCGGGGTCGACCGCCGGCGGGGGCGGCGGGGCCTCGCGGCGGTCCTCGGCGTAGTAGCGCTCCCAGAGCGCGGTCGGGTCGCCGCCGAGGAGGTAGCGCAGCAGGATCCACTGGTTGTAGAGCGTGTTCGTGATCGCGCCCCAGCGGCGCAGCCGGCGGGCGGCGGGCCGGATGTGCTCGGGCAGCACCTCGATGACGCCGAGCTTGCGGAGGCGGCGGCAGAACTCGACATCCTCCATCAGCGGGATCTCGGGGAAACCGCCGCACCTCTCGTAGACGTCCTTCGAGACGCAGAAACCCTGGTCGCCGTAGGCGAGGCCGAGGAACCGCGCGCGCCAGTTCTGGCCGTCGGCGATCAGCGTGTAGGGGAAGTGGTTGCCGTAGTCGACCGAGAACACCGTCGCCGCGAGCGGCTGGGCGTGCGTCCTCAGCCAGAACTTCTCGAGCCGCTCCTGCCAGTTGCCGGGCGGCTGCGTGTCGGCGTGCAGGAAGAAGAAAAGGTCGCCGGTCGCGAGCTTCGCCCCGGCGTGGAGCTGCGCGCCGCGGTTCGGCTTCTCGAGGACGCGGACCTGGTCGACGAAGTCGCGCGCGGCGTCGACGGTCTTGTCGGTCGAGCCGCCGTCGACGAGGATGATCTCCATGTGCGTCTCGTCGGAGATCTCGCGCAGGCGCTTGAGCGACGGGCCGATCTGCGGGCCCTCGTTCCAGGTCGGGATGATGACGGAGAAGCGCATCTCAGGCGAGCGGCTTGAACACGAGGCCGGTCGTGATCTTCGGGAAGAAGTAGGTCGACTTCTGCGGCAGGAGCCCGATCCGCTCCACCGCTCGGCGGATATCCGCGACGCTCGCGGGCTTCACCAAGAGCGCCGCCCCCTTCGATTCGCGGGCGAGCCGGACGGCCTCCGCGGCCTCATGCGTGTACTTGAGGTGATGCGGGTCCACGCCGGACGTCACCGACCGGGCCAGGTACTCGACGCAGAGCCCGCTCTTGGCGCCCTCCGGGGACTTCGGCACGGCGAGCCAAAACGCGCGCGGCGCCTCGAAGAGGCCGAAGGCGTACGGGGACGGGTGCGCGTCGAGCACCTCGAGCAACGCGGTCAGGCCGGGCTTGGGCGTCAGGCGGCAGCGCTCGCGCGCGCGCGCCTGCGCCTCGCCCGGCGGAGAGACGACGCGGTGCGTGGGCAGCACCAGAAGCCCCGCGTCCTCTTCCGCGCAGACGTAAACGAGCATCGTCGACGTCGCGGGCGTCTTCGTCCGGCGGAAATACTCCTTCGCGACCTCGAAGCGATGGTGGCCGTCGGCGATGAGCAGCGTCTTCGGCCCGAGCGCCCGCTCGAGCGCGGCGACCGTCGAGGGCTCGTCGACGCGCCACACCTTGAAGCGCGACCCGTCGGAGCTCGTCCCGGCCTCATCGGACCGCGCCGACTTGGCCCGCCGCAGCAGCGCGCGCACGGCGCCGCCGGCGTCGCGGAATAGCCCGAAGATCGGACTGGTGTTCACCTTGAGCGCGGCGAGCTGCTTGAGGCGGTCCGCCTTGGGCTTCGAAAGGGTCTTCTCGTGGCGACGGACCGTCCTCGGACCCGCGCGGCGCAGGTCGAGGGCGCAGAGCACGCCGGTCCGCACGTAGCGGCGGCCCCCGTAGGCGAAGGCCTGCTCCACGACGTAGTAGGCGGGCGCGTGGTCGGTCCGCACGATGCCCCGGTCGTTCCAGCGGCGCCACACGCCGCCCGCTTTCCGGTAGCGGTCGCCGTTGCCGGAGGGCAGCTCGAGATGGATCGCGTTGAAGGGAAGGCGGCGCAACCGGTCGGCCAGCCGGGCCCCGATCACGTCGTAGGGCGGACAGACGGCGCGATCCATGGCGACCCGCTTGCGGTCGTAGCGGACACCCCGGAACGGACGCATCAGCGCAGGCATCGACTTCCGATGATTCCGAATTCCGTGGAGTGTGTCAAGAACCCGGCTCCAACTCGATCCAGAAGCGGGTCCCCTTTCCCGGTTCGGTCTCGTAGCCGATCCGGCCGCCCGGTTCCACAGCAGAAAACGGCCCGCCGTATCCGCCACGACCACTCCTTCGGCGACGTGGTGGACGATGAGCTGCAAGAGCTCGAGCTTGTCGACGAGCTGCAACCGCGGAGCTTCCATGGCCTCCCCGCTCGCCCTTAGGATACCACACGATTTCGTACAATCGACGGGATGCGCCTGCTGCTTTTCGGGGGCAGCTTCGACCCGCCCCACCGAGGCCACAAGGCCCTGCTGGAGGCCGCGCACCGAACCCTCCGCCCGGACCGAACCCTCGTCCTGCCGGCGTGGCTCTCTCCCTTCAAGTCCGGCCACGGGGCGCCGGCCCGCGACCGGCTCGCCATGGCGAGGCTCCTCGTCCGGGGCCTGGAGCGCGCCTCGGTCGACGGGTTCGAGATCGCCCGAGGCCGCCGGACCTTCGCCTATGAGCTGCTCCGGGAGGCCCGCCGCCGCTATCGGGGAGCCGAGCTATGGTTCTTGATCGGCTCGGACTCGCTGGCGACGCTGCCGGGCTGGAAGCGTCCCGGCGAGCTCCGGCTCGGCGTCTCCTGGCTGGTCGGCCACCGGACGGGCGCGCCCGCCCGGCCCCCGGAGGGCTTTCGGGTGCGCTTCCTGGCGGGCCGGTTCCCCGACGTCAGCTCGACGGAGCTGCGCGCCCGGCTCTACGCGGGCGAGGACTGGGGCGAGCTGCTGCCGAAACGCGTCGCGCGCTACATCCGCAAGCGGCGCCTCTACGGGCTGGCGGCGCACGAGGAGCTGGCCCGCGTCCTGTCGAAGGACCGCTATGCCCACACGCTCGGCGTGGCGCGGCTGGCCGCCGAGCTCGCTCGCCGTCACGGGCACGACGCCGGCGCCGCGGCGCTCGCGGGGCTCCTCCACGACTGCGGCCGGCGATTCGACCCTGCGGGGATGGCGCGCTACGCCCGCGAGCGGAGGCTCCCGGTGCCCGAGCGCGAGCGCACGCTGCGGGAGGCGCCGCTCCTGGCGCACGCCTACATCGGCGCCGACCTCGCCCGGCGCCGGTTCGGCGTGACCGATCCCGCGGTGCTCGGCGCCATCGCGCACCACACGCTCGGCAAGCCCCAAATGACCGCCTTCGAGCGGCTGCTCTACGTGGCGGACCTCGCCTCCCCGGACCGCGGCTTCTCCACGGCCGACCGGATCCGGCGCGTCGCGCTGCGGGATCTCGACCGCGCGTTCGTCGAGGCGGTGCAAACGAAAGAGTACTGGACCCGAAAGCGCGGCGGCTGGCTCCATCCGATGACGAGCAGGGTCCGGCGTTGGGCCCGGACGCTGCGCTGATATGCGCTCGTTGAACTCGTGGGCGCGTCCGGTCGAGCTCGCGCTCGTCGTCGTCGGGCTCTCGGTCGCCGTGGCGCTCGGCGCGCTCGAGAGGCGCTCCGGGCTCGCCGCGAGCCTGCGCGCCGGGGCTCCGGTCGTCGCCCGCCTGAGCTTCCGCGGCGAGACCCGCGGCTCGTCTTTCGTCCTCGTCTACCATCCAAGCTCGAGAACGCTCGATATCGCCGACCTCGCAGGCAAGCCCCTGACCGCCGCCGACCCCGACGGCGTCCTCCCGCCCCCGGCGTTCGAGGCCTCGGTCGACGTCCTGGGCGAGGCGCCCGCCGACGCGCTGGCCGTCCGCCGCCTCCTGGACTCGTGGCCCCGCGGCCTGCGCTTCTGGTGGGAGGCCGCCCGGCCGTCGCGGCAGGGAGCGCTCGCGGGGACGTCCGCCTACGATCGCGCGCTCATCGCGCTCGAGGCCTATCGCCTCGCCCCGGGCTCCGTCCGGCCCGTCTGGCCTCCGGCGAGCGCCTACCGGCGGGAGCTCTGGGCGAGCCTCCTGCGCGACGCGCCGGCCTCCGCCGACCCCGCCCAGATCCGCGTCGAGGTGCTCAACGGCTCCGGCGAGTCCGGGCTGGCCCTGAGCGCGACGAAGGCCCTGCGCTGGCATCAGGTGGACGTCATCGACTACGGAAACGCCGACGACCACGGCGAGACCCACCTCGTCGACCGCGCGGGCCGGCCGTCGGACGCCCGGCGGGTAGCGGAGCTCCTCGGCTGCCCCGACGCGGACGTCTGGACGCAGTACGACCCCTCGGCGACGGCGCCCGTCGCCCTCGTCTTAGGCCGGGATTTTCGCCGTTGCCGACGGCTGTAATCCCGGCTATACTCCGCTTCTGAGACAATCCGGGGAAGGAGCTACTCCATGGAACTCGTCGAAATCCTAAAGACCGCAGTCGACTCGGGCGCCTCCGACATCCACATCGTCATCGGCAAGCCGCCGATGATGCGCGCGGACGGAGACATCGCCGAGATCCCCGGCTTCTCGGTGATCAACGCCGAGGAAGCCAAACGCCTGATCTACTCGATCCTGTACGAAGAGCAGCGGGCGAAGTTCGAAGAGCACTGGGAGCTCGACTGCTCGTTCGCCGTTTCGGGTTTCGCGCGATTCCGCGTCAACGTCCTCCTCCAAAAGAACGGCGTCGAGGCGGTCATGCGCGTGATCACCTCGAAGATCCCGACGCCCGAGCAGCTCCGGCTGCCGAAGGCGGTCGTCGACTTCGCGGACCTGCCGCGAGGCCTCGTCCTCGTCACCGGCGCGACCGGCTCCGGCAAATCGACCACCCTCGCGTCGATCATGGAGCTGATCAACCAGAAGTACAAGTGCCACGTGCTCACGGTCGAGGACCCGATCGAGTTCGTCTATGAGTCGAAGTCCTGCATCTTCCGCCAGCGCGAGGTCGGCCAGAACACGAAGAGCTTCAACGACGCCCTCAAGCACGCGCTGCGGCAGGACCCCGACGTCATCTTAGTCGGCGAGCTTCGGGACCTCGAGACGATCCAGCTCGCCCTGACCGCGGCGGAGACGGGCCACCTCTGCTTCGGCACGCTGCACACGCAGGACTGCCCGTCGACGATCGATCGCATCATCGACGTCTTCCCGCCGCACCAGCAGATGCAGGTGCGCGTCATGCTCTCGACCGCGCTTCAGGGCGTCGTGACCCAGCTCCTCATCCCCCGCAAGGACGGGCAGGGCCGGGTCGCCTGCCGCGAGATCATGGTGGCGACCCCGGCCATCAACAACCTGATCCGCGAAGGAAAGACGCACATGCTGTATCAGGCGATCGACACGGGAGCCAAAAACGGCATGATCTCGATGGACAAGGCGCTCGCGGAGCTGGTCCGCCAGGGGCTCATCTCGCCCGAGGAGGCGCTCACGCGCGCGCACAGCCTCGAGTCCCTGAAGAGCCTCATCGGCTACACCGGGAGCTCGTCGAAAGCGACGCTGATGGGCTGAGGCCATGGACAACGCGGCGATGCTCAAGGCCCTCCGGGGCCTGCACCTCCTCGAGCGGATCCCCGACGACCGCCTGCCGACGCTGGCGGGCTTCCTCAAGCAGAAGGCGTTCACCGACGGCACCGTCATCTTCGAGGAGGGCTCCGAAGGAGACGCGCTGCTGTTCGTCGCGAAAGGGAGCATCCGCGTCTCCAAGCGGGTGCTCGGCGAGAAGGGAGAGATCGAGCAGAAGGACCTCGCGATCCTGCCTGCCGGCGAGTGCGTCGGCGAGATGTCGCTCATGGTGCCGGGCCCCCGCTCGGCCCGGGCCACGGCGGCGGGCGACGTCGAGGTCTTCCAGCTCGAGCGGACCGACCTCCTGCGCTGGCTCGACTCGAACCCGGCGCTGGCGGTCGGGTTCTTCGCCGAGATCGTCGAGACGCTCACACGGCGCCTGCGCCGATCCTCCAACGAGCTGACGCTCCTCTTCGACCTGAGCCAATGGCTGCTGGAGCCGATCCCTTCCGGCAAGGACCTCCTGCAGAAGGTGCTCGGGCACCTCGTGCCGCACGTCGAAGGGACCTGGAGCGGCGCCGCCTTCCTTTATAACGAGTTCAACGAGGAGATGGAGCGCGTCGCGAACCAAGGCCAGGCCGAAGTCCCTTCGACGTGCCCGGTGTTCGGCGACCAAAAGACGATCTGGCTCGACGGCAAGAGCGTCGCCGTCGCGATCCCCGGTCCCAAGCGGCTCGACGGCTACCTCGTCCTGGTGGGCGCCCAAGAGCCCCCCCCCGAGCTCCGCAACGAGATCTCCCGCACCCTGGCCACCTCGGCCGGGCTGATCGAGTCCGCTCTCGAGAACATCCGCTTCCGCACGGAAGACCAGCTCCGCGCCCGCCTGCAGAGCGCCCGCTCCGCCGGATCGTTCTAATTAACTAAGATAGAGGCGTGAGGCGAGAGTTCAACCCCTTCAAGCAGCTTGCCGTGGGCTGCGCGCGCGCCGCCTACGACAAGAAGGCCGAGGACGTCGTCCTGGTCGACGTGCGGAAGTCGAGCATCGTCGCGGACTTCATGCTGCTCGTCAGCGTGACCTCGCCGGCCCATCTCGAGGCCGTGCAGGCAGCCATCGAGGACGTCATGGAGCCCTCGGGCATCGAGCTGCGCCACCGCGACGGCTCGCATTCCGCGCTGTGGCGCGTGCTCGACTACGGCGGCCTGCTCGTGCACCTCATGCACCAGGAGGCGCGGCACTTCTACGGGCTCGACAAGCTCTATCACGACCAGCCGAAGCAGCGGTGGATGCCGGTCGCGCGAAAAGCGAAAGCCGGATGATCGTCGAAAGGATCAAGAAGGACGCCTCCAAGCGGATCGAGGATTGGGCGGCGGAGCAGGGGCTCGGGGCGCCGCCCGCGCCGAGCTTCGCCCCTCCCCCCGCTCACGTCGCGGCCGACCTCTCGGTGCCATGGCCGCTCGGCGCCGCGAAGCTGCTCAAGCGCAAGCCGCTCGAGATCGCCGGGGAGCTGTCCGGCGCTCTGGGCGGGGTGCCCGGGATCGAGAAGGCCGAGCCGGCGCCGCCGGGGTTCGTGAACCTGCGGCTTTCCCAGGACGCCTTGGTCGAGAACTTGAAGGCGATCGTAGCCGAGCCGGGCGGCTACGGCGCCGGGCTCGCCGGTCCCCCCCGCAAGATCCTGATCGAGTACGTCTCGGCGAACCCGACGGGTCCGCTCCATCTCGCCTCCGGACGCGCCGCGACGCTCGGCGACAGCCTCGTGCGCATCCTCCGCCGCCTCGGCCACACGATGTGGGCCGAGTATTACGTCAACGACGCGGGAGGCCGGGCCGAGAAGCTCGGGCTCTCGCTGAGGGCGCGCTTCGAGAACCAGCCGGTCCCCGAGGACGGCTACCACGGCGACTACCTCAAAGACATCGCCGCCCAGCTCCCCGAGGACGCCCGGACCTGGACGCCCGAGCAGTTCGGCCGGCACGCGATGAAGGTCCTCCTCGAGACGCACAAGGCCGACATGGCCGCCTTCGGCGTGACGTTCGACCGCTGGTTCCTCGAGAGCGAGCTCTACGCCTCGAAGGCGGTCGAGCAGACGCTCGAGGTCCTGCGCGGGCGCGGCATGGTCTACGATAAGGAAGGCGCCGTCTGGCTCGGGACCCAAGCCGTCGAGGGCGCCGACGACGACAAGGACCGCGTGCTCGTCAAGAGCACCGGCGCGCCGACCTATTTCCTGCCCGACATCGCGTACCACAAGAACAAGTTCGACCGCGGCTTCACCGAGCTCATCGACATCTGGGGCGCCGACCACCACGGCTACGTGCCCCGGATGAAGGCCGCCGTCGCCGCGCTCGGCAAGGAGGCGAAATCCTTCCACGCGATCGTGCACCAGCTGGTGCACCTCTTCCGCGGCAACGAAGCCGTGAAGATGTCCAAGCGCGCGGGCGAGTTCGTGACGCTCCGCGAGGTCGTGGAGGAGGTCGGCCGCGACGCGTGCCGCTTCTTCTTCGCGCTGCGCACCGCGAACTCGCACATGAACTTCGACCTCGAGCTCGCGAAGAAGCAGAGCTCCGAGAACCCGGTCTACTACGTGCAGTACGTCCACGCGCGGATCTGCTCGATCTTCCGCGAGGCCGAGAAGGCCCTGGGCGCCGGCCTCGGCGAGCGCGCGAGCCTGGCGAACGCGGACGGCGCGCGGCTCTCGACGCCCGAGGAGCGGGCGCTGCTCATGAAGCTCGCGTGGTTTCCGGCGGCGCTGCAGACCTGCGAGGCGGAGCTTTCGCCGCATCCGCTCGGCAATTACCTGCTCGAGCTCGCCGGGCTGTACCACCCCTTCTACGAGAAGTGCCGCGTGCTGGAGCCGAAGGACCCCGACACGACGCTTGCCCGGCTCGCGCTCTGCGCGGGCGTGCGCGACGTCATCGCCCAGGGCCTCTCGGTGCTCGGCGTCTCCGCCCCGGAAAAGATGTAGCTCACTCGCCCAGCTTCTTATTCCCCGTCGGCGGCCCCTTCTTCGGCTTCTGCGGCGACATGCCGGGGATGGCCGCGAAGAGTCTAGGCGCGTCCAGGAAGTCGGCGGCACCACGAAAGCGCTCCAGGTAGGCGGCGAATTCGCGTTCGGTCTCGGGATAGCGCGTCAGACCGGTCCCGCTGAGGAGACTCAACTCGAGCCGGCCTCCCTCCACGCGATATTCGGCGGGCCACCAGCGACCCTCGGGAGATCCGTGGACATACCCGATCCACAATAGGTCGAACTCCTGCGCCGAGCTCCGGATGCGCGTCCGGACGGCATACAACCGTTTGGTCTGCCCGTCCTGGTACGTCGAGTCGATCTGATACGCGGACCCCTTTCGCGAGCTCACTTCGTGCCGGTCGCCATTCTCGTCCCATACGCCCACAAGGGAACCGTCGATCGGCTGCAACTGCCCAACGACGACGCTCGAGCCGCTCTTGATGCAGGCGGACGAGAGCGCGACAAGGACCAACAGCAGGGGAAGGTTTCTATTCATGCCCGCAGGATGGCCCAATCTCCCCCGAAAGGCACACAACGTTTTCGCCAAGAAAAAGAGTTAATCCCCGCATCACGAATTCCGCCCCCCCTCCGGGCCCATAAGTTCGCTGAAAACCATCGCCCGCCGCGACCGCCAAACCTCCGGCTCCCTACTACAAGGATTAGGGCTCCTGCGTCGCGAGGCGCGATGCGCGCGGTGCGCGTGTCCACGGGGGCCTCAATCCGCGGAACAGAGCGGAACGTTGGAGCCGAGCATGCACACGGTGCCCTCACTGCAGGACCCTCCGATCGACTGGTTCGACCGGCAGGGCGGCGGCATCGGGCTGAACGGCGCGACGTAGTCGTGATGCAGCTTGCCGGCCGGCCCGCAGGTCAGGGCGTTGCAGTTGCGCTTGACCACATCGAGGTAACCGTCCACCTTTTTGCCCGTGGTCGCGTCGGCGAGGATGAAGTGGGCCTTGATCTTGTTGTCGCCCCACATGCCCGCCTCGTAAGGGATCGTCCCTATCCATTTGCCGTCCTTGTATTCCCAATGGTGGTTCCCCCAGTCCGCGCCGCCGTTGCGGCGCTTGAACGGCATGATGTAGTTCGTTCCGATCGACGCGCAGTAGCCGGAGGGACTCGTCCACTCGCCGCGGCGGTGGTCGAGGACCTCGTAGCAGACCGTCGTCTTCTCGGCTGCCAAGCCCGTGATCTCGTAGCGGATGGTCCGCGGATCGTTCATGTCGAACTCCGCCCGAGCCGGGGTGATGGCCGGCTCCCCGGCGGCCGCGATAGCGGCGTGCGATCCGATCCCTCCCGCGTGGGTGGAACCGGACGCCGACTTGAGGTCGTTCGAGGCCGCGCCCGAGGAGCCCAGCAGCCCCGCGGCGGCCGTCGTCGGGCCGGGAGTCCCCGCGGTCGTGGCGGCGGGCGCGGGCGCGCCGTGCTGCGAAGTCCCGGCGGCCGCGCTGCTGAACTTCGGCGCCCGCGTGTTGAGTCGGCTCAAGCGGTTGATCTGGGTCGGGACGGCGCGCAACACGCCGACGGAGGACATCCGCTCGAGCCGGCGCTTCCCGGCCGCCGCCTTGGCCGCCTGGGGGATGCGCGCGGTCCTCGCGGCGAGGGCCGGCATCGCGAAGAAGGCGGTGGTCGCGGCGCCGAAGCCGGACCGGGCCGAGGCGGCCGAGCCCTGGCGCGCCGCGGCGATCGGCGCCGGCGCGTCGCGCAGCGCGGCCTCGGAACCGGCGTTCAGGCCCTCGATCGGGATCGGCGGCGGCTCGCCGATGCGGCCGGCGGGAGGCAACGGCCCCGCGGGCGAGCGGAGCGGAGCGAAGCCCGGCCCTTTCGCCGCGCGCGGCGCGGCAGGCTCGCGCGTTAACGCGGGCAGGCGGTCTCCGTCGAACTCGTAGGACGACAACGACGACCCGGCCGGAGCGGGTTGCGGCCAACGCACTCGGTCGGCGAGGTCGGGCGGCGGAGCGCCGATCGAGAGGACGACCCCCAACGCCGCCGCCGCGACGGCGGCGGCGCCCGAACGCCCGACCCATTCTTGGTTCATATGCCCCCCTTCAACGGACGCCGACGGCTTTCTGCAGGACGCCGATCCTTCGGTCCAGCTCGCGGGCGATCTCCGCGTAGAGATGGCGCGCGTTGTCGGCGAGATCGGTGCGCCCGTGCGCGATCACGGGCGTGCGGCCGGCCTCCATGCGCTCGCGCGCCTCGCGGAGGCGGCGCTTGAACTCGCCCTGGCCCTCCGGCCAGTCCGCGCGCCAAAACGCGGTGCCGCCCCCCGTGCACGTATTCGAGGTCGATTGGGGGCCTTTGTCCATCTCGGCCTGGTATCCCATATAGTCGAGCTTCTTGAGCTCGGTCCACGCGCGGGCGTCGCCCGCGTTGCACGCGCTCAAGAGTTGAAACCAGTCCTGATAGACCGGGTTCTGGCATCCAGGCGTCACGAGCAGCACGTTCGGGTCGATGACCGTGCGGCGGCAATCGGTCCAGAGGAAGAACTCGTTGGAGCCGGCATACGGGAGGTACTCGTAGACGCGGTCCATCGGCGTGCGCTTCCAATCGGCCAGGAACACATCCCCGGCCTCGAAGCGCGCGTTCCGCGGGAGGCGAGCCGGCTCGGCGAGCCAGTCCGTCATGCGGATTCGAGCCTCGAGGAGTTGCCGCAAGGCGATGACCGCCAACGTCTCGGTGGGGCAGTCGCCGGAGGCAGGGCACGTCCGCTGCGGCAGGGCCGCGAGGATCCGGTAATACTCGGCGAGCAGTTGCGCGTCCGACGGGAGCGCCCCCCCGGCCGGCGTCGAGCCCCTGGGCAAGGACCCCGCGGCGCCGGCGGAAACGGCTCCGCGTCCCCGAGTGACGGTATCCGACGAGCGTGCGTCTTCGCCCGAACGGGCCGCCGAAGCGCTCGAGCGTCCGGCCGCGCTCGCATCGGAGGAGCCCGCAGCGCCCGCGCCCAAGGACTTCGCCCCGGCGCTGGACCCGGCAAGAGCGGCCGAGCGGGCCGAGACCGCCGAAAGCCCGCCCAACGCGGGGAGCAGCGTCGGCGCGGTGCGCGCGACGCCGATCGAAGCGAGGCGCTTGAGCCGCTTCTTGGCGGCGGGCCGAGCGGGCTGGACGACGGCGGCGGCCCGGGGCGCCTCGGCGGACACGGCGAGAAACGCGGAGCTCGCGCCGCCGAATCCGGCGTGCGCGACGACGCCGCCTTGGGCGGGAACGGCGGCCGGGACGTCGCGGAGCGACTCGTCCACGTAGGCGGCGCCGGCCTGAGGCGGCGCGCTCCGGCCGCCGGCGCGGGCGACGGACGGGAACGTGGGTGAAAACGGCGTCCCGGCGACGGAGAAGGAGCCGGGCGCGGCCGACGGCGCCGGCGCCTCTGCGATCAGCTCGGGCAGGCGGTCGAACGGCTCGGGCTCCTCCGCGGGATCGACGGCGGCTCGCGCGGGCCACAACACCGGCTCCGCGCGCTCCTCGGCGGGCCGCTCCATCGAGAGCGCGACCCACAGGGCCGAGCCTCCGAGCGCGAGTCCCCAACCGGCGAGCCAGGTCTTCGTCATGATCATCGCCCCGTGTAGCGGCGCCGGCAGGCCTCGTCCGCATTGCAGCGCCGCATGGCTTCCATGCACGCCGGGGTGACGTTCGCGCCCCGGCAGGCCTCGAGTCCGGTGACGCCGTTCTCCGCGCCGGTCTCGAGGACGCGCAGCAACTGGCGGCGCGACTCGTCGTCCATGCGGCTCAAGAGCGCGGAGCTCTCCAGCCCCTCGACCTCTTGCGACTCTCCCGCGTCCTTCACCCTCGCCAGCTTCCAGTCGATGCCGCGAGCCTCCTGTCCTAGATCGCTTCGGCCGCGGACCTCCTCGTCGCGCAGGCCGTCGCCGGCGTTCTCTCCCGCCGCGCGGCGCGGACCGGCGCCGTACGCGCTCGGCGCGTCCCGCAGATCCGTCGGCCGCTCGAGCGACGGGTTCGACGCGAGAAGGCGCCACGCGTTGCCGCTGTCGGAGCGGAATAGCCTCGCCTCGGCGGCCGCGCCCCGGACGACCGTCGCCGGGCGCGTCGCCGCGGCCCGCGGATACAACGACCGGCCGGACGCCGCGGACATGCCGGCGAGGGCCGAGGAGCGCTCTTGCGAGCGGGCCGGGCCCTGCCACCGCGCGCGGCCTTTCAGGGAGCCGGAGGCGTCCCACTCCATCGCCTTTCCTTCGTCCCACGCCGCGCCGGGAGCCGAGCGCGCCGCGGTCGGCTGCGCCTCCGCCGCCGCGCGCGAGGCGCCTAGCGCCGCCAACGAGGAACCGTTGCGCGGGCCGCCGCGCCGCCGGGCCGCGCCGGCCGCCGCCAGCGGCTCGCCGGCCGCGGTCCAGGCGGCGGCCGGACGCGCCGCGAAAAGCGGGCGGGGCGCCTCGAGCCTGCGGCCGACCGAGAACCGAGCGCCGTCCGCATCGGTCGTCCATAAGGCGAAGACCGCGCCGCTGGCCCCGCCTCCCAGCGAGAGGAGCGCCGCCAGGATGAGGAGCCGCCGATCGGAACCGTCGGGCGGCACCGTCCTGCGCACCTGGATCATCGGCTCGTTCATACCGGCAGGATGCGCCGATCCCGAAGACCCCTCCACGAAAAAGCCGTTGACACCGGAATCTGTCGTAAAAACCGGAGCTTTTACGCCGGAAACCGTATTCGCACAAAATTCCTTCAGAGGCTCTCCGCCTTGCATTCCCACGCCGCGGACCGCATACTTTCGCGATGGCGCACGCCGCTTCGAAGCTCGACCTAAAAACCCTCGGCCTGCTCGCCGTCGTGGTGCTCCTGAGCATGCTCGCGGGGACCGGGACGGTGCGCCTATTCCTCAAAGGGGGCGGGACCTCGAAGCCGAGCGCCGTAGACGTCACGGTCGCCCCCGAACCACCCGAGAAGAAGAGCGTCTTCGCCAAAGACGAGCCCGCCGGGGAGCCGGCGCCCCAAGCTCACGCCGAGGTGAAGGTGCCGGTGCTCCCGCTGCCGCCGACCCTGCCGCCCAAGCGCCGGAGGAAAATGCCGCCGCAGCCCGCTCCCGAGACCCCGGAGCCGCCCCAGATCGCGCCCGCGAACTTCTTCAACTACGGGATCGGGGAAGGGGTCGAGAAGTCGGGCGCGCGGTTGGACGTCCCCGCGGCCCCGGAGCGTCCGCGTCGCGAGCTTCAGCGCGTCCCGTCGATCGGCCAAGCCCGCCCGCGCAACGTCACGGGCGCCAAGCCCCCTTCCGTGCCTCGGCCGGAGGGAAGCGAGTTCAAATCCGCGAAGGCGTCCGGGGCCGCGCTCAAGGCGCATCTCAGCCGGATGTTCGGAGAGCCGGACGGGGCCCTGAGGGTGCCGCTGTCCAAGTTTACCACCGACACGCCCGGCGACGGCGAAGGGCGGACCGGCGAAAGCGGTCCGGCCCGAGGCACGCCGGCGGGCGGGATCGACCCGCGGCTGCGGCGCATCAACAACGCCACGATCACCGACGAGGACGCGCAGAACCCCGCGATCGAGCCCCGCCACGCGACGTTCGACATGGCCGCGCCGCGGACGCTCCAGTACCGAGTGACCGACATCCCGAAAGAGCGCACCGTCGTCTGCTACGAGGTGCTCGCGCACCCCTGCTGCCCGGAGTGCGTCGGCCCCGGCAATCAATGCGAGAGCTCGGCGAACTACTCCTCGTTCAACGGGAACGCCGACTGGAGATACGAGGGCGGCGCCTGGCTCGGAACGTTGGTGTACGTCCCGGCGGCGTACGGCTGCGAGGGCATCCAGGTCCGCTTCGTCTTCGCCGACAAGCGGACCGGCAAACACGCCGGCGCCGGCATGAACGTCGTCAACGGCTACTGATGCGGCTGACGACGAAGATCACGCTGCTGCAAACGGGTTTCGCCGCCGTCGTGCTGCTCGCGACGCTGCTTCCCTTGGTCGTTTCCGAACGGCGCCACGTGCGCGAGCTCGAGGAGAAGCGCCAGGCCGCGCAGGTGGAGCAGCTCGCCCGCGCCTGCGGCGAGGCGTTCAAGAGCCAAGACGAGGCCGCCGCGCTCGGCTATCTCAAGACGCTCGTGCTGGTCTCGCCGCCCGGCTCGATCAGCTACGGCGCCTTCCTCGACGCCGAGGGCCGGACGTGGCTCCACACCGAGTTCCTCCACGGCGGCCGCGCCTCGAAGGGGAAGCGCGCGGCGGACCCGCGCGTAGACGCGGCGCTCGCCTCGCCCGAAGGCGGGCGCTCGGGGAACCTCATCTGGGCCCCGGTATATTTCACCGGACCCGCCGGCCGCGAACGCCGCGGCACCGCGGTCATCGCCTACGACCCGGCCGCGGCCTCGCAAGCCCTCGGCGCGCTCCAACGCGACTCGCTCTCGAGGGTCGCGCAGGTAGCGTTGCCGGGCCTGGGCCTCGGGCTCCTGCTTGCGTTCGTGCTCGGCCGCGCGCTGGCGGAACCGATCCAGCGCTTGGCCTTCGGGACGCGCCGCGTCGGCGAAGGGAGGCTCGACACGCGGATCCCCGACGAGGGCTCCGACGAGCTCGGCGACCTGGCGCGGGACTTCAACGCGATGGCCGCCAAGCTCAACGAGCTCGACGAGCTCAAAGACAGCTTCCTAGCGCAGATCACGCACGACCTGCGCAACCCGCTTACGGCGATCATCGCGCACGTGAACGTGCTCGGCATGGGAATCCACGGACCCGTGAACGAGAAGCAGAAGAAGAACCTGGACCTCGTCCAAGAGAGCTCGCTTTACCTCAACGAGCTGATCGGCGACATCCTCGACCTGACCAAGCTCGAGGCGGGCAAGATGGAGTTCGCGCCGAAACCGGTGGACGCCCACGCCGCGGCCCGCGCCGTACTCGACCTCAACTCCGCGCGGGCCGCGGAGTACGGCGTCGCGCTCGAGTGCGCCGTGCCCGAGGGCGCCTCCGTCACGGCCGACCCCGAAGGCCTAAAGCGCGTCCTCATCAACCTCGTCTCCAACGCGCTGAAGTTCACGCCCAAAGGCGGCAAGGTGACGGTCGGCCTCGCCTCGGTCAACGGCTCGGACCGGATCTCGGTGTCCGACACCGGCATCGGGATCCCGGAGGACAAGCTCGGCCTCCTATTTAGGAAGTTCTCCCAGGTGGCCGAGACCAAGAACAAGGTGCGAGAGGCGGCCGGCACCGGCCTCGGGCTCGTCATCTGCAAGCAGATCGTGGAGGCCCACGGCGGCACGATCGGCGTCGAGAGCGTCTACCGGAAGGGCACGACGTTCTTCTTCCACCTTCCCAAGGCCCCCCGGCCGGAAGACCCCGCCGTTCCCTCCCTCAAAGACGGCTGAAACGATCCTCCCTCAGCCTGAAAATACTCCGAAAAGTAATGCGGTAACACCGTTCAGCGCCAAGTTTATGGAGACCGCGCCCGCCTCGGGCTACCGTAAGGCCAGTGAGGAGGCCGGACATGAAGAACCGATTCTGGATCGCGCTCGCGAGCTTGGCTCTCGGTGCGTTCGCCGAGGCCCGGGAGGCGCTGGCGCCGAGGGCGCAGGTCGAGTTCGAGCTGGGCGTCGTGCGCCACGAGTTGCGCAAGAAGAGCTCCGGGCCCCGCTGGAGCGCCGGGATCACCTCGATGGCCCAACTGTCGCTCGACGCCCGCCGCGCGCGGCTCGGCGGAGGCGGCGGGGCGCCTTCGGGAACCCTCCCCAAGCTCTCGGCCCTCTCCGTCCCCGGAGCCGGCGCGAGCGCGGTCGACTGGCGGGACCGCGACGGCCGGGACTTCGTGACGCCGGTCAAGAACCAAGGCAAGTGCGCCAGCTGCTGGGCGTTCTCGACCACCGCGGCGCTGGAGTCCTACATCCTGAGGCGCTCGAGCGTCTCCTCCCAGATCGACCTCTCCGAGCAGATCGTGGTTTCCTGCAGCGGCGCCGGGAACTGCGTCGAGGGCGGCTTCCAGGACTACGCGGCGGAGTATCTCCAGAGGATCGGAACGGCCGACGAGTCGCTCGCTCCCTACCAGGCGGCCGACGCGCCGTGCACGCTCCTCGGGGGCTCTTGGACGAACGAGACGCTGCGGGCGGGGCAGTGGTTCTCGGTCGACGGCTCCGTCGACGGCCTGCGCTCCGCGCTGGCCGACCACGGGCCGGTCGTCGTCTGGTTCCGGGTCTACGCCGACTTCTTCTTCTATCAGTCCGGCGTCTACGAGCACGTCGCGGGCGACTGGATGGGCAACCACTCGGTCGTCCTGGTCGGCTACGACGACACCCAGCGCGCCTTCATCGCCAAGAACAGCTGGGGGACCCGGTGGGGCGACCGAGGCTATTTCCTGATCTCCTACTCGGCCGTGTCGTCGGAGGTCGAGCTCGGACGCTGGTCGCTCGCGTTCGCGCCGAAGGAGCCGTCCCCGGTCCAGGTCCGCGTCGCCCAGCCGAGGCCGAACGCGATCGTCGCGCCGGACGCCGCCGCGACGGGAAGCGTGACGTTCGAAGGCGACGAGAACTTCCGCGTGACCGCGTTGGAGTTCACGGTCGACGGACGGAGGCTTCCGCCGGTCGAGCCCGCTCAGGCGTGGTCGGTCGCGCTTTCGACGGAGAGCCTCGCCGACGGCCCCCACACGCTGACGGTCACGGCGGCCGACAACGCCGGGCACACCCGCACGGTGTCGGTTCCGTTCACGGTCGGGGAGACGCTCGTCGACGACTTCGACTTCCGCCACCCCGGTCCGGACACGGACCTGGAGGACCGCCGCCGCCGATTCCGGCGCCGGCCCTTCACGCTGCGGCCGTGACCGCGGGTTTCTCGCCGGCGGCTGCGCCTACCTAGGCTAGTGCGGCCTTGATCGGCCAGCGCGAGCGCGCGGTAGCGCCGCGTCTGCGCGTCATCTTCGATGAAGAGGGTCGTCTTTCCTTGAGCCCTGGGGCTCTCAAAGACCGCTGAAACCGTCCCGCGCCCCCTGGAAATAGACGAAATTTCCGGCGAAATCCGTTCAGAGAAGAATGCGTGGAAGCGGCGCGGCGGCCGGGCTACCCTGCGAGCATGAACGCTACAGCAGAGAGCCTGAGGCCGATCACGATACTCGCCGCCGGGCTCAGCGCCCAGGCAACGCCGCAGCCGGCAACAACTCTGACCAAGGCGATCGGAGCGTCGAGTGCCCACGTCGCCTTGGCGACCGGGCCGGCCGGCGTCTTGGCGACCGGCGCCGAGCCCGGGGTCCCCGACCGCCGCAAACGGCTGGCTGCAGGTGTTGGCGCCCGATCGGTGATCCCATGAAACGCTTCTTGCTGCCGGCCGTCGCGAGCCTGCTCGTCCTTCTCGGACCGGGAGCCGAGGCGGGCCCGCGCAAGCGGAAGCTCGCGCCGCTCACCTCGTGGCCCTCCGCGGCGCAGACCGCGAAGAGCCTGTCCGGCGTCTTTACCGCGGCGCCCGGCGACGCCGGCCTCCAGTCGTCCGAGGCCGGCACGCCTTCGGCGCAAGACGGACGGGGCGGCCTGGCCTTCGGCCGCGCGACGGGCGTCGAGGCTTCGGTGCTCCGGTCGGGCCTGCCGTCGGGAGCGCACGCGTCCGCGTCGACGCAGCATGCGTCCTCGACGAAGACCGCCGCGGGGGCCTCGGAGCCCGAGCCCGCCTCGGCGTCGTGCCGCGGCGAGGACTGGGTCGATCTCTCATGCTCGGTGCCGCCCCAGCCGGAGGTGCAGGCGCTCACGGCCGAGGAGCGGGAGGAGTGCGAGGCCGAGGCCCGAGCGGCGCCCTCCTACCTCGGCGCGGAGTGCAACCCGGCGGCATGGTGGCTGCGGCGGCACCATTATGAGACTCCCGCGTACTTGGACGCCCAGGCGGGCTGCCGCGAGCGCGTCCACAACGTCTGGTGGACGCGGCGCACCTTCGATAGCTGTCCGGAGACGTTCGGCTCCGGGCAGCGCCGGATGATCGAGGGACCCGCGGGCGCCCTCGTCACATTCAAGGTGCAGACCCAGAAGTTCCAGCCCGGGATCCACCACGTCAACGAGTGGGTCGCCGCCGAGCGCCCGATAGCGCAGCCGCGTTCGGTGAAGGCGTGGATCTCGGCCGAGCCCGCCGGGGAAGCCGTGGCCGGTCTCGGATGCAGCAGGGAAGGCGTGTTCATCTTCAGCGTCGACCTCAGGTATCTGCTTTACGACGCGGGCGGGCCCGTGCCGGCGGACACGCAGCGCGCCGTGGACACGTACCAGTGGTGCCTGCTCAAGGCCGAGCGCGTATACTACATCAACTTCGAGATCACCGAGTGCGACGCGGCGGTCTGCGGAGTCGTCAGCGAGCTGTACCTGCACTAGTGGGGAAGTTCCGTTGCGCCTCCCGATTTGGGAGGATCGCCTCATGAACACGTCCAAGGCGACCGGGCTCGGGGCGTGCCTCGCCCTGCTCGCGATGCTCTTCGGCTTCATCCTCGGCGGGGCTTTCGGAGGCGCCGAGAGCTCCATCAAGCAGCGCCTCGCCGACTCGGGCGCCGCGGCGCTGCAGACCGCCTACGCGGGCGACAAGGCCGCGATGGACGCGGTCGTGAAGAAGTCCTGGGAATACCTCCAGCGCGCCCACCTCCACGGCGGCGCGATCGGGGCGGGCGCGCTCGCCTCCATCCTGGCCCTCACGTTGCTCGCGGCGCCGGGACGCCTGCGGGACGCCAGCGCGCTCGCGCTCGGCGCCGGCTCGCTCCTCTACCCCGTGTTCTGGCTCGTCGCGGGCCTGGCCGCCCCGGGGCTCGGGAGCACGGGCGCCGCGAAGGAGGCGTTCAAGTTCTTGGCGGTGCCGGGCGCGGGGCTGTGCATCCTCGGGCTATGCGGGACGCTGGCCTGCGTGGCGCGCGGGCTCCGGTCGAAGCCCTAGCGCGACGCCGAGTCCGCGAACCAGACGAGGGGCCCGTTCCAGGACTCGTGGCTGAACGCGCGGACACGGACCGGGGCCATAAAGCCGCCGCCGGCGTTGAAATCGCCGGGCGTATGCTGCGACTCGACGGCCTTCAGCCCGGTCGCCTGCTCGATCGAGGATGCGAGTGCCTTCGCGTCGCCGCCTTGGAAAAAGACGACCGACGGCGCGCCGAGCCCCGCCTCCGCCTCGAGCCACTTGTCCTGGACGATCTTGCGCGGATCGGTGTAGGTCACCTGCAAGGCGATCTCGGGGTTTTTCTCGCCGTTGAGCGAGAGCTTCAGCGCGTAGAGGCCGCGGCCCGACGACTTGACCTTCGAGAACCATTGCTCGTAGCGCGAGTCGTCCGGCGACTCCTCGAGTCCGGCCTTGGCGCGGGCGGCCGCCCAGTCCTTCTCGTCGGTGAGCGTTTCGATCCGACCCGTGACCGGGCTCCCCGCAAATCCCATCGACTTCGACATCCCCCGCGTCCCTTCGCTCTTGATCCCCGCCGCTCGCGCGCCGAGCCTCGCGTGGAGCGTCTTCTCGTCGTCGCCGAGCGCCGCGCCGGATAGTCCCTTGCCGGGCGCGAGTCCCCGCGGCGCCACGAACACCCTCACCACGGCCGGCCCGTTCGCGCTGACGATGAGCCGGTCGGTGCGCAGCTTCCCGTCGACGACGGTCGTGCTCTCGCGGCCCGTGGCGCCGTGCAGGCAGGCGAAGGCGGCCGAACCGGCGGCGGCGAGCGTCAGGACGGCGAGGAGGAGTCGGGTCTTCATGGGGGGCCTCCCGGGCGCTCGGAAGGATATCCCCGGAGCGATTGTCACGTCAAGGGGTCTTCTTCTTGACGCGGACGAGCACGTGGCGCACCTCGAGCGTGTCCCCCTCGAAGTCCTCGTGGAGCCCGAGCTCGACGACGCGGTACCACAGCCGTCCGGGCTCCACCGCGTAGACGTGGTTCGTGCACAGGCAGGCGAACTCGAAGCCGAGAGAGGCCTCGGGCGGCTTGACGTGGTGGGGCGCGGCGAAGAAGCGCAGGAGCCCCTTCGTCTCGTTACGATACACGAGCACGAGCTTGCGCGTTTCTCCGGGCCGCAACGCGACGTTCGCGCCCTTGATCTCGGGCCCCGCGGGGAGCCGCGAGGCATCCGAAACCTCGCCCATCTTCCAGAGAGGCAGGCGGGTGCTCGCGTCGTACTCGTGCACGCGCATCGCCTTCGGGAGGTCGCGGTAGTCCCACCGGATGGAGACGGTCGCGGCCCACGCGCTCGCCGCGAGCAGCGGCAGCAGCCCGGTCATCTAGGAGAAGTAGCGGAAGCCCTTGCCGGGGACGGCCTGGAGCCGGTCCGCCAGGGACTGCGGGAGCTTGCGGCGCAGCTTCGACATGTGAGCGTCGACGAGGTTGTCGACGGCGACCGTCCGCCAGAGCGTCGAGAGGATCCACTCGCGGCTGAGCACCTTCGGCCGCTTCTTCACGAGCGCGTAGAAAAGGTCGAACTCCTTGGCGGTGAGGTTCGGAATCGTGACGTCGCCGAACTTTACGAGATGCGCGGCGGGGTCGATGGTCAGGTCGCCGGCCTCGAGCTGCCCCCCCTCGTCCTTGTCGAGCGCGAGGCGGTTCATGAGCGCCTGCGCCCAGAGGAGCAGCTCCTGCGGGAGGACGGG
The DNA here is from genome assembly GCA_016207565.1 of Elusimicrobiota bacterium. Lineage (GTDB taxonomy): Bacteria > Elusimicrobiota > Elusimicrobia > UBA1565 > JACRDR01 > JACRDR01. The sequence goes on from JACQPK010000267.1 coordinate 36,482, forward strand.
CTTCACGAGGTACTGGTCCGCGCCGGACTCGAAGCCCTCCTTCTTCTCGTCGAGCTGTCCCTTGCCGGTGAGCATGATCACCGGCGTCGCGTGAAGCGTCTTGTGCGCGCGGACCTTCTTGCAGAAATCGTAGCCCGTGCCGTCGGGGAGCCCCACGTCGAGCACGATGAGGTCGGGCTTCTCCGTCTGGAAGAGGTGGTAGCCGACCTCGATCCCCTCGGACTCCAGCACGCGATGGCCGAGGCTGGCGAGCGCCGCGGCGAACGCGCGGCGCGTGTTGCCGTCGTCCTCGATCATCAGGATCGTCTTGCCCGCCATTGGCCGCGAGTATATCAACTTGGATGCCGGTTGAGTGCTATCATGGCCGCATGGCGCACGCGGACACGATCTTCGCGTACTCCGATGGAGCCTGCTCGGGCAACCCAGGGCCCGGCGGCTGGGGCGTCGTCCTGATCCTGCCGGAAGGCCGCGTCCGCGAGCTCGGCGGCGGCGAGCGCCCCACGACCAACAACCGGATGGAGCTCCTGGGCGCGATCGCGGCGCTGCGCGCGGTCGCCGACCGCCCGGAGCCCGTGAAGCTGTTCACGGACTCCTCCTACGTCGTCAACGGCGCCACGCTCTGGGTCCACGGCTGGCGGCGGCGCGGCTGGAAGACGATGGAAGGCAAGGACGTCCTCAACCGCGACCTCTGGGAGACGCTGACGGAGCTATCGGCCGCCCGGCGCGAGCGCCTCAAGTGGGTCCAGGTGAAGGGCCACGCGGGCCACGACCTCAACGAGCGCTGCGACGAGATCGCGGTCGCCTACACGAAGGGGAAGCGCCCCGAGCTCTACGACGGGCCGGCGATCGGCTGCGGCTACTCGCTGCTGGAGCCGGGGGCGGAGCTGCTGCGCAGCGCGGTGCGAAAACCCTCCGGTCCGATCCGCGAGAAACCGAAGGGCGGCTACGGGACCAGGCGCCGTTGCGCCGCCGCCAGCTGGTACCTGAGCCTCGTGGCGGGCAAGTTCGAGAAGCACGCCACCTGGCCCGAGTGCCAGGCGCGCGTCAGCGGCGTGAGTGGCGCCAGGTTCAAGAAGGTCACCTCCCCCGACGAGGAGGAGTCCATCCGCCGCGCCTGGGGCTGTTAAAAAAGTAAACCCTGGGGACTGTCCCCAACGTTTACTTTTTTGCCTAGGGAGCCTGGGGCTCGTCGGGCTCGGTGATGTAGCCGGAACCCTCGATCCAGCCGGAGCCGCTCACGCGGACCCAGCCGCCGTTGTTGTAGCCGTTGACCGGGATCGAGCCCTCGACCCGGATCGTCCCCACGTAGCGCCCTCCTTTATAGAGCGTCACGTAGGCCGACGGCCGGGCCCAGCCGTTCACCCAGCTTCCGTTGACGTAGTAGGTATCGGAGTGGGACACGGTGACGAAGCCGCTCAGGTAGCGGCCCTCGTTGTCTTGGAGCTGCGTGTTGCCGCTGACCGTGATCCAGACGTAGCCGGTCCGGCCGTTCCCGACGTAAGCGTCCCCGGAGACGTAGACGTGGCCGCGGAGCGTGACGTACTTGCTCTGCCCCGCCGCGACCTTCCGCAGGGACGCGCCGGGCGCGGCGGTCCGGGCCTCGAGGGCGCGGATCGGATGGCGAAGCTTGAAGGCCCCGAGGGACCCAAACGCCTGGACGGCGGAGGCGGCGGACACTTCCGCCGAGCCGACCGCCGCGGCGGGCGCGGCGAGACCGAACGACAACCCGAGCATGAGGAGTCCTTTCATCATGCGCCGATTCTAGGACTTTGGGCCCGGCTTGTGCAAACGGACCGGGACTCAATAAGCGCTGAACCCCACAGGTGGAGACGCCAAAATCGTTGAATTCATTACATTTTCACGTTGAGCGCTGTTTGGTTGGAGTCCCCGAAGTGCGGGGGCTAGACTATCCGCATGAAGAACATCCTGCTTCTCACGGCCCTCGCGACCCTCACGCTCGCCGCGCCGGCCGCGGCCGCCCAAAAGCCCTTCGCCCGGACCACTCCGAAGCGCAAGCTCTCACGCCTACAGGCCCCGCCTTCGAACCGGCCGGGCTTCCTGAATTTCTGGGCCGCCTTCACCGCCGGCTCCGCCCCGCAGACCGGCCTCCAGTCGACGCAGGCCGGCACTCCGGAGAGCGGCCGGTTCATCGGCGGCCCGGCGCTCGGCGCCGCCACGGCGACCCGATACGGCGGCATCGGCGACACTGCGAGCTCCGGCAGTCCGTCGACGTCCACGCACGCCGGGGTGATTTCGAATACCTTCCCTACATCCCTGTCATTCGACCAGCGGAGCACCGAACTCCGGCCGTACTCGAGCGCGCCCGGACCGCGGCGGCTCTCGCGCGACTATGTGTCCAACCCGCCGCTGATCTGCCCCTACGGCAGCCCGGCGGGCGAGCCGGGCACCGGCCTCTGCCGCTACCGAGGCCTGGTGATGGCCGAGGCCTACCCACCCCCCACTCCGGAGGGTTTCGTGGAGAGGGAGATCTACGCGCTGGAGCATTGGCCCGGGCAGGGCTGGGGGCATCGGATGCTGCGGATGGGAGCCGGCGCCAAGTGGGCGGTGCGCTTCAAGGCCGAAACGACGAACGCCGTCCAAGTCGGCGGCCTGTACGCCCTTCCCCTCCGCAGCCCGATGGCAATGTTCGTCTCAGTCTCGCGCAGGCCCGGAGATTTCGACGTGGCGCCGGGCTGCCTGCGCACGCCGGCGAGTCTGGCGAACGACGACGGCGGCGGCGCGCCCAACGTCGACGCGGTCATCGAGCTGCGCTTCACCCGGACGCCCGACGCGGGCCAGCGCCAACAGGCGGAGCTCGGGAACCTCTGCATCCTCGAGCCCGGCGGCCACTACTACCTCAACGTCGCCGGGCGCTGCGCGCCGGAGCTCGACCCGGACAATCTCTACCGCGAGGCCCGAGACACGTGGGGCTGCCCCGTCGCGCTATCGAATATAAACCGCTACGTCAACGCCAGCATGCCTTGACCGCGCAGCTAACAGTGCCGGAAGGCGCGGCGGGCGGCGGCGATCGTCCGATCGATATCCGCGGGGGTGTGCGCCGCCGACAGGAAGGCGGCCTCGAACTGCGCTGGCGGCAGGTACACGCCCGCGTCCAGCATCGCCTGGAAGAACCGCGCGTAGCGCTTGGTGTCCGCGGTCTTCGCCGACGCGTAGTCGCGCACCGCGTTCGACGTGAAAAACAGCGTGAACATCGAGCCGGTCGACTGAACGCGCGCCGGCACGCCGGCCTCGTCCGCCGCCTGCTGCAGGCCGCGCGCCAGCCGGCGCGTCAACGACTCGAGCCGTGCGTACGGGGACGTCCGCCGCAGCGTCCGCAGGCACTCGAGGCCCGCCGCGACCGCGACCGGGTTGCCCGAGAGCGTCCCGGCCTGATACACCGGCCCCAGCGGCGCGACGAGCTCCATCACCTCTCTGCGCCCGCCGTAAGCGCCGATCGGGAATCCCCCCCCCACGATCTTGCCCAGGCAGGTCAGGTCGGGCTCGATCGCGAAGCGCTCCTGCGCGCCGCCGAGCCCGAGGCGGAAACCGGTGATGACCTCGTCGAAGACGAGCAGCGCCCGGTGGCGCTTCGTGATCCGCCGAAGCGCCTCGAGAAAGCCTCGCTCCGGCAGGACGGTCCCCATGTTTCCCACGACGGGCTCGACGATCAGCGCCGCGATGCGCGCGCCGTGCTTGCGGAACGCCGCCTCCACGGCCGCGGGGTCGTTGTAGGGCAGGACGATCGTGGTGCGCGCCCAGGCCTCCGGCACGCCGGCGGAGTCGGGGCGGCCCAGCGTCAGCGCCCCGGAGCCGGCGGCGACCAGGAGGCTGTCGGCGTGGCCGTGGTAGCAGCCCTGGAACTTGATCACGCAGTCGCGCTTCGTCCAGGCGCGGGCGACGCGCAGCGCGCTCATCACCGCCTCGGTGCCGGAGCTCGTCAGCCGGACGCGCTCCATCGAGGGATAGGCGCGGCGGATCTCCTCGGCGAGGAGGACCTCGCCTTCGGTCGGCGCCCCGAAGCTCGCGCCGCGGGCGGCGGCGGCGGCGGCCGCGCGCGTCACCCCGCGGTGCGCGTGCCCGAGGATGAGCGGCCCCCAGGACAGGCAGTAGTCGATGTAGCGCTTGCCGTCGGCGTCGATGAGCCGCGCGCCGGAGCCCCGCTGGGCGAAGACGGGCGTGCCGCCGACGGCCCGGAAGGCGCGGACCGGGGAGTTTACGCCGCCGACGAGGACGCGTTGGGCGCGGGCGAACAAGGCTCGAGAGCGTTTCATGGCCGCGACAATAGCAACGTCCCGGCCACCACGAGCACCGTCCCCGCGACCTTGGAGCCCGTGAGCGGCTCCTTCAAAAACAGCGTCGCCAGGAGCATCGTAAATAGCGGGAACGCCGCGCAGAACGGGACGACCTTCGAGGCCTCCGCGGACGCCAGCGCGCGGTAATACAGGAACACACCCAACAGCGGCAGCGTCACGCTGCCCGCGAGCATCCACAGCACGCGCCGGTCGGCGCGCCAGACCGCGAGACGGATCTCGTCGAAGTAGAGCACCATCGGCATCAGCAGGATCACGAAGAAGAGGTAGAAGCGGGCGAGGAACAGGTGATGGCTGTCGAGCCTCTCGAGCGCCGCCTTGTCGAAGTAGGCGCCCGCGCCCCAAAGGCAGATCACGGCCACGCACGTCAGGATCGTCGTCGCGCTCATCGACCGGTAAGGCCGCGCGCGTCAGCGCGCGCGGCACGGCCGTAAGGAGAACGGCCTTCGGCCAGCCAGCGGGCGGCGTCGAGCGCGTAGTACGTGAGGATGAGGTCGGCGCCGGCGCGCTTGATCGAGGTCAGCACCTCAAGCGCGATGCGCTTCTCATCGATCCAGCCCTTGGCGCCCGCCGCCTTGATCATCGCGTACTCGCCGGACACGCTGTAGGCCGCGGTCGGCATGCCGAACCGCTCCTTCACCTTCGAGAGCACGTCGAGGTAGGCGAGGGCCGGCTTCACCATCACCATGTCCGCCCCCTCCTCGACGTCGAGGGCGACCTCGCGCAGCGCCTCGAGGACGTTGGATGGGTCCATCTGGTACGTCGAGCGGTCGCCGAACTGCGGCGGCGACTCGGCCGCGTCGCGGAAGGGGCCGTAGAAGCCGGAGGCGTATTTCGCGGCGTAGGCGAGGATCGGAGTGTCCCGCAGCCCCGCGCCGTCGAGCGCCCGCCGGATCGCCGCGACCTGGCCGTCCATCATGCCGGAAGGCGCGATGACGTCGGCGCCGGCCTTCGCCTGGCTGACCGCGGTCTTCGCGGCGAGCTCGAGCGTGTCGTCGTTGTCGACGCGGCCGTTCTTCACCACGCCGCAGTGGCCGTGGTCGGTGTACTCGCAAAAGCAGAGGTCCGCCATCACGGCCATGTCGGGGAGAGCGTCCTTGACGGCCGCCGCCGCTCGCTGCACGATGCCGTCGGCGGCGTAGGCGCCTCTCGCCAGCGAGTCCTTCTTCTCGGGGATGCCGAAGAGGATGATCGAGCGCACCCCCGCCTTCCAGGCCTCCTTCGAGAGCTTGACCCCTTCGTCGACGGAAAGCTGGAACTGCCCCGGCATGGAGCCGATCGGCCGGCGCTCGTTCTTGCCGGGACGGATGAAGAGCGGCAGGATGAAGTCGGAGGGCTCGAGCCGGGTCTCGCGGACCAACTCGCGGATCGCCGGGGTCGAACGGAGCCGTCTCAGCCGGGTGGCGGGGAACATGACCCCGCCATTCTACTACTTACCGGCTTTTCGAAAACACGGCGTCGATCCGAGCCCCCACCGCGCCGGCGTCGACGTACCGGGGCTCGGGGCCGAACGCCTCCTCGAGCCACGCGGCGAGCCGCACGCCCGCCCGCTCGAGCCGCTCGAAGGCGATCGGCTGCATGCGGTCCTGGTAGCTCTCGTCGATGCGGCCCTGCGTCCGGCGCTGCTCGGGATAGATGACGTTGGCGGCGATGTCGTGTCCCTCGAGGACCGCCGAGATCTTCGGGTCGCCCTGGAGCCACGAGCCGGTGTCGGCGCGGGCGAGGTCGGCGTTGAGGCGGTCCATGAGACCGGGGAGATCCGCGGCGACTTGCTTGTCGAGGCGGACCGGGTCGAAGGGGCCGGTCCACGCGGGCCGCGACGCCCACTCGCGCAGTTGCACCACGCCGTCCCAGACCTGGTGGAGGCTCTTGCGGATGTCGCCGAACTCGACGCGGGCCTCAGTGCCGCCGTGGTCGTGGTTGTCGGCGACGTGCAGGGGTTGGTGGAGATCGCCGGCCAGGTGCACGAGGAACATGAGCGCGACCTTTCTCTGCTGGGCGCCGGTCTCCCGGCGGAGCGCGCGGATCTGCAAGTCGATCTGCGCCCATACGCACTCCGTGCCCTCGGGGCAGTGGCGCGGGAGGTCGGACTCGGAGACCCGCGCGCCGACCGGGACGTTCATGTAATGCCAGTCCTTGGTCACCTTCGCCGCGTCGGCCGGGAGGGAGACGAGGCCCCCGCAGTGGATCGTGCCGCGCTCGTGCAGGATCGCGTCGGCGCAGCTCGCCACGCGCTCGAGGCCGTCGGCGGCGCCCAACAGGCCGTCCACCTTCCGGCGCGTCTCGCTCGAGAGGCGGTCGTGGGCGATGCGGGCGACGGCCCGGTGGGCCAGGGGACCCCAGGCGAAGGCCTCCCGGCCGAGTACCGACGACAAGGCGAGTACCGCCGCGACCGTCCTGAGTCGGCGCTGATTCATGCCTCCAGGATGACCGATTCGGTGAGCCGCTTGATGAGGCCAAGGTGCTAGCCGGAAAGGAGGCTTTGGGACCAGCCGGAACCAAAGATCCGGCACCCATATTTCTACTTTATTTTATTGATTTTTTTCTTGCGGGTGCCCGGCGTGAGAAGCGGCTCGATGCCGCCCAAGGAACCGCCGACCTTGAAGCGGTCCAAAAACACCGCCGGGACCTTGTGGGCGACGGGGTCCTGAGGCGCGGCTCCGGAGGGGACGCGCACCAGCTGGTCCGGCTTGAGCGTGACGGTCTTGCCTTGGGCGGTGATCTCGACTTGGCTCTCCAGGCCGGCGAGCAGGGTCTCTTTCGCGTCCGTCTTGCCCCAAAACAGCGTGCCGCGAACGGCCGCGACGGCCTGGGGGGTCGAGACCCGCATCCGCCGCCCCGCCCGCAGCCTCTTCACCAGCCCCAATAGCCACTCGCCGGCCTTGAACTCGACGTTCGGGTCCTCGGCCTCGCCGCCCAAGACCAGCGTCGAGCCGCCGGCCACGAGCAGGGTCGCCCCGCCGTCGAGCTCGAGCTGCGCCACCGCCGCCTCGCCGGTCTTGATCCAGTCGCCCGAGATGAGCGTCGCGCCCCGCTGCGCCTTCACGAAGGCCCCGTGCCCGAGCGCCTTGATCGTGACGTCGCCCGAGACGCTGAGAATCCGCGCGTAAAACTCCGCCGCCTGCGCGCTCTTGGCGGGGGCCGCCCACGCGGCGCCCGCAAGCGAGAGGATCAACGCGAGCAGCATCGTCACGATTCTATCACTTGGCCGGTGCGCAAGAACACGAGCTTGAACCCGCACGGCTTGCCGAGGGCACGCCGGACGGCCTCGCGATAGACCTCGGCCTGCACCGCGTGGCGTTTGACGAGCGCCGCAAGCTCCCGATCGGACACGCGCTCGGTCTTGTAGTCGGCGATCCAGAGCTTGCCGCCGGCGCGATACAGGAGGTCGATCGAGCCGCGGACGACCTGGCCGCCGTCCGCGTAGATGAACGGCAACTCCCGGCCCAGGATCACCGCCCGGGCGAGCTCGCGCGCCGCCTTCGACGCGATGAAGTCCCCGAGGATCGCGCGGCACTCGTCGCCGATCGCGGCGGCGTCGGCCGCTCCCTCGCGTTCGACCCTGGCGACCTCCCGCGCGACGGCCTCCCGCAGTCTCACCTGGTGCGTCGCACCGGATGAGACGGCGAAGTCCCAGCGCTCGAGCACGCGGTGGCACACGACGCCGACGAGCCGGGGCGAGGCGCCGGCCGGCGCGTCCTCGGCCCGCTCGAAGCCGGCCCGCGCCGGCGGCTTGTCCTCGAGGGCCGCGAGACGGGTCGCGCTCGTCGACGCCGGGCGCTCGGCCGCGGCCGCCGACGCCCATCTAGCCTTCCAGAGCGCGCCGAGCCCCGTGAGGTCGATCGCCGTCGCGGGAGCGGCGCGCGACGGCGCGGACGGGGCCGGCTCCTCGTCGAGATAGGCGATCGGGACCCGCCGGCCGCCGAGCGTGAGCGCCTCCGGCGCGTCGTCGCCCGGCCAGGCCCCCGCGCGCGCGAGCAAGCCCGCGAAGCTCGCCTCGCTCCCGGGGGAGAGCGAGCCCGCGAGGATCAGGCGGTCGCGCGCGCGCGTCATCGCGACGTAGAGCAGCCTCACGCCTTCGTAGCGCTCCCGGCGCGCCTCCTCGAGCTTCAAAAACCCCATCGCCGCGTCGGCCGCCTTGGCCTTCGGCAGCGAGAGGCCGACCGCGCCCGCCGTCCAATCGACCCTCGAGGCGGGCGGGTCGCCTCCGCCCGGAGGCGCCGCGAGGTTCGGCAGGATGACCACGGGCCACTCGAGGCCCTTCGACTTGTGGACCGAGAGGATGCGCACCGCGTCGAGATGCTCGTCGGCGAGCGGGCTCTCGCCTTCCCGGGCGAAGTCCTTCATCTCCCGCTCCACGAGGCCGATGAACTCCTTGAGCGTCGCGCCGCGCTCCTCGGCGGCGCGGGAGGCGAGCCGCGCGAACTTCAGCAGGTTCGAGGCGGTCTGGTCCCCGTAGTAGGCCGCCGAGGCGAGCTCGAGGAGGAACGTCTCGCGGAAGACGCGGGCGACGAAGTCGCCGAGCGGCTCGCGCCCGGCCCGCTCCCGGAGCCCCCGCAGGGCCGCATACAGCGTCGTCAGCCGCGCGCGGGCCGCCGCGCCCAGGGCGCGAGGCGGATCGCGGCGATAGTCCATGCCGGACGCCTCGCGCAGCTCGAGCAGCTCCCGGTCGTCGAGGCCCGCGAGCGGCGAGCGCAGAAGCCCCGCCATCGACACGCGGTCGCCGGGCTCGTCGAGGACCCGGAGGAGGTTGAGCAGGTCGAGCGCCTCCTGCGTGCCGTAGAAGTAGCGGTCGGCCTCGACGGCGTAGGGGAGGCCGGCGCGCTTCAACGCGTCAAGGTAGACCTCGAGCGACGTCGTGGTCCGAAGCAGGATCGCGACGTGCCGGAACTCATACGCCCTTCCCGGCCCCGCGTTTTCCGCGATCCACCGCGCGATCCATTCGGCCTCGCGCCCGCGGCCGTCGTCGGCTCGCTCCCCGTCGCGCAGCCGCGCGACGACGAGCTCGACGGCCGTGCCGTCGAGCGCGGCCCTCATCGGCTGGATCGCCAAATATCCCGGCTGCAGCCCGGCCTCGAGCGTCATGAGCCTCTCGTGCACCGCGTTCACGGGATCGACGACGCCGTCGTGGCCGCGGAAGCTCGTCGTGAGGTCGCATCGCTCGGCCCCTTGCGCGAGCAGGAGCTCGGTGAAGCCGTGGTAGGCGCGCATGTCGGCGCCGCGAAAGCGGTAGATCGACTGCTTCGGGTCGCCGACGACGAAGAGCTTCCCCGCCTCGAGGCTCAGCTCGCGCCAGGAGGAGGCGCGGGCCCCCCGGCGCTCCCCGAGGTAGAGCAGCAGCTCCCCCTGCACCGGGTCGGTGTCCTGGAACTCGTCGATAAATAACGCGTCCCAACGAGCCTTGAGCGCCTCGCGCACGGCGGGGTGGTCGCGCACGAGGTCGCGCGCGCGCCGGAGCAGCCCGAAGTACGAGACGAGGCCGCGGCGCCGGTGCCGCTCGCGCACGCGCGCCGAGAGGCCCTCGACCAGCTCGACGGCCCGCCGCACGAGCCGCTCGCCGTCGCCGGAGGTCGCGGCGCACAGGACCGTCGCCTCCCGGTAGGCCGCCTCGTCGGGATCGCCCTCCCAGGCCTTCGGCCACGTGTAGGCCTTGACCTTCCGGAACTCGTAACGCTCCGGCCAGGCGCCGCGGCCCGCGCACGCGGAGGCGAGGTCCTTGAGCCGGGCGGCGGCCTCGGCCGCCCCCTCCAGGATCTTGCTGGCGCCGCCGGGGCGCGGCTTGGAGCCGAAGCCCTCGAGCGTCGCGGCGAGCCTGCCCAGCCGCTCGCGCATCGCGGCCGTCGCGCCCGGCGCGGCCTGGCAGGTCTCCTCCTCGCAGAGCGACCGGGCCAGCGTCTCGAGGTCCGCCAAGCCGACCAGCGGGAGCAGCGAGAGCCACAGGCCCCGCCGGGGAGCCGCCTCGCCGAGCTCCGCGTCGAGCCACGCGGCCCACTCGCTCTCGAAGAGCTCCTGCAGCCCGGGGCCGGTGTCCACGTCGAAGCCGGGGTCGACGCCCGCCTCGAGCGGGTGGAGCCGGAGCACGTGCGAGGCGAAGTGGTGGATCGTGCCGATCATGGCGCGATCCATCCGCTCGAGCGCCGAGGCCGCGACCGCGCCCACGCGCTCGGGCGCCAGGCCGAAACGCCCGCGCGCCTCGGCGAGGAGCCGGCGGGCCTCGTCGCGCCGCGATCCGGAGGGAAGCGCGTCCTCGAGCTCCGCGAGCACGTCGGCGAGGCGCCCCGAGAGGCGGAGCTGCACCTCGCCCGCCGCCTTCTCGGTGAAGGTGAGCGCCACGAGCCGGGTCAGGTCGACGCCCTTCCCCTTCGGCCCGCCGGCCAGGAGCGTGAAGAGGATGCGGTCGGTCAGGAGCGTCGTCTTCCCCGTACCGGCGCCCGCCTCGACGACGACGTTGCGGCGCAGCTCGAAGCGGGCGCGGTCGCGGGCGGCCTGGTCGGGAGGAAGCACGGAAGCCCTCATAAGGTCCATTACTCCTGAGTTAACCCTTCAACGGAGGAACGCAGAGGCACGCAGAGGAAGTAACGAAGAGGCGCGCAAAGGACAGCACTGATTGCGGATCCGTCCTCCGCGTTCCTCTCTGTAAATTCCCTTCGCGTACCTCTGCGTCCCTCCGTTCTTACCGTAAGAGCGATGTTCATAGGGGCAGCTCCCGCCGCTCGAGGAACTCGGCGAGCTCCCGGGACGCGTCGGCGCGGCGCGCGGTCGGCCCGTGCGACTTGCGGCAGACGGCCGCGAAGGCGCAGCGCCCGCAGGCCCCATGCATCGACTCGTCGCGCGCGATCATGAACTCGCCGCGCTCGATCCCGGCGACGAAGCCCTCGAGGCGGTCCCAGAAGCCCGGCCGGAGCGCGCGCCACTCCTGGGGCTCGAGCGCGACGATCGCCGGCTCGCCCGGATGTTCGGGCGTCCCCTCGAGGCAGTACAGCGCGGCGCCGGCGACGTCACCCTCCCGGCCGAGGCCCATGGCCAGCGCGAGCTCGAGGTAGATCGGCGGCTGCAGTTCGCCCATCCGCTTCAGCCGGTCGCGGAGCTTTGCCGGCCCGCGCCCGGACTTGTAATCGACGATCCAGAGGCGGCCGTCGGGGGCCGTGTCGATGCGGTCGGCGCGCCCGCGCAGCGCGATCCCGCGCGCGCTCCCTTCGAGCGGATGCTCGAAGAACCGGGGCACGAGCCCGGTGAGCCTGACGCGCTCGACGTCGAGCGCCGCGAGCCGGCGCAGCCGGAGCTCCAGGCGCGCGCGCGTCGCCTCCCACACCACGGGATAGACGCCGAGCTCGCGCCAACTCACGGCGCCCAGGACCTCGCGGAGGGCTCGCTCGAGGCGCGGCGTGAAATCCGCGCGGGCGTCCTGCCAGAAGCCCTCCTCGGCCAGGGAGCGGTGGAAGCGCTCGAGCACGTCGTGCGCGAGCGTGCCGCGGGCCGCGGGCGCCACCTCGCCACGCTCGGCGGGCTCCGCCGGCTCGCCGAGGCCCAGGACGCGGCCGGCGAAGTACTGGAACGGGCAGGCGAGGTACTCCTCCAGGGCGGAAGGCGCGTAGCTCGGAGCCTCGGCGGCGCCGCGCCTCGACGCGGGCCCGACCAGCCCGTCGAACGCGCCGGGCGCCCCCGGGCGGTTGAGCAGGGCGACGCGCTCGCGGCACGCGTCGAGCAGTCGGGCGTCGAAGCCGAGCCCGGCGAGGCCGGCGCTCGAGCCGGCGCCTCGCGAGACCTCGAGCGCGGCCTCCTTCGGCGAGAGCCGGGCCTTTCCGGCGAACTGGAGCTTCTCGAACGGCCGCCGCGGCACGCGCACGGCACGCTCGAGCTCGGTGCCGGCCGCGCGGCAGAGCTCCCGGAGGTAGATCGACGGGACCTGCGCGCGGCCGTCGTCGCCCGACCGCGGATAGACGCAGGTCAGGCTCTCGACGGCGGAGCCGGCGAGCAGCGTGAAGAGGAGCCTCTCCTCGGCGTAGCCCTCGAGCTTCGGCAGGATCCAGTACCCGCCCGGGTGCTCGAGGCGCGAGCGCACCGAGTCGGACACCAGCGGGTCCTCGCGGACCTGCCGCGGGAATACGCGCTCCTGCAGGCCGATCAGGAAGAGGTGCTTGAAGGACTCGCCGCGGGCGGACATCGCGTCGAGCACGCGCACGCCGAGGTTCGGCCCGGCCGGCGGCGACTGGGCGCGGCGAAGCTTCTCCTCGAGCGTCTCGAGGAACTCGGCGAAGTCGGCGCCGGGCGCGGCGGGCCCGAACCCCGCCAGGGCGTCCACCGCCTCGAGCACCGCGTCGAAGGCCTCGCGGGCGGGCCCGGGCTCCGGTCGCGCGAAATGCGCCTCGAGCGCGCGCCGCGCGTGGGCCGCCATCGCCGGCCAGGGATCGGCCGGCAGGCCCGCCGGCCCGGCGAGCTCGCGGTCGAGCCCGCGCACCCAGCGCCACAGCGACGCGACGTGCGCCGCCGGGATATTGGGGCCGTGCTCCTCGGATCCGAGCGGGAGGTCGCGCTCGATCCACGGGGCCAGACGCCCCTCCCACTGGAGGAGCCCCGAGTGGAGCCCGAGCTTGCGCACGATCGCCGGCCAGTCGTGGACGCCCTCCTCCGAGGCGCGGAGGCGGCAGTACGGCGAGGAGACCAAGTCGAGCACGCTTCTCGCGGGGAACTCGCGGCGGCGCAGGGTGAGCAGCCCGAGCGCGAGCCGCGCCGCCGGATGGCGCAGCAGGGGACCTCCCGCGTCCGTCCAGTACGGCACGCCGTTCTCGGCGAACACCTCCGCCACCGCCGCGCGGTAGGGCTCGAGCGTCCGCGCGACGACGCCGATGTCGGCGAAGTCGGGAGCATCCGGGCGGGCGCGGAGCGCCAGGATCTCCTTGGCGACGAGCCACACCTCGTCGCGGGCGCCCGAGGCGCTGAAGACGCGCAACGCGTCCGGTGCGGGCGCGGCCTGGGCGCCCGGGACGAAGAGCGCGTCGGAGGCCGCGCCGAGCGCGAGCGCGGCCGGCTCGGCGGGGAGATGCCGGGCCTTCGCGCGGCCGAGCTTCACCTTCAGGAACCGCTCGGCGAACGCGAGTCCCGGACGGCCCGGGACGTAGGGGAAGAAGACCGTGCACGCGAAGGCGCCGGCCATGGCGTCGAAGAAGTCCGCCTGGGCGCCCGTGAGGTCGTAGAAGCCGTAGTAGAGGAACTCGGCGTAGCGCGCGAGCGTCTCGGCCTGGCCGTCGCTCACCGCGTCCGCCGCCTCGCGGGCCAGCCCCGACGGCGGGAGGCACCCGAGCGTCGCGAGGCGCCGCCGGTAGCCGGACTCCAGCGCGAGCAGCGCCGAGAGCCTGCGCCGCTCGTCGGGCTCGAGCGGCAGCCGGTCGAGGTGTTCGCCGAAGCCGTCCGGGTCGACCCCCGCGTCGATGAGGTCGCGGAGGCTCGAGCGGTAGGCGGCCGCGAGCCCGCGGGAAGGCCGGGCGCCGGCGTCGGCGAGGAGGCGGTCGAGCACCTTGTCGTGGAAGAGCCCGTCGCCCACGAAGCGGGCCGAGGGCCCGCCCCGCGCCTCGAGCGCCTCCAGGGCAAGGCTATGGAAGGTGTGGAATCGGACGTTGAGGAGGGCGAGCCCGCCCTCGTGGGCGGCGAGCCGCTCGAGGCGTTCCGCGAGCCTGCGCGACGGCGCGACGACCGCCACGGCGCGTCCGGGGCCGGGCTTCGACTCCTTGAGCGCCGCGAGGAACGCGCGCTCCAGCGACGGGAAGGCCCCGCAGACGACGCGCAGGCTCACGGCGTCGGCCTCGGGCTCGGGCTCGGCGTCGGCTGCCCTCGCGCCGTGTCGGTGGAGGCGGCGGCGCCGGCCGCCCCGCCGGCAAAGCGCTCCCCGTACGCCGAGACGCGCCGGCCGCACTCCGCGTCCTTTCGGCATTCCGCCAGCGCGCGCTCGCATTGGCCGCCGGGGCCGAGCCGCCGGCAGATGTCGAGGAAGTCCGGGCCGGAGCCGGGCTGCACCCAGTGGCCTTCGATCCTCGGATCTCCGCGCCCGCGCGCTCCCGCCGCCTCGACCCCGGGCCTAGACGCCGCCGCGCCTCCCGCCGCGGGGCCCTGGCCGCCGGGGGCGTTCCCTTCGCCCGGCTCGACGGCGTAGAGGCCGTAGACCTTGCCTTCGCCGGCCGCCGCTTTCGCCGCGGCCGCGGCCTCGCGGACGGAGACTCCGAGCCCCGGCCGGGAGGCGAGCCGCTCGGCCAATGCCCGAAAGCCTGCCTCCCGGGAGGCGCTCGCGAACAGCGCGGCGAAGTCCCGCTCGGCCGTCAGGTCGCGGAGGAAGTCCCGCGCGGTGGGGCCGGCCTGCCGGCGGGCCCGGCTCTGCGCGGCGCGCTCGACGAAACGGTTCCAGAGCGTCCGCAGCCGGGGCTTGGCGGCGAACTCGCGCGCGAAGGCGCGCGCCGCGGGGTCGTCTTGCTCTCGCCCGAGAAGACGCGCGAGCTCCTCAAAAGAGAGCGGCTCCTCCTTCGGCGGCGGCGGCGGAGCGGAGGCGCGGTCGTCGGGCGCGGGCGGCGAGAGCCTGGGCGCGAGCCACCACCCGACGAGCAGGCCGAGCAGCGAGAACGCGAGGAGCGCGACGAGGAGGCCCGTGCGGCGCATTGCGTTTCTATCCCGTGCGTGCCTGGCCTCACCGTTACGCCGCAGATCGAGGCCTGGCACGCTACCTCACGGATGATATCAAGTATAATCGCCGCTCCATGAAGGAGATGGCCCGTCTCGCGCGGCTCGTCGCGAAGCTCCGGTCTCCGACCGGCTGCCCTTGGGACCGGGCGCAGGACCATGTCTCCCTGATCCCGTATCTAAAGGAAGAGGCGCGCGAGGTCGAGAAGGCGCTCCGGCGCGGAGAGTGGCACGACATCGAAGACGAGCTCGGCGACCTGCTCCTGCAGATACTCCTCCACGCGCAGATCGAGGACGAGCAGGGGCGCTTCGACCTCGAGGACGTCGCCCGCAGCCAGTATCTGAAGCTCCGGCGCCGGCACCCGCACGTCTTCGGCGGGACGAAGTTCAAGACGCCCAAGGAAGTCTTGCGGAACTGGGACCGGATCAAGTCGGTCGAGCGAGGGCGGCGCGCGGCCGACGTCCGGCGGCGCCTCGCGCGGCGGCGCGCGTGACGGGCGCGGGCGTCGCGCTCCGCTGGGTCGGCCACGGGACGCCCGAATACGAGCGCCTCGTCGATCTGCGGCGGGAGATCCTCCGCAAGCCGCTCGGACTCGTCTTCACTCCGGAGCAGCTCGCCGCCGAGTCGGACCAACTGCACCTGGGGGCGTGGGACGGAGAGCGCGCGCTCGGCTGCCTGGTCCTGCGCATCGCGAGCGCCGATTCGGTCGTGATGCGGCAGGTCGCCGTCGCGGCCGAGGCTCAGCGCCGCGGGATCGGGAAGCTCCTCGTCGATGAGTCGGAGCGCGAGGCGCGGCGCCGGGGACTGGCGCGGATGAGCCTCCACGCGCGCGAGACGGCGGTCCCGTTCTACGAGCGACTCGGCTACCATATCGAAGGCGAGCCCTTCACCGAGGTCGGGCTCCCTCACCGCGAGATGGCCAAAACCCTGTAGAGTCTCATCTGGTGCGACGCACCAGATGAGACTATACTCCCGAACGTGCCCTGGATCGGCTCCGCGGCGTGGGACCTCGGCTGGATCCAGTGCGGGTTATGGCTCTCCGCCGGGCACGCGGCCCTGCTGCTCGCCCCGACGGCCTTCGCCCCGGCGTACGCGTTGGCCTTCCTCCTATTCTGGATGTCCCACCGCGCGGGGACGATCCTGCTCTCCTTCGGGCTGCGCGAGTACCGCGCGCTCGCGGCGGCGCAGCCGGGCCGGTTCTACCTCGCGCCCGCGGCTTGGTTCGCGTTCGCGTCCGCGGTGCTCTTCGCGCCGGCCTGGATCACCGCCGAGCCCCTCGAGCGCCGGCTGCTCCTGCTCTTGATCATCCGCTTCGGGTATAACGCGCTCCACTTCGCCGGGCAGCACTACGGCGTGCTCAGCCTCTACCGGCTCCGCGCGCGGCAAGACCCCAGGTCCGCCGCCAAGGGCGTCGACAAGGCGTTCTGCTTCGCCGCCGCCGGCGCGTCGATGCTCCTGCCGTTCATGCTCGACGCCGCCGCGCGCATGTCGGCGCCGGCCAACGCATTGTCGGGCGTCCGAGGCGCCGCGGCCGCCGCGCTCCTCACGCTGGCCGCCTGGGTGGCCGTCAACGAGCGCGCCGAAGGCCGGCCCTCTTGGCCGAAGCTGCTGTACGTGCTCACGCTGGCCGCCGTCAGCGCCTTCGCGCTGCTCGGCCCGCATCCGGAGCGCACCGCGCTACTCATCGCCGTGCAGCACTACGTCGTCGCGACCGGGCTCTGCACCCGGATGGTCGTTCACTCGACCGACGGGCTCGGGCGGCGGGCCTGGACCCCGGCGACCGCCTTCGCCGCCCTGTTCGCGATCGGCCTCGTGCCGGTCCTGCTGGGCTATCGCAGCGCCCACATCGACACGGTCGACTGGCTCTTCGCCTCGTGGTGGGACAACGACGAGCTCGGCCTGGCCTTCCGGCTGTCGGCCGCGCTGGTCTACGGCCTGAGCTTCGCCCACAACGCGTGGGACGCGGCGGTGTTCCGTTTTCGCGACCCGGCGGTGCGCGCCGTGTCCGTCCCGCTGCTACTGGGCCCCGACGGACCGCGCGAGCCTGCGCTCACCGGCGGCGGGCGGCTTGCGGGCCCCGTTGAGGCTCTCGAGATCGCGCGCCTCGCCGACGGCGATCGCGACCATCGCCTCGGGTGAGAAGACGCGGCGAGCCACGCGGCGGACGTCCTCGGCGGTGACCGCCTCCAAGCGCTTCACATAGCGCGCGAGCTCGCGCTCGGGGGGCAGCCCGTCCACCTCGAGCTTCCAGAGCATCCCGGCGAGCCCTTCGAGCGAGGCCAGGCGGATCGCGAACACGCCCGCGAGGTGCCGCTTCGCCGCGTCGAGCTCGGAGGCGGGCACGAGCCGCTCGCGGATGCGGTCGACCTCGCCGCGCATCTCGCCGAGCGCGGCGGCGGCCACCTCGCCTCGCGTCTCCGCGCTGGCCACCCAGGTCGCGCACCGGCTCAGAGTCGCGGCGCGCGCGTAGGAGCCGTAGGTGTAGCCCTTGTCGATCCGCAGGTTCAAGAATAGCCGCGAGGTCGAGCTGCCGCCGAGGATGTGGTTCATGACCACGAACGCCGGATAGTCCTCGTCCATGGAGGTCACGGGCAAAGCTTGCGCGAGGCTCAGGTTCACCTGCCGCGAGCCGCTCCGGGCCAAGAGCCGCGGCGCTCCGGCGGCCGCGGCCGGGACCGGCGGAGGGAGCGGCGGAGGGACGCTCTCGGGCCAGTCCCCGAGGCAGCGATCGAGGAGGCGGCGCGCCGTCTCCGGCGCGAGGTCGCCCACCAACACCAGCGTTGCGCCTCCGGGCCTGAACGCGCGGCGGTGGTACGCCCGCAGGCTCGCCCCCTGGATGGCCGAGAGCTCGGCGTCCGACGGGAACGGCCGTCCGTACGGGTGGTCCCCGTAGAGCGCCTTCTTCATGGCCTCCCCCGTGAGGAAGTCGGGGTCGAGGCGGACCTGGCGCATGCGCTCGAGCGTCTGCTCGCGCCAGAGGGCGACCTCGCGCTCGGGGTAGGAGGCCTCGGTCAGCAGGCGGTTCAGCAAGCGGAGGAACGGCTCGGCGGAACGGGCCAGCCCGGAGGCCGACAGCACCGCGAGCTCTCTACGGCTCTCGACGCCGACGGAGAACCCCATGCGGGCGAAGGCGCGGGCGATCGAGGCGGCGTCCAGCCCCGCCACCCCTTTGAACAAGAGCGAGGCCGCGCCCTCGGAGACCCCGGAGTCCCGCGGCCCTTCGGCGAGCTTTCCCGCCGGCATCGACAGCCGGAGCTCGAGGAGCGGCAGCTTCGCGTCGCGAACGAACAGCACCGACAGCCCGTTGCGGAGCCGGAACCGGTGTATCTTGGGCGAGCGCGGGGGCTTCGCCGGGCCGACCGGCGGAGGGGCCTCGCCCCGCGCCCGGGGCGCGGCCTCGGGGATCGGCGGCGTCGGCGGCTCCTCTTCGGGAGCCGAAGGCTTCACCGGCCGGACGGCGACGATCCCGCGGCCCGGCACCGGCAGCCAGCGGCGCATGGCGGCCGCGACCTCCGGCCGCCGGATCGACGCGAGCGCCTGGAGGTCGAACGCCAAGCGGCGCGGGTCGCCGATCAGCGCGGCGTAGGAGCTGAGCGTCCGCGCGCGCTCGAGCTGGAACTGAAGGCCGTGCAGCCACTGGAACTCGAGCTGGGTCTTCGCGCGCTCCACCTCCGACTCGGAAGGGCCGCGGGCCGAGAGCCGCTTGATGAAGCCGTCGAGGCGCTTCAAGGCCGCGTCGGCCGAGGCGCCGTCGCGCAGCAAGGCGTCGATGCCGAAGGCGTCCGGGCCGCGCGCGTTCGTGTGGTGCGTCCACCACGGGATGGCCGCGCTCGTCGACAAGGCGAGCTTCGCCTCGCGCACGAGGTCGCAATACAGCGGGCTCTCCTCGCCGCCCGCGAGGAGCTCGGCCAGGATCGTCAGCGCCCAGAAGTCGCGCGAGCCGCGGTCGGGGGCGCGCCACGCCACCATCAGCCGCGGCAGCTTCGCGAGCGGGTCGGGGAAGTCCATGCGGCGGTCGCGCGTGAGCGGCGGCTCCGTGAGATCCCGCGACGGCTCGACGGGTCTAAACGGGACGCGGCCGAAGTACTTGCGCATGAGCCTGCGCGTCTGGTGGGCGCCGATGTCCCCGGCGAGCGCGACCACCGCGTTGTTGGGCGCGTAGTGCGCCTGGTAAAAAGCGCGCACGTCGTCGAGACGCGCGTCGCGGATATCGGCGGCGTCGCCGATCGTCGCGTGCCGGTTCTCCCAGAGGTCGAATACCGCCTCGCCCATCCCCTCCGTCTGCGCGCGGCGGTAGGGCTGGTTCAGGTACGAGCGCCGCATCTCCTCGAGGACGACCTGCTTCTCGAGCGCGAGCGCCCGCTCGTCGACGTGCAGCGTGTGCATGCGGTCGGCCTCGGCCCACAAGACGAGCTCCAGCGCCGCGGTCGGCACGACCGAGTGGTAGGTCGTGTTCGTCTTCATCGTGTAGGCGTTGCGGACGCCGCCGTTGCCTTCGATGAGCGCGGAGATCTCGCGCGGCCTCAGGTTGCGGGTCCCCTGGGCCATGAGATGCTCGAAGAGGTGCGCGAAGCCCGCCTTGCCGGACCGCTCGTCCCTGGAGCCGACGCGGTAGGTGACCGAGACCGCGACCGTGGGGCTCGACCGGTCGGTCGCGACGACCACGCGCAGCCCGTTGGGCAGGACGAACGACGTGAGGGGCAGTCTCATGGCGAGTGGCCAGTATAGACCTTCACATCGCCAAGGCACAAGTTTGACGCGGGCGCCGCTCGTGGGAATGGAGGCCGGCGTTATCATATTTCCGCAATGCTGGCCCCCGCGGTCCTGATGCTCTTGGCCCTCGACCCCGTCTGGGCGTCCCGTCCGGAGCCCCTGCTCGAGGGGACCGCGTGGAAGCTCCTCGTCGAACGCGACGCCGTTCCCGAAGGCCTCTGGACTACCGATCTGCTCGTCTTCGGCCGCAAGCGTTTCGCGGCGCTGGAATACCTCACCGCCGGCTTCTCGCCTAGCGTGTACCGCGTCGAGCGCGAAGGCGACGCCGTGCGCTGGTCCGCGGAACTCCAAGCGCCGAGCGGCCACCTCGTCCACTTCGACGGGGTCCGCCGGGGCCGCCGGATGACCGGCAACCTCCGGTGGCTGGATCCCGAGGGAGCCAGCGTCGAGCTGCCGTGGAAGGCGATCATCCGCCCTCCACCCAACCACCTTCCCTCGGGTCTCTGAAGGGCATATAATGGGGCCCCATGAAACACGCCCGCAACGGCGCCGCGCGCGTCGCCCAGGTCGCGGCCCCTAGATCGGCGGGTCCGCTCCGCGAGACCTACACCTTCTCCGACGTCCTCCTCGTCCCCCAGCGGTCCCCGATCGTTTCGCGCAAGGACGTCGACACGACGGGACGGTTCTCGCGGCGGATCTCGCTCCACCTCCCGATCGTCTCCGCGAACATGGACACGGTCACCGAGGCGGAGATGGCGATCGCGATGGCCCGCTTCGGCGGCCTGGGCATCATCCACCGTTTCCTGACGATCGAGGAGGAGTGCGCCGAGGTCGCGAAGGTGAAGCGCGCCGAAGGCATCGTCATCGAGCGACCGTATACGCTCTCGCCCACGGACACGGTCGCCGGCGCGCGAGAACTCATGCGCCGCTGGGAGGTGGGCGGCCTCCTCGTCGTCGACGCGAAGAAGAAGCTCGTCGGCATCGTCACGACCCGCGATCTCAAGTTCCTGCCGAGGGGCTCCGACGGCGAGTCCGTCACGAAGGTCATGACCGACAAGGTCGTCACGGTCAAACCCGGGGCGAGCCTCGCCGAGTGCGAGAGGATCCTTTCGGCCGCGAAAGTGGAGAAGCTGCCGGTCGTCGACGCCTCGGGCCAGGTCCAGGGCCTCATCACCGCCAAGGACCTGATGAAGAAGCGCCGCCACCCCGTCGCCTCGCTCGACAAGAAGGGCCGGCTGCTCGTCGGCGCCGCCATCGGGGTGGTGGGCGATTACCTCGAGAGGACGGCGGCGCTCCTGGAGTCGGGCGCGGATGTGCTCGTCCTCGACGTGGCCCACGGCCATGCCGACCACGTGATCGCGGCCGTCGAGAGGATCAAGGCGAAGTGGCCCAAGACCGAGCTGGTCGCGGGCAACGTCGCCACGTGGGAAGGGGCGCGCGATCTCGCCTCGGCCGGCGCCGACGGCGTGAAGATCGGCGTCGGGCCCGGCGCGACGTGCTCGACGCGCATCGTGACCGGCTCGGGCGTGCCTCAGCTCTCCGCCGTGCTCGAGTGCGCCCGGATCACGCGCGAGCGCGATATCCCGATCACGGCCGACGGCGGCATCCGCGACTCCGGCGACATCGTGAAGGCGCTCGCCGGCGGCGCCTCGTGCGTGATGGTCGGCAGCCTCCTCGCCGGCTCCGACGAGAGCCCGGGCTGGACCGTCGTCCGCAAAGGCATGAAGTACAAGGCCTACCGCGGCATGGCGTCCTTGGCCGCGACCGTCACCCGCCGGCAGAAGGAAGGCGCCGCGGAGTTCGAGGCCGAGCAGCTCTCGGAGATCGTCCCCGAGGGCGTCGAGGCGCTCGTCCCCTACCGCGGCAAGGCGGCCGAGGTCCTCAAGCAGCTCGACGGCGGCCTCCGATCCGGCATGAGCTACTCCGGCGCGCCCGACCTTCGCGCGCTCTGGCGCAACGCCGAGTTCGTCCGCATCACGCCCGCGGGCTGGGCCGAGTCCAAGCCCCACGCCGTCGAATGAGCGCGGCCGCGCTGCCGTGGCTCCTCGCCGGAGCCGCGCTCGCGCAGCCCGTCGCCGACAGCACCGCCCCCGCCGTCGCCGTCTCGACGACCGCCCCGGGCGCGCTGCCGGGCTATGAGGCCGCCGCCTCGACGGCATCCGTGCGCCTCTCGACCGAGGCCGTCCCCGCCGCGCTGCCGCTCCCGGTCACGCCGCCGGCCGCGCCGCCCCCGCCGCCGGTCGCCGCTCCGCCCCCGC
>JACQPK010000258.1 GCA_016207565.1 Elusimicrobiota bacterium
CTCCGCCAGCACGCCGGCGTCGAGGCCGAGGGTCGTCTTGGCTCCCTTGGAGCCGCCGTCGATCGCGACGACCTTGAGGTTGGCGCCCGCCTTGAGCGGCCGCGTGAGGTATAGCTGCGGAAGCTTGACCGGCTCGGAATAGTGGAGATAGAAGGAGTCCCGGTCGCCGCCCTTGTTGCGGGACCCCGCGCTCTCGCGGAGCGCGAAGTAGCCGGAGCCGACGACGGATTCCTCGCGCAGCGGGAACGGGCGGGCGTAGTTGGCCGCGTAGAACGCGAGGGGGCCGTGATCGCCGAACATCCTTCCGACGGAGCCGCCGATCGCGGTGAAATCGGTGCCGGCCAGGCCTCCCGGGTTGACCCACATGGCGGACAGGTCGTCGGCCACCGAGGTATACGCCTGCCCCATTCCCATGGACCTAGCGCCCGGGAAGACGTCGGAGAACGAGGCGGCATGGGCCCCCGAGGCGAGCCCGGCCATCAGCAGAGCAAGAAGCCGGCCGCGGCGCAATAGCGCCGCGGCACGCGAGTAAGGAATCGTGGCTCGCAGCACCGCGCGAATTATACCTCATGGGCTGTCACAATTTTGTTTCGCAGCCGGGCCGCCCAGACCCCCGCTACGACCACCTGCGCAACCGCCATCCACTGAGCCGTCGAAAGCGCGCCGCCCAGCGCCCCCGGGTCGTCCCGGAGGAATTCCAGGCCGAATCGGGCGACGCCGTAGGCGATGAAGTACCACAGGAAAAGGGACCCATCGTGGGCGCGCCCCGCCGCCACCCGGCGCCTGAGCGCGCGATGGAGGAGGGCGGCGAGCGCGAGGTCGAGCCCGACCTCGTAGAGTTGCGTCGGGTGCACGGGAACGCCCTCCAAGCCGGAGGCCACGCGGCTCTCCGCCGGGAAACGCACCCCCCACGGGAGGTCGGTCGGGCGCCCGTGGCAGCAGCCGCCTAGGAAGCAGCCGAGCCGGCCGAAGACGTGGCCCAGGGGTCCGGCGACGGCGGCGTAGTCGGACAAGCGCCCGAGATCCAAGCCGCGCAGCCGTCCGACGAGGAGGAAGCCCGCGAGCGCCCCCCAGGTCCCTTGGAAGAAGGAGAACCCGCTGTCGAGGAAGGCCTGCCGGCCCCACTCCGGGGAATACAGCAGGAACGCGCCCAGCCGGCCCCCGATCACGCCGCCGATCCCGGTCCCGAGCGCGAGGTCGAGCACGGTGGCCCCGGAGATCCCGATCTCGCGCCGGTAGCGGTAGAAATAGGCCGCGGCCGCCCCTAAGCACAAAAGAGCGAAGACCCCGTAGGCGCGGACGTCGTAGCCGCCGATGCTACACAGGATCGGAACCATGGTCCCCAGGAGTTGACAGCGGCTTTCGGCCCGTCCATACTGTAGGCGACGTGGAGCCCAACGAGCCCCAGGAAGAGCAGGAGGAAGAGCAGGGAGCCGGACGATCGAGCGCCGCCATCGGCGCCGCCATGGCGGTGCTGCTCGTCGGCATGGCGATCTCCATCGGCGTGTATCTGACCCGGGAGCCCCCCGCACCGGACGCGGAGGGCCTCGACATGGCCGCCGCTCCCGCGCCCGATCCGGAGCCCGTCGCCGTGGCCCCGGTAGCGGTCCAAGCCCCGCCGCCTCCGAAGACCTTCGGGATCGCGAGCCCGCCGCCGGTCCGCCCGGCCGCGCCTCCGACCGCGGACGCGAAAGGCCACGCCGCGATCGGCCTAGCGGAGGCCGCGCGCAGGCACGAGTCCTGGTTCCGCAACTTCACGATCAAGTACCAGACCAAGCATCCCATCGTGTACGAGTGGGGCAAGGAGTGGGTCACGTACCCCGAGCTCCGGAAGGCGCGCGACGACTATTGGCAGGAGCGCAACCCGGTGAAGTTCGCCTTCCAGGTCGCGTCATCGCCCAACCTCGCCAAGATGATCGGAAAATATTCGCAGAATCCCGCCATGCGCGGCTACGTCACCGACCTCGCCGCCAACGCCCCCGGCGACGTGCTCAAGTCGTTTACGAACTACCTGACCAAAGACAGCACCGCGATCAGGCTCCTCGAGCGTTTCGTCAGGGCCGCCGGACTCCCGCCGGCCCTCGCCTCGAGTTTCACGGGCAAGAAGGTCGACGAGAAAGAAGTCATGAACCAGATCCTCCAGCAGAACCCCGCCTTGCAGGGACTCCCGCCCGTCCAGCCCCAGCGCTAAAACGCCGAGCCGCGCGCGCCGGCAAGGCGCGTGCGGCTCGGCGTCGTGCTTCGCTCAGATCGTCGGCTTGGGGCTCAGCCGCAGGGACCGCTGGTGCCCTTCGGCTTGGTCTTGTCGCCGCCGCCGGTGTCCCCTTGCGGTCCGCAGCTCATGGCCCCGACCATCCCGAGAAAGAGGACCGCGGCGACCACCCTGAACACGTTCCACTTCGAATCCTGGCTCATCCGGGCCTCCCTGGAGTCCCTGACCCTAGTATGGGGCGGGTCCCCGATATTGTCAAGGTTTTCGGCATCATTCCGGCAACAGCGCCCCCACCTTCCAAGAGGCGTAGGCAGGCATCCAGAGGAGGTGGAGCATCGCGGTGTAGTGCCCCAGCGGCAAGAGGAGCTGCCGGGAGTCCGGAAACGACTCCTTCAGCTTCAAGGCGTTGGGAAGCGGAATGACCAGATCGTTTCTCACGTTGACGAGAAACACGCGCTTTCCCCGGTTCTGCTCCCGGAAGTCCATGGGATCGAGCCCGCGGAACGCCCCCCGCAGGGCGTCCTCGTGCAGCCCGGTCCGGGAGGCGAACTCGCGGGTCATCTGGCCGTTCATGATCATGCTCGGGAAATCCGCTCCGCCCAAGAGGAGCAGCCCTCCGGCCGGGGTCGGGTCCACCGACAGGAGCGTGGACCCCACCAGGGCGCCCAGGCTGATGCCGACGACCGCGATCCGCTGAGGCTCGACGAGGCCGGAGCCCCTCAGCCAGTCGAGCGCGCGCCGGGCGTCGAGCACCGCCTGCGTGAAGTTGCGGCGGAGCGGGTCCGAGCGCCGCGCCAAGAAGACCTGCCCGCTCAGCACGCCTTTGCCCGGGATCCGCCGGAACTGAAACGGCAGCTCGAGCTGCAGCACCGTGTAGCCTTGGGCGACGAGCAGGAGGGCGAAGCGCTCCTCGATCCAGTCGTTCGGCGCCGCCATCACGGGCAGGAGGAGGACCGCGGCGGGCTTGGCGCGCGGCACGCGGGGCTTATACAACGTCGCCCACACGGTGTCGTTGGCCTCGAAGCGGCTCTTGACCGGCGACGGGAAGCGCACGTCGTAGAGCTCGTAGCGCCATGCCTTGCCGCGCGCGGTGATCGTCGACGGGAAGACCGCGGGCGGGGCCTTGCGGACGTCGGGGATCCCCTCGGCGGCGAGACAGGCGGCGGCGAGCGTCGCGGTCCAGATCATCAAAAGCTCGACACGATGGAGAACGCGCCCTGGTAGATGTCGATGGCGCCGATGGTCGGCGCCGCGCGCCCCATGAACCAGTACGAGTACTCGCCTTTCAACGCGAAGTGATCGGTGAGCTGGTAGTTGAGCCCGAAGGTGAACTTGTCCATCCGCGTCGAGAGCCGCGGCGAGGTGTCGACATAGGCCGCCACCGACGGGAACAACGTCCCGTTGATGAGCTGGTTGTTGTAGAGCGTCAGGAGGGGGCCGCGGCGGAAGAGTTGATTGAACACGAAGACCGCGGTGAGGCGCTTGCCGCGCCTCGGGCGGCGCAAGAGCGGGAACGACGCCTGGACGAAGTAGCCCTGGAGCGACTCGAAGTCCTTGACCAGCACCGTCGGCTGGACCGTGGTGCTGGAGCCGACGAGCGCGAAAGGGCTGTGCAGGTTCTGGAAGCTGTAGGTGTACTCGGCGGAGATGTTATAGCCCTCGTACTCGAAGGCCATGTCCACGCCGACGAGGTGGTAGCGGTTCTCGGCCTCCAGGTCGTAGAGGCCGCTCATCATCGAGAATCCGAGACTCAGGCCGGAGAGGTCGCGCTTGCCTTCGGGGATCGGCCACGGCAGGTCCAGCGAACCGACCGCGTACACGAGGCGTCCGCCGGCCGCCTTGTCGTTGTTGTTGTCGGCGAGGTTGTTGTTCTCGTGGCCGAAGTCGATGACTTTGCCGTTGGCCGGCGGCGGAGGGATGCCGAGGTTGTCCGGGCGCGGGAACGTCCGCGAGCGGTTGGAGGCCTCGCCCAGGCCGTTGACCACGAAGAGCGTCACCTCGCTCGGGGCCACCGGCGAGTTCCACGGCGGGTAATAGCTCGCGCGCGCGCCGACGTCGGTGTAGCCGGAGCTGAACGGCGGACGCGGCGAGCTGTGCCGCACGACCAGATCGAGGCTGTCGGGCGACGCGTAGAGGAGCGGCCGGGTCACCGTGAGGAACATGTCGGGCCGGTAGAGCTCGTTGTAGCGGCCGTAGGGCACGAGGAACTTCCCGAAGTGGAAGTCCCAGTCCTCGAAGCGCTTGTACTGGAAGTACATCTGGTAGAGGCTGGCCTGCCCCTGGGCGCCGGTCGGCATGTTGAGCTCCATGCGGAACGGCACGCCGTCGAGCGCCGGGCCGAGGAACGCGAAGTACAGGTCGGCCAAGAACAGCTGGTGCTGGATCTGGGTCTCGAACTCGGGACGCTTCGGGCCCACGCCGCGCCAGTTGAGCGACATGCTGCCGGTCATACGCCAGGGGAAGCCCTGCCAGGGCTTGAGCAGGGTGCGCGGCAACGACAACTCCCCTCCGGGCGGGCCCGGCCGTACCGGGGCGGTCGACGTCCCGACCGCCTGCGCCAGCGCGAGGCCCGGCGAAAAAAGCGCGAGGATCACGGCGGTTTGACACAATCGGCGCAAAAAGCTAAAATCGCTTTTCGGACCGCGTTCCGGGAGGGACTGTGAACCGTTCAAACCCCGAGCCTCAAGAGCCGCCTCGTT
Source organism: Elusimicrobiota bacterium (assembly GCA_016207565.1). Classification (GTDB taxonomy): domain Bacteria; phylum Elusimicrobiota; class Elusimicrobia; order UBA1565; family JACRDR01; genus JACRDR01. Next base: position 4,912 of record JACQPK010000258.1, read on the forward strand.
TCCGCGAAGTATGGGTGGAGTTGCGTACGACCACCGAGCGCATCGAGGGCGCGGTCCGCGTGAAGGCCGACGCCAGGTGCCGCCGCATCGGCGACGTCGTCCAAGCGGCCGACCGCGACGGGAGCGGCATCCTGCACCTGGTGCAGGCGACCGTCTTCGACGCGCAGACGAATTCGGTGAAGTTCCATCGTTCGAGTCTCGGCGTGAGCCGGCAGCAGGTGATCTTCGCCGCGCCGCTCGAGATGCCGTCCGACAGCAACCTCGGCTGGAACGTGCCGCCCAAGCAGGATCGCGACCGCGTTCCGACGCCCAATCTGAGCATCCTCGACGCCCTGAACGCGAACTGAGGCGGCGAGTCTAGCAATTCCCTGAGTCCCACACCAAGGAGACTGACAGCATGGCCCATGTGATCAACGAGAAGTGTCTCGGCGAAGTCTACGCCGCCTGCGTGGACGTGTGTCCCGTCGAGTGCATCCACCCCGGGGACTACAAAGGCGAGAAGTTCATGATCATCGACCCGGAC
>JACQPK010000280.1 GCA_016207565.1 Elusimicrobiota bacterium
ACCTACGGGATGGCATACAGCGGATCGTCAACCGTCTTTGATCTTCAGTCCTCTGCGTGCCTTTCCGTCACTTTCCTTTGCGTACCTCTGCGTTACTCCGTTCCCAGGGCACCGGGGAAACTTGGAGCCGCGGTCCGTTGACAGGCTCGAGCTCCGGGGACCATACTGTCGCGTGCGTCGACGAACCGGCTGGCTGGCGATCCTTTTGATGCTCGGCGCGCTGGCGGGCCTCCGCTCCTGCCGGAGCGCCCGCACGCCCCCGGCATTCTCCGCGAGCGAAGCGGCTCCGGGTCTCCCCGTCGTGTCGCCGCCCGATGCGCGGCCCCTCGACTCGGCCCGCAAGGCGGAGCCCGACACCGCGATGTGGCTCTCGGAGCCGGCGGCGGAGGAAGCCACCGTGGCGGAGTTTCTGGGCATCCTCGCGCGGCGCGGGCGCACGCCCGCGACCGACCGCTTCCTCGACGCGTTCGCCGCCCGCCCCGCCCTGACGGACGCGCTGAAGGAGCTGCGCAGGGCCGGCGGCGACCGCGCGCCGGCGAGCGATCTCGTCCGTGCCTTGGTCGCTCAGGCGGACTTCCGCGAGCTGCTGGCGGAGTTCCGCGACGATCCCGGTTTCCGCGAGGCGGCGGCCGCCGCGGTCCGCGACCGTCGCGTGGCCCGGGCGCTCGACGGCTACGCGAGCGTGAGCGCCGACGGCGAGGTCGCCCTGGCCGGCCTCGGCGAAGGCGGAGGGGTCGCGGGCGCTCGGCACGGGCCGGACGCCCGACCCGGCCAAGGCGCCCACGACGTCGGGCCGCGGCTCGAGCGCTTCCGGCGCGCGATCGGCGAGCGGGCCGCGAGAGCCTATTGGCCTTCGGCGTTCGCCGTGATGCCCCCTCGGGAGCGAGCGACGCTGGAGGAAGCTTGCGAGCGCTACGGCGTCTGCGACGTGGTCGGCGCGTGCCGGGTCGCGGAGCTCTGGAGCTCCTGCGTGGCGGCCTGCCGAAGCGGGGGGCGCTGTCCTGCGGAGCTCCTTGACGATCGCGAGCCGGACACGCCGATCGTCGTTTCCGAGTGAGCTCCGATTGGTGCCGGTTGAGCCATTGCGCAACTCCCGCGCGGGGGATATCCTCGGCTCAGGAGACTGAGACTTGACCCAGGCAATCTCGCGCCTTCTCCTTGCCGTGAGCCTATGGTCCTCGGCGCACGCGCGCGCAAGCGAAGCGAGCGAGGCGGGCCTGCCCCCGTGCCCGCTGGAGACCGCGCCGCCGGCGGACGGCGCGTGCGACCCGCTGGCGTTCTCCAACGGCAACCGCATCCGGAGAGATGACGGCACGTTCATCGATCCCAGGAGCCACGAGGGGCTGCAGATCGAGCGGATCTTGGCGCGGCAGCGGCGCGACCGGGAAGAGAACGCGGCGCAAGAGGAGTTCTTCCGCCGGCTCACCGGAGCGGCGAACGCCGCCGAGGCCGAGCGGATCCTTCAAGAAGCCCGGGAAAAGGGCCACGGCGTGGGAACGCCCAACCGTATCGTCTACGGCGGCTCGAAGGACGCCGAAACTCCGGCCTTCGAGCGGGCCGCCCAGGGCTCAGCCGAGACCGAGCCCTCCCCACGAGCCCGCCCCCGGCCCGAGGAAGGAAGCCCGGAGCCGGCGAGGGCCGCTCCGGATGAGAGCTACCGGTTTCCGGACGGCAGGCTCTACAGCCGCAAGGACGGAACGCTCCTCCGGCCCGACGACCCGGAGAGCTCGCCGATCATCGAGATGATCGCGGATTTCCGGGCGCGCGCGGAACCGGAGGAGGAGCCCTCCTCCAACAGCTCCGCGGCGAAGGCTCCGAAGTCCCGCCGCCCCGAGACCGCGGCCGAGCGCGCCAAGGTCTGGAAGAAGGTCCGCGGGAATCCGGACTACACCTTCTCCAACGGCAACCAGATCCGGCGCAAAGGAGGCGAGCCGATCCGGACCGACAGCGCCGAGGGCAAACAGATCCAGGCGATCCTCGACCGCCAACGAAGGGACCGGGAGGCCAACCGGGCGCAAAAGGATCTCTTTTGGAAGATGACTCGCGCCAAAGACGCCTTCGAGGCGCTCTCCATCCTGAAGGAAGCGAAAGCCAAAGACCCCAACGCGGGCACACCCAACACCGTCTTGAGGAAGAAGAAGTAAGCGCCTCGCCGGTCGCGGGGGATCCGCCCGGTCCCCTCAATTCCCGCCGCAGCGGCCCGCCCCGGTCGCCGAACAGACGACCCTGCCGTTGCAGACCGCGTGCGCAGGCCGGCCGACGCACTGCCTCGAACCCGAGAGAAAGCTCGAGCTGTAGAAATCGTTCTGGCACGCGCCGTGCCGTTTTCCGGGCCCGCAGACCGGACACGGGTCCGGCGTCATGCAGGCGACGCTGCACAGGTAGCACCCCCCCGTTCCGGTGCCCGTGCCGGTCCGCGTCGCCGTCCCGGTGTTGGTCCGGGTCCGCGTGGACGATGCGGTCCGGGTCGCCGTGGCGGTCGCGGTGTTCGTCCGGGAGCCCGTGGCCGTCGTCCCGGTCGCGCCTCCCGTCGCGGTCGCTGTGCCCGTCCCGGCGGCGGAAGGCCCGCTACGCGCCGCGCCGCCGAGGCTTCCGCTCGGCTGCCAGCATCCCCCGGAGTCGCAGACCTGGGGCCCCCAGTCCAGCGAGCTCGGGCACTCGGCCTGGCTCAGGGGCGGAGAAGCGTTGCCTGTCTTGCACAGCGCCTGCCACTCGCGACCGTCGATCTGGTCCTCGCAGGATTCGGGCCCGCCGTCCAAGCAGGCGCGGACGCAATCGAGGGGACCTCGCAGACCGGAGCTCCGACAGGCCTCATACGCCGATTTGTTCTCGCACCGCGCCTCCGGCACCTGATCGCACACCGAGCGGCAGAGCGCGAAATTGCCGCTGGCGAAGCACGCGCCCCAGAGATCGTCGCCACCCGACTCCAACTGCGTCTGGATGGCGATCCGGGCGGAGTCCGGCTTCAGGGCCGCGAGGAACTTCGTGATCCATTTCCGGTCCGCGTCGCGGTAGGTCTGCTCCGCGCTGGTGTCGCCGTCTCCTACCTGCCTGGTCTTGAAGGCCTGGTCCAGAGGCCCCACGTCGTGTGCCTCGGGGCCCGCCTTGGACCTCCGTTCCCGGTCGAGCTTCAGGTTGAGCGCGCCGCTCCGGGACTCGCCCGGACCGAGGCCGCCCCCGCTCATGAAGGTCGAGTCCGCGACGCGCACGCCGGACTTGGCCAGCCGCTGCCATTCCCGGGCGATGGCCACCGGGCTGGCCCCTGCCGGTCCCTGCTCGAGGTCCGGCCTGACCGTCGCCTCGATCCGCGGGTCTTTCAGCAGGTCCGCGAACGCGGCGCTGACCCGGGGATCGGAGCCGAGCTTGGCGACGGCCGCCTGGAACTGCGGGAGACGGGCGAGCACGTCCAGGATCTCGCGGGCGTCGTTTTTCTTGCCGCGCTTGCGAACGTAACGCCGCCACGCGTCGACGATCGCGGGTCGGGAGGCGAGCTCCTCGGAGACTCCCTTGACGACGTCCGGGGGAACGCGCTTTTCGAGGAGGTCGAGGAATTCCTCCAGGCTCAGGGCGTCGATGAGCTCGGGCTCCCCCTCCGCGGCCGGCAGGATCGCGAGCGCCGGCTCCGGAGCGCCGAGGCGCGGGGAGGGCAGCCGAGCCTCGCCGCCGGGCATGGCGAGCGCCAGCTCGTCCGGCCTGCGTCCGCCCGCGAGCCTGCCGACGAGCCAGAGCCCCGCCAACGCCGCGAGGACGAGGCCCGCCGCGAGCGCCGCGCCGGACCTGCGCGCAGGCGCCGGAGACCCGTCCGGCGCCGTCGACGGCCGCGGCTCTGCCGTCACTTCCGGAACAGACCCGTAAACATGTTCACCGTCGCGTTGAAGCCGTCGGCGATCGGTTTGACGACGTTCTCGTCCCCCCACCGGCCCATCGACTTCAGGGCCTCCTCGGCTCCGCGGCCCTCGCCCGGAATGAGGTAGTCCAGAAGCTTCCCCGTGACTTCTCCGGCGGTTTCCAGAAAGCCGCGCTCGCGGGGCTTGGAGTCATCCTTGTTCTTGTCGTTCTTGCCGCCGTCCCCGCCGTCCTTCTGGTTGCTATCGCCGCGAGCCTTCAGCTGGTCAAGTGTGAACTGAAGCTCCTTGAGCCGCCGGTCCCGCTCGGCCAGAACGGATTCCCATTCCGCGTCCCGCGCCGCCTGCTTCGCGTCCCACTCCGCCGTCGCGGTCGCCAAGGCATCCGCCACGATCCTGGCCTGGCATTCCGCGTCGCAGGTCTCCTCGGCCGGCGCGGCGACGGCCGTCTGCCGCCTCCCGCCCGAGCCCCCGCCGTGGCAGCCAAGTCGCACCCAGCAGTTGCCCGCGGGGTCGCACTCCTCCGGGCCGTAGTCATACGCGGCGGAGCAGAACTCGCAGGCGATGATCGCGGCGCCGAGCGCGCACTCGGCCTGCCAGGCCGCCTCGTCGGCGCAGCCCTGCCCCGCGTAGCGCGTGACGCACTCCTGGATGCACCGGACGTTGGACCGGCCTCCGCCCTTGCACGCCTCCCACTTGCTGGCCGCCACGCAGGAGCTGCCGTCCACGCGCGCGATCTCGCAGCCCTGGCGGCACAGCTCATAGTGGCCGCTCATGAAACAGGCCCCCCAGAAATCCTCCTGTCCGAGCAGCGCCTCGATGGCCCGGCGCTGGTCCCGGTAGCCGTTTTCCTCGAGCCAGCGCAGGATGCGCCGGACGTAGCCGCCCGTCTCCTCGGCCTTCCAGCCGTCGTCCGACCTGCCGGAGCCCGCGGCCTTCAGCTCCACCAGCTTCGTCTCGACCGGATGGGCACCGTCTCCCAGGCCCTGGCTCGTCATGGACTGCTGCCCGCCTCCGCTCGAGCCGCTCCCGCCCGAGCCGCCGCCCGCGGGCGAGTTCGCGGAGCTCTCCACGGCGGGAGTCATCCTCCTCGAGACGGTCGGAGCCGCCGAGCTCGCGCTGGAAATCGAACCGCTCCGAGCCTTGCGCTCCCACTCGCGCGCGAGCGCCTCCTTGTCGACCGGACCGGCACCCGGGAACCGGGTCAAAGCTCCCATCCCCTCGCGGATCACGGCATCGAGCTTCGGAGTCTTGGCGATCTCGGCGAAGGCGGCCTTGAACGCCGGATCGCCGAGGAACTTCCCGACCAACTGGCGGAACTTGGGCAGCCGCGTCACGAAGTCAACGAACTCGCTTCCCTTGCCTTTCGATCCCCGCTTCTTGCGATACTGCTTCCAGGCCTCCCGGAGCACCGGCTCCTTCATGAACTCCCGCGCGAACTTTTCGGCCAGGGGCTTCGGGACCCGAGCCTCCAGCAGGGAGATGAAGTCGTCAAGGCTCAGCGGATCGTCCGTGATCCGCGAGTCGAAGGCGGCGGGGGGCGTGCCGAGTCTCAACGACGACCGCGCCGGGTCGAGGACCGGAGCCATAGCCGCCATCCGGGCCGGAAACGCCGGCCCGCGCGTCTCGGGTTCCCGGTGTTGAACCAGGCCTACGACGGCCCCGCCGGCCACGAGACAGGCGCCGATCGCCAGAGAAACCCGGCGGAACCTGGGATCTTCAATGGGAGACCTCGCTGGCATGCCGAACCCGGGGCTCCCCTAGGGTAAGGGGGGATGCGCCGACGGGTCAAGAGGTAAAACGGCACCGCCGCCGGAAACTGCCTAGCGCTAGGAACGCTCCTTCCGCGCGGGCATCTCGTCCTTGAGACCGAGGGCGCGCCACGCCTCGCCGGTCTGCCGCTCCATCTCCGAATCGGGGATGTCCTCCCACAGGAAGGAGTTGATCAGGACCTTCTTCTCGTAGGCGGACATGTCGGGGTAGGCGAGCACCGCCGCCGCGGCGATCGCGCGCTGCATGTTCAGCGGCGGCTTCTTGGCCCCGCCGTACCAGTTCAGCAGCTCCATGAAGCGCGCGATGTTGGCCCGCGCGAGCTCGGGGGCGATGGTGTCCTGCACCAGGCTGGTGCCGGCCGCCAAGGCCTTCGTCAGCTCGCGGCCCACGCCCGAGACGTCGCCTTTCATCGCGTCAGTGATCGCCCGCAGCCCCGCCAGCGAGATCTCGAGCGGGCTGTGGCCGATCAGCCGCGCCAGCGTGTGCCGCAGGAGCGCCCGGTCAAGCCAGACCGCGTGGTCGCGCTCGCTCTCGGCCGTCTTCACGATGCTGTCGCGGATCGCGGCCACCATCGGCGAGTCCGCGCGGAAGCGGCCCATGATCTGCAGCTCGGCGCTGTGGAAGTTGTTCGAGTTGTTGAAGCTTCCCGTGAAGACGTACGCCCACCTCACGCCGTTCTCGACGACGTAGACGATCGTGGTCTTGTCGTGCCAGAGGTGGCGCGCGAGCGGCGGGCCCTCGAGCCCCTTCTCCTCGATGGGCTTGCCGTCCGCCCCGACCGCCCGCCGCTGGTAGGCCCAGGCCTTGATGCGCTTGCGCAGGCTGTAGCCGAACCCGAAGCTGATCTTGCCCATCTCCGGGACCGCCGGGACGCCGGCGAGGTTGGCCGCCTTCCCGTAGCCGCGGACGGGGATGAACTTGTCGTCGACGACCGCGATGACCTCGAAATCCTCCTGCGCCTTCATCGCGTCCTTGAGCGTGTCGATCACCTGGCCGTTCGTCATGACGAAGTGGCTGAACACCACCCCTTCGATCTTCACGTCCTTCGGGTCCTGGGCCGCCCGCTCGAACAGGTCGACGAGGCGCTCGTTGGGGTTGTACTTGCCGTTCGTGTAGGCCAGCTCGACGAACGAGTCGTCCTCGAAGTACACGCGGAACGGCGGCTCGGACTCGATCTCCTTGATCGGCTTGCCGGCCTTGAAGGCCTCGATCATCGCCTCGGCGTGCGCCAGGGCGTGAGCCGCGAGCTGCGGCTCGATCACCTTGAAGATCCGGTTGTAGCGCGGGTTCGTGGCGAGGTTGGCGGTCCCGAAATACATCTCCAGCAGCGGATCGCGCACGACCTGGGTCGCGCCCTCGACGCCGCGCTTCGGGTCGGCCTTCGTGACCAGGAGCAGGCTCTTCTCGTGCATCAGCGGGTCCCGCATCGAGTCGCCGTGGTTGTAGAGGGGCTGCGAGACGATGTCGACGCCGATCCGGAACCCGCCGTCGAGCAGGAGCTGGATGAAGCGGCCCGCCGCGTCGTCTTTGGGCTTGGCCCGTGAGAAGTCCGCGATCATCGACTCGCCCTCGGCGAACGCGAAGTCCATGCTGACGTTGAGGTCCGTGATCAAGACGACGTCGATGCCCAGCCTCTTCGCCCGCGCCAGCTCCTTGGCCAGCGCCGCGTCGTTGATCGAGTAGCGGGTCAGGACGATGCGCTTCAGGTCGGCGGGCGCACCGTTGTCGATGAAGGCGGTGATCGCGTCGCGCTCGCGGGCGAGCAGGTCGTCCCCGGACACGAGGAGGTCGTGTTGGGCGGGAGAGGGGTTGCTCACGAACACGCGCTCGAACGCCGCGTCCGCGGTCGCCAGAGGGGAGCGGACGACGGTCGGGTACGGCAGCGCCTGAAACGCCGGCTTCTTGAACTCGCCGGGCTTCTCGAGGTGCAGGATGTAGGCCTCGCCGTGCTCGTCCGTCGTGACGGGCCGGAGCTCGCCTTCGGGCGTGAGGACCCAGGCTCCGGCCTCGTGCCGCGGGTTGTTCTTGCCGGTGTAGAAGACCGTGATCTTGACGTTGGCGTACTTGCCGGCCTTCACGTCCTCGGAGAGGGCCTTCACCGCCGCGTCGAAGTTCCCCCAGTCGTCGTCCGAGAAGCCCCACAGGTGGAGCGGCTTCTTGCTCTTGCCGTTTTGCGAGAGGACCGGCGGCGCGTCGTCTTCCAGCGGCTGGGCCGAGATCTCGTCAAGGACGTCCCGCATGACCTTGACCTTCGCGGCGGACGGGCTCGCGGCGGTGGCCTTGTACTTGGCGTGGCCGACGCCGTGGAGGTTGACGACCTGCGGGAGGTGCTTGATGTGGCCCCGGCTCTGCAGGTAGCGCAGCCCCTCGAGCATGTTCTCGGCCGAGTGGCCGCGGGCGGTGATGATCGTCGTGCGGGCGGCGGTCTCCGGGCGGCTCAAGGCGAAGACGAAGGCGTCCCAGCTCGGACCCTGCCAGGCGGCCTTCTTGCCCTCCAGGGCGGCCTTGATGTCCTCGAGGAAGTAGTTCTTGCCGCCGGCGTCGAGGAAGTACCGGAAGGAGCCCGTCTTCGGGTCGTCGTCGGTCTTGTAGCCGGCCCACTCCCCTTCGCCCTTCTCGACCTTCTGGCGGATGTGCGCGTACTCCTCGGTGGTAACCAGCTTCTCTTCGCCCGTCTTCGTGTTGAAGAGGACGATCTTGGTCGGCATGTAGAAAATGTTGTCGTCCCAATCGAAGTTCCAGCCCAGGATGCGGGAGATCGCCCGCCGCAGGGTCGCGGCGACGCCTTTGGGAGCGCCGGCCTCGCCCATCGAGCCGTCGACCGCCTCGTGCTCTCCGTCCTTCTTCTCCCAGGCTTTCTTCGCGTCGCCGAGCTGCTGGGCGGCCTTCGAGCGGGAAGCGCCGCCGGTGACCTTCCTGTCCGAGGCCCCCGTGCCCGCCGGCTCGACGGGGCCGGGCCCCGGCACGCGGGACGCCGGAGCGACGGAAAGCGTCGCGGCCCCGGCGGCTCCCGCCAAGGAGACCGCCGAGAGAGTCCTCGCCCCGAGCGCGGGCGCCACGGTGGCGGAAACGGCGGAAGGCGGCGCTCCGGCCGGAGCGCGGGTGACCGTGGCCGCGGGCGTCACGGCGGGCGCCACGAGCCGGACCGGGGCGAGGGTCGCCGCACCCCCCGAGAGCGACACGGCGCCGGCGACCGCTCCGGCCGCGCCGGAGACGCCGCCCACCGCCGCGTTCCCCGCGGCGGAGACGCTCTGCTGCGAGAATGCCGGGCCCGCGGCGAGCCCCACGCTGAGCCCTGCGGCGAGAAGGGAGCGGACGGACGTGTGGAGGTGGCGCATGAACGGATTATAGGCCGCCCGGCCGGCCGGCGTTTGGGCCGAGGGTCCCAGGATCGCGCAGGCATTCGGCCCAACGCGCGCGGGACTCTTGCCCGCCCCTCGGGTAGGTCCCTATGCCCACGCCCGAACCAGGCCCGTCCCCTATCCTTAATAAGGAAATGGGCGCGCTGCGTCTTGCCCTCGCCGTCCTCACGACGCTCTCCGTCCCGGTTTCAGCACAACACCGGACGGCTCCGGCGTCCGTCGGCGGCACGGCGGCGCCCGCGGCTCCCGTCGCCCCGGTCCCGGCCGGACTTCCGGCCCAGTTGCGGCTCGGGGCTCCCGCGCCGGTCGCCGTATCTCCGATCCTGACGACGCCTGCCTCCGTCCGAGCCCTGCCGGTCGCGACGCTCGGCCGCAACGCGGCCCCTCTCGCCGCCTCCGCGAGCTTGACGCTCGCGCCCAGCGCCGTCTCGAAGGCCGCGCTCGCCGGACCCGCGCCGGAGTGGACCGTCCAGCGCACGCCCGCCCCCGCCCCCGGCGAGCCGATCGATACCCGCGCGACGCTCCGGAACCTGGCGACGGACGTCTCGGGCACCGGGGCGGCCGACCCCGCCCTCGACAAGGGCTTCGACGGCACCGGGCCCGCCCCGAAGTCGGACATCACGACCGACAAACCGGCGGAGCCGCCGCCCGGCCGTCCGGCCGTCAAGAGCTTCGACCAGGCGCGGATGCTGGATCTCACGCGCCGCCTGCTGACCCGGCCGGCCGTCCGGAAGTTCCTCCGGCAGACGTTCCGCGAGGAGCTCACGATCACCCCCGAGATGCGCAAGCGCTACCGCCTGCCGAAGGACTTCGGGGAGATCAAGGAGATCTCGGAGTCGCAGTTCATGCACGTGCTCCAGCACACGCCGCGGATGCACGACCGTCTCGACGAGTTCCTTTCGCAGATTTCGGCGCTGAGCGAGGACTCCCCGGGCTACGAGGAGGCCTCGAAGGCGTGGGCCGCCGAGTTCCGGGAGATCCTCAAGGAGGAAGGGCTGCGCGAGCGCTTCAAGATCCTCAACGACCCTCTCCGCGCCTACCGCCTGGAGTGGCCGGACGGGCGACCGGGCTACACCGCGGCGCAGGTCTTCGTGAACCACAAGAGCATCCAAAACGGCCGCTCGATACCGCCGTCGGACCTCAAGAAGGTCGTCATGGACTTCATCGACGGCGCGCGGCGAGAGCTCCTGCTGAACGTCTTCGACTTCGACCTCCTCGACGTGGCCGACCGGCTCGTCGCCCGCGCCGAGGCCGGCGTCAGGGTGACGGTCGGCATCGACAAGAACACCGCCGCCCGGCGTCCGGAGGTCCAGCGCGTCGTCGAACGGCTCCAGGGCCATCCCAATCTCACCGTCGTCCTCGTCGACTCGGTCGCCCTCAACCATCAGAAGCTGATCGTCTCCGATCCCGACGACCCGGAGCACGCGCGGGCGCTTTTTTCCTCCGGGAACCTGACGCAGTCGTGCATCGGGCCCGAGGGCGATCTCCCGGACGTCGCGGACCGCCCCGACTACTCTGTTCCGAACGCCAACCACATCGTCACGCTCGACGGCTACATGGTCGCCCAGGTCGTGGCGCACAACCTCCGCAAGACCCTCGAGATGGGCCTGCGCGGCGACGAGTATCCGCTCGGAGGCGCCTTCAAGATCTTCGGCCCGAAGCCGGAGGGCGCCGCGGAAGCCCCCTTCATCCTTCTCACGTTCTCGCCCAAGGGCGGGCTCGGGGACATCAACCGCGACATCACGCGGCGCGTGCTGCTCGAGAGCCCGGGCCCGATCCGCCTCATGCAGTTCGCGGCCTCTTCCGCCGAGCTCGAGGCGGCCATCGCCCAGCGGGCCAAGCAGGACCTCGCGACCGGCAAGGCGTTCGACTTCAAGGCGATCGGCGACGGCTCGATGGCCGTGCGCGACTGGAGCACGCTGCTCTGGCTCTCCGGCTGGGAGTTCTTCCAGGACGAGACGACGAAGCGCTACTACCGGCTGAAGAGCGCGCTGCTGAAGCGGATCCTCGGCGCGGAGCGCTTTGAGGCGTTCCAGAAGGCGATAAGGGTCGCCCCCAAGCCGTACCGCGTCCAGCACTTCACCGGCCCCGACGGCCAGAGCCGCGAGGTCAGCGCCAAGCTCCACCACAAGGTGATGATCAGCGGCCTGCTCGCGGTGCTCGGGACTTCGTTCAACTTCAGCGAGAACGCGAACAAGAACCAGGAGCAGTTCCTCCTCACCAACGACCCGCTCCTCGTGGGGGCCATCTCGGCCGCCTTCGACGGGATGTACGAGCTGAGCACGACCTCCGTCTCCGAGGCGGTCGAGCGGCGCAACGAATTCTGGCAGGGCGGCGGCGACAAGGACGACCTCACCGTCGGCGACCAATACAAGCACGACGACGAGCAGGCCAAGCGGCGGCGCCGAAAGCGCCGCGGAAAGCCGCAGGCGTAACGAACGAGCCCGCTTTCAAGGTGAACCCGCTCGCGTTCGCCGCGCCGCCGCCGCTTCAGGGATTCTATAGGCCTCCCGGCCTTCCCCAAAAGATGACGCCGGCATAAGGCTTTCTTTCCATGGAGAAAGCCGCGTAGAAAGGGGACCCCGCTCGGGTCTACCCTCCGGGTGCAGGAAGGAGCCCAACATGCCCGGACAACCGACTCAAGGCGAAGTCCTCTGGAGGGTCGCCCAGCTCGCGAACGCGCACGCGGCGCCCCGGCTCTCGAGCGCGCCGTGCCTCATCGCGCTGGCCGTCACGCTGGCGGGCGCGGCGCTGTGGAACGAGGCCGCGGCCCAGTCGCGCCGCGAGGAGCGCCTGTCGAGGCTGCGGGCCGATTTCGCCTTCAGCGTCGCGCCGACTTCGAAGCCCGCCGCTCCTCCTTCCGAGAATCCCCTCGTGCCGGAGCCGCTGGCCTCGCGCGAGCTGCCGCGGGACCTCGGCGTCCGTCGCCTCCGCCAGGCGAGCGTCGCGCGCCCGCCCTTGCCGAGGGTCGTCTCGGTCGTCGCCCGGCCCGCCACCGAGGAGCTCCTCGCCCTCGCCGAGGCGGATCCCTCGCGCCACGAGGGCCTCGCGTCCTGGGCGGCACGGTTTCTCGCGCTGGCGGTGCTGATGATCCTCGCGGCGACGCTCCTGCCGGAAAGGGAGAGCCTTTCTTCGATCCGGCGCGGACTGATGTCCGCGACGCTGTTTCTCGCCTCCGCCGCGGCGGCGGGCG
>JACQPK010000263.1 GCA_016207565.1 Elusimicrobiota bacterium
CCTCGATCGATCGGCGTAACAGTGAGGCCAGGCCTGCACCTCATAGGAACGCGAAATGACTCAGCCAGCCCCGCAAGACCCCCAGATCCAGATCGAGGTCGACGAGCAGGTGAGCCGAGGCACCTACAGCAATCTCGCTCTCATCGCGCACTCCGAGACCGAGTTCGTGCTCGATTTCATCTTCCTGCAGCCGCAGAACCCGAAGGCCAAGGTCCTCTCGCGCATCATCTCGAGCCCCGGCCACGCGAAGCGGCTGCTCTGGGCCCTCAAGGACAACATCGAGAAGTACGAAGCGAGGTTCGGACCCATCCGCGCGGGCGCTCCCGCGGAGACGCCGGACAAGGCATCGGGCTTCTATCAGTAGATGACCCGCGTCGAGATCGTGTGCGTCGGCACCGAGCTGCTCAGCGGCAAGGTGAACACGCACATGGCCTTCCTCGCGCCGTGCCTGCAGGGGCTCGGCCTCCGGATCGGGCGCGAGAGCTCGGTCGGCGACTCGATCGGCGAGATCCGCGCCGCCGTCGGCGAGGCATTCGCGCGCGCCGATGTAGTCCTCGTCACCGGCGGCCTCGGCCCGACCTTCGACGACCTCACGCGGGAAGGCACGGCGGAGGCCCTCGGCCTGCGGCTGACCTACCGGCCGCAGATATTCGAGTCGATCCGGCGCCGGTTCCTGCGCTACGGCCGCACGGTGCCGGAGGAAAACAAGCGGCAGGCGCACGTGATCGAGGGCGCGACGGTGCTTCGCAATCGCGTCGGCTCCGCGCCCGGGCAGCGCGTCGTCAGAAGCGGCAAGGCGGTGTTCCTCCTGCCCGGACCGCCCGCCGAGATGCAGCCGATGATGCGCGAGCACGTGGTGCCGTACCTGCGGCGGACGTACTCCAACGGGCAAGCGGCGGCCAAGACCATCCTCCGGTTGTCCGGCGTCTCCGAGTCGGCCGCCGACGAGCGGCTCGACCCGCTGTACCGGTCCGCCGGGCGCCGGGGCGTGGAGTTCACGATCTTGTCCGAGCCCGGCCTCGTCCATCTCCACATCACCGCCGTCGCCGGGTCCAGGCGCGAGGCCGAGCGCCGGGTCGCCGCCGCGGCCGCGGCCGCCCGCCGGCGGGTCGGCGAGTGGGTGTTCGGCGTCGACGACGACACGCTCGAGTCGGTGGCCGGGGCTCGGCTCGCCCGGCGGGGCTGGACGCTCGCCGTGGCCGAGTCCTGCACCGGGGGCCTGTTGTCGCGGCGCCTCACGAAGGTGGCGGGCGCCTCCAAGTACTACCTCGGCGGGGTCGTGTGCTATTCCGACGGCTCGAAGGTGCGCGAGCTCGGCGTGTCGCGCGACACCCTCCACCGCTCGGGCGCGGTCAGCCCGGCGTGCGCCCGGGAGATGGCGGAGGGCGCCCGGGAGCGCTGGGGCTCCGACTGCGCGGTCTCCATCACCGGCATCGCGGGCCCCGGCGGGGGGACGAAGGCCAAGCCCGTCGGGCTCACCTACTTCGCCTGCGCCCGCCGCGGGGCCGCCACGAAGGTCCTGCGCGTGCACCTCCCGGGGGACCGCGACGCGGTCCAACAACGGGCCACCGGCGTCGCGCTCGCTCTACTGCTCAGGTCTCTATAAACCGGTGGGGACAGTCCCCGGCGGCGGCCCTTCCGTTGCGAGGCGACCCACGATGGCCGAGTTCGTTCCCTATCCGTTCGGCCGCCTCGTCGGCCGGGTGCTGCGCGACCTGGACGCCGGGGGCGAGGTCCTCGGGCTGCCCGCGCGCAGCCTGTACGCGGGCGACCGGACGCTCGACTTCTCGACGCGCATCCACGGAAGGCGCGCCTCCTCGCCGCTCGGCCCGGCCGCCGGCCCGCACACTCAGCTCGCGCCCAACATCGTCGCCGCGTGGCTCGCCGGCGCCCGCGTCTTCGAGCTCAAGACGGTGCAGGTGCAGGACCGCCTCGCGATCCCTCGGCCCTGCATCGACATGCGCAACGTCGGCTACAACGTGGAGTGGTCGCAGGAGCTCCGGCTCCACGAGTCCCTCGACGAGTACGTGAAGGCGTCGATGGCCCTCGACATCCTGAAAGCGCGAGGCGTCGGGCTCGCGCCGGAGTTCGACGACTCGCTCTTCGACATGAGCGTGGGCTACGACCTCGCGGGAGTCCAAAGCGAGCCCGTCCGGAGCTTCATCCGGGGGCTCCAGGACGCGGACGCAGCCGTCGAGCGGTTCCGCGCGCAACTGCCGCGCGAGCTCGCGCAGTGGCGGGAGGTCGCGTTCAACCGGCGCGTCTCGGCCTCGGTGACGCTGAGCACGTTCCACGGCTGCCCGCCCGGGGAGATCGAGCGGCTCGCGGTTTTCCTGCTGCGCGAGTGCGGGCTCGACACGGCGGTCAAGCTCAACCCCACGCTGCTCGGCCAAGACGAGACCCGCCGCCTCCTCAACGAGACGCTCGGCTACCGCGACATCCGCATCCCGGACTCCGCCTTCGAGAAGGACGCCCGCTGGGACCAGGTCCTGGAGATGGTCGACCGGCTCGACGCCCTCGCCCGGGGCCTGGGCCGCGGCTTCGCCGTCAAGTTCTCCAACACGCTGGTCGTCGACAACCCCGGCGACTTCCTGCCCGCCGCGGAGCGGACCCGCTACCTCTCCGGGGCGCCGCTGCACCTCCTGGCGATGCACCTCGTCCGCCGCTTCCGCCGGCAGTTCGCCGACCGGATCCCGATCTCCTTCTCCGCCGGGATCGACCGCCTGAACTTTCCCGAAGCCGTCGCCTTGGGGCTTGCGCCCATCACGGCCTGCAGCGACCTGCTCAAACCGGGCGGGTACGGCCGGCTCCGCGGCTACTACGAGGAGCTCTCGCGGCGCATGACGGCTCTCGGCGCCGGGGACCTGGAGTCGTTCGTCCGCCGGACCTGCCCGGCGCCGGCGGAGTCGGCGTCGGAGGCGGCGCTGCGCAACACCGAGCTCTACGTCGCGGCGGCCTCCCGCGAGGACCGCTACGGCGAGCCCCGGAACTCCGCGCCGCCCAAGAAGGTCGGAACGAGGCTCTCGCTCTTCGACTGCCTCGCGTGCGACAAGTGCGTCACCGCCTGCCCGAACGGAGCGAACTTCGTCTACCGCGTCTCGCCGGGAACGATTCCCGCCGTCCGGCTCGAGCGCGACGGCGCGGGCTGGGTTCGGCGCGCCGGAGGCAGCCTCGAGGTCTCGAAGTTCCGGCAGATCGCGCACTTCGGGGACTTCTGCAACGAGTGCGGCAACTGCGACGTGTTCTGTCCCGAGGAGGGCGGGCCGCACCGGGCCAAGCCCCGCTTCTTCGGCTCGCTCGCCGCGTGGAAATCGTCCCCGCTCGACGGCTTCTTCGCCGCGCGAGAAGAGGACGCCGAGGTGGTCTACGGCCGCTTCAACGGCCGCGAGCTGCTGCTGCGCGCCCACAACGGCCGGCTCGAGTGCCTCGCCGACGGCCTGCGCGTGCGGTTCCCGGCGGGCGGCGCCGAAGGCCCCGTCGAGGGCGCCTCGTCGCAGGAGACAGATCTCACGCCATTCTTTATAATGGACGCTCTCAGACGCGCCGTCCTCTCATCGGAGAACTGCAACCATGTCAACGCCTAAGTTCGCCGAGGCGATGAGCCGCCTCGGCACGGAGACCGCCTTCGAGGTCCTCGCGCGCGCCCGCGCGCTGGAAGCCCGGGGACGAGAGATCGTGCACCTCGAGATCGGGGAGCCCGACTTCGACACGCCGGGCAACATCCGCGAGCGGGCCAAGCTCGCGCTGGATCAAGGCTACACGCATTACGGCCCGTCGGCGGGCCTGCCCGAGGCGCGCGCCGCCGTCGCCGAGTACGTCGCGAGGACGCGCGGGATCACGGTGGCCCCGGAGGAGGTCCTGCTCGTGCCCGGCGGCAAGCCGATCATCTTCTTCACGATCCTCGCGCTCTGCGAGCCCGGCGACGAGGTCGTCTTCCCGGATCCGGGGTTCCCGATCTACGAGTCGATGATCCGCTTCGTCGGCGCCAAACCGGTGAGCCTCCCGATCCGCGAGCAGAACGAGTTCTCCGTGGATCCCGCCGACCTCGAGAAACGGATGACGCGAAAGACGAAGCTCGTGATCCTCAACTCGCCCGCGAACCCGACGGGCGGGGTCCTCACGGAGGACCACCTCGACCGCATCGTCCGCGCGCTCGCCAAGTTCCCGGACGCGATGATCCTCTCCGACGAGATCTACTCGCGCATCCTCTACGAGGGCGAGCACCGGTCGATCCTGTCCTACCCGGGCATGAAGGAGCGCTGCATCCTGCTCGACGGCTTCTCCAAGACCTACGCCATGACCGGCTGGCGGCTCGGTTACGGCGTCGCCAACAAGGCGCTGATCACGGCGATGGCGCGGCTCGCGACCAACTGCCACTCGTGCCCGCCCTCGTTCGTGCAGATCGCGGGCATTGAGGCCCTGCGTGGGCCCCAGCGCGACGTCGATACGATGGTCGCCGAGTTCCGCAAGCGCCGCGACGTCATCGTCGAGGGCCTCAACTCGATCCCCGGCGTCTCGTGCAAGCGGCCGCAGGGCGCGTTCTGCGTCTTCCCGAACATCACGGCCACCGGGCTTTCGTCGAAGGCGCTCGCGGACGCGCTCCTCGACCAGGCGGGCGTCGCCGCGCTGTCGGGCACGTGCTTCGGGGCCGGCGGGGAGGGCTACCTGCGGTTCTCCTACGCCAACTCCGTCTCGGCGATCGAGAAGGCGCTGGAGCTGATCCGCGAGACGCTGCCGAAGCTCAAGAGCCCCAAGCGCCGAAAGGAAACCGACAAGGCGCGCGCCTAAGTAGTAAGATCGCGGCGTGGCGAAAAGCCTCTACCTCGGCGCCGACATCGGCGGGACGAAGCTGGCCGTCGCCCTCGTCGACGGGAAAGGCCGAGTCCTCGCGCGCGACAAGGCCGCGACCCCGAGGAAGGCGGGCGCCAAGAGGATCCTCAAGACGCTCGAGGCCCTCATCAAGGCGACCGCCGCCGAAGGCGGCGCGCGGCTCAAGGACCTCCGCGCGATCGGCGTCGGGGCCCCCGGCATCGTGAACCCGGAGGGGACCCGGATCGTCGCGGCCCCGAACATCGAGCTCGCCGGCTACCCGATCGTCCGTCGGCTCTCGGAGCGGCTGGGACGGCCCGTCGTCTTGGGCAACGACGTCAACTGCGGCATCCTCGGCGAGCGGTGGCTGGGCGCGGCGAAGGGCGCCGACGACGTGGTCGGCATCTTCCCCGGGACCGGGGTCGGCGGAGGGATCGTGGCGGCCGGACGCCTCCTCGTCGGCGCGCACGGCGCGGCGGCCGAGCTCGGCCACGTCTTAATCGAGCCCGGCGGGCCCGCGTGCGGCTGCGGGAACCGCGGCTGCCTCGAGGCCATCGCCTCCCGGACGGCGATCGAGCGCGAGATCCGGCGCGCGATCAAGGGCGGCAAGCGCTCCGTCGTGACCGAGCTGACCGGAGGGGAGCTCGACGTCATCAAGAGCAAGGTCTTGAAGAAGGCGCTGAAGAAGGGGGACGCGGTGGTCACCGCCGCCATGAGGCGCGCGGGAGAGGCGCTCGGCGCCGCGTGCCTCAGCCTCCGGCACGCCTTGGACCCGAATCTCTTCGTCTTCGGCGGCGGGCTCGTCGAGGCGTGCGGGGACTTCCTGCTGCCGATCGTCCAGAAGGCGATCGACCGCGACCCTTTCTTCCGGAAGGTCGGCGCCTGCCGCGTCGTCGAGGCCAAGCTCGGCGACGACGCGGTCATCCTCGGCGCGGTCGCGCTCGCCCGCGCGGCCCGCTAGTGCACCTCCAAACTGATGCCCAACGAACTAAGCAACGCGAAGGCACGCAGAGGAAGTAACAGAAAGGCGCGCAAAGCGAAATATTCCCTCGATCCG
>JACQPK010000264.1 GCA_016207565.1 Elusimicrobiota bacterium
AAGGGAAGTGACGGAAAGGAACGCGAAGGACGGATCGAGGGAGTTTCTCGCTTTGCGCGCCTTTGTGTCACTTCCTCTGCGTACCTCCGCGTTGCTTCGCTCGTTAGGCGTCAGTTTGGAGGTGCACTAGCGGCCGGCCAGCACGAAATCGAAGCTTCCGGCGTCACCCGCGAGCGGGATCGTCGTCGACGCCTTCCACCACGGGTCGACCGCGTTGTACTCGTCGCCCTCGAAATAGAGCTGCGTCGTCACGAGCGCAAAGCCCGGCGCGCTCACCTTGAAGTGGATGTGCTTCGGCCGCCACTTGCCTTCGCCGATCTCGTACTGCCCGGGCAGGATCGTCGTGAACGCGTACCTCCCGTCCCGGAGGGCCCTCCGCCGCGCCCTGAACCGGTAGGGGATGCGGGGGTTGCGCCGGTCCGCCGGGTCGTCGATGTCGTAGGCGCCCTCGGCGTCCGACTGCCAGACGTCGACGACCGCGTTGGGGATCGGCGCGCCGTTGACGTCGAGCACGCGGCCCGAGAGGCGGATCCGCGTCCCCGCCGCGCCGGCCGGGGCCACCGCGTCGCTCCACGGGGCGTCCGGACGGTAGAAGGGCCCTTCGATGTTCTCCTCGGTGGGCCTCAACGCGCCGGCCCTCGGCGCGGCGGCGGGACTCGCGGCGAACGGCCGGATCGTCTCGAGCCGCTCCGCCAATTCCGAGCCGGAGCGGGACTCGGCGGCCAGCCGGTCGACCTCGGGGCCGAGCTCCTTGAGGAAGTCTCCCGTCTCCTCGAGCACGCGTTCGCGAAGCCCCGCGACGTTCGCGGCCAGTTGCCGGCGGGCGAGCCGCTCCTGGGCCCGCGTCAGGTTGGCCTGCACGTGCCGCCGGAGGGCCTCGAGCGAATAGGCCTTGTTCCGGATGCCCTTAAACACCTGCTCGGACACGCCGCCGATCTCGGACTTGAGCGCCGGGCCGAACGCCGACGGCGGCGCGGCCTGGACGGCCGTCGCGAGCGCGAGCGCCGCGGCGGCCAGGGTCTTCGTCTTCATGTCGATGCCTCCCATGGGATGCGCCGACTCTAGCGAAGACCCGTGGTTGCGTAAAAGCGAATAATACTGAAGTCTGTATTGCGTTTTATGGAACTCAGCCCGGCAGCACCGACGAGCGGAGCTGCGCGACCGTCTCCACGTGGTCGGTGTGCGGGAAGAGGTCCACGCACTCGACCCGCTCGAGGATGTAGTACTCGCCGAGCCGGCGGATGTCCTCGGCGAGCGCCTTGGGGTTGCAGGAGACGTAGAGCAGGCGCCCGGGGCTCAGCGTCTTCAGCGCCTTCACCGCGTCCGGGTGCATGCCGCAGCGGGGCGGGTCGGTGATGACGACGTCGACCTCGAGGTTCTGCGCCGCGAGCACGGGCAGGAGCTCCTCGGTCTTCGCCACCATGAACTCCGCGTTCTTGACCTTGTTCGCCGCGGCGTTGTGCCGGGCGTCGAGCACGGCCGAGTCGACCACCTCGACGCCCAGGACGTTCTCGGCCATATCCGAGACGCACAGCGAGATGGCGCCCGAGCCGCAGTAGAGGTCGAGCAGGCGCTGGGGCTGCAGGTCCTTCAGCCACTCGCGCAACAGCGAGTACAGCGCCCCCGCGCCCTTCGTGTTCGTCTGGAAGAACGAGTACGGGGAGATCCGGAATCTCCTTCCCAGGAGCTCTTCGGTGATGTGGTCGTCGCCGTGGAGCTTGTCGAGCTTCTCCGTCCGCGCGACGTCGGCCGGCTTCGTGTTCACGCCCCAGAGGATCGACGTGGCGGGATACGCCTTGAGCACCGCCTCGACGAACGACTTCGCCGGCATCTTCCCCGGGTTCGTGACCAGGAGGACCATGCGGTCCTTCGTGTTCTTCGCCTCGCGCACGACGAGGTGACGCAGGAAGCCGGTCTGCTTGTGCAGGTTGTAGGGCTCGAGGTTCTCTTTGAGCGCCCAAGCGTGCACCGCGTTTAGGAGCGCGGGCGACTCGGGCGAGAGGAGGTGGCACTCCTCGAGGTTCATCACCTTGTCCCAGCGGTTCTTGCGCTTGAGCCCGAGGAAGAGATAGTCCTGCCCGAGCGGCGGCGCCGGGAAGACGTCCTGGAACGAGAACTCCATCTTGTTCCGGTAGTACCAGGTGTCGGGAGACGGGCGCATCGCGATCGGCTTCGTCCAGCCGACGGTGGCCATGAGCTCGGAGACGCGTTTCGTCTTGAGCTGAAGCTGCTCCTCGTACGTCTTGTCCTGGAGCTGGCAGCCGCCGCAGGAGCCGAAGTGCTTGCACTTCGCCGCGCCGCGATCAGTTGTTGAATTTGAAGAAGCAGACGTCGCCGTCTTGGACGACATAGTCTTTTCCCTCCGAACGGATGAGCCCTCGCTCGCGCAACGCGACCTCGGTGCCGTGCCGCTCGATGTCCTCGTACCGGTATACGTCGGCCCGTATGAATCCCTTCTCGAAATCCGTATGGATGACGCCCGCCGCCTGGGGCGCCCGCATGCCTTGGGTGATCGTCCAGGCGCGGACCTCGTCGGGGCCCGCCGTGAAATAGCTCTGCTGGCGGAGGAGCTTGTACGCGGCGACGATCACGCGCTCCAGGCCGGTCTCCTTGAGCCCGAGGTCCGCCAAAAACGGCCCGCGATCCTCCTCGGAGAGCTGGATGATCTCGGCCTCGATTTTTCCGCACAACACGATGCTGCCGCCGCCGCGCTCGGCGGCGGCAGCTTCAAAATCGCTGACCATATTCTGATCCGGCTTTTCATCCGTGTTGCCGACATACAGCACCGGCTTGGACGTAAGGAGAAAGAACTCCCTCAGATCCTTCTCGGGGATTCCGAGCGCCCGGGCGGGCTTCCCCGCGGAGAGGCCCGTCTTCAGCTTCTCGAGCGTCACGAGCTGCTGGGCGGCCGCCTTATCGCCGGACTTCGCCTTGCCGGAGACCTTGTCGACCTGCTTCTCGACCGAGCCCAGGTCCGCGAGCGCCAGCTCCGTCTCGATGACGTCCATGTCGCGCCTAGGATCGACGTCGCCCAGCGTGTGCACGACGTCGGGATCGCGGAACAGGCGCACGAGGTGGATGATCGCGTCGACCTCCCGGATATGCGCGAGGAACTTGTTGCCCAGGCCCTCGCCCGAGGCCGCGCCCTTCACGAGCCCGGCGATGTCGACGAAACGGATCGCGGCCGGAGTGGTCTTCTTCGGCCGGAAGAGATCGGTGAGCCGCTGCAGCCGGGAGTCCGGAACCGTGACCACGCCGACGTTCGGCTCGATCGTCGTGAACGGGTAGTTGGAGCTCGCGGCGTGGCCGGAGGTCAGGGCGTTGAACAGGGTGGACTTGCCGACGTTGGGCAGGCCGACGATGCCGATTTCCATTGCGACGCCCGCTCCGCGGAAGACCAGGAGCTCGGCGACCGCCCTATCATACAAAAATGTAACCCGCCGCCTACGCCGACCCATCGGGGCTTCCTCTATAATGGGGCCGATGAGGCGCAACGGCCACGACGGTCTCGAGGGCCGCTTCTTCCGGCGTCCCTCGACCACCGAGCGCATCCGCCGCCGGACATCGGCCCGCGTCGCCCGCGCCGCCGCCGCGGGTCCCGCAGCGCTTCGGCGCAGGCTCCACCGGCTCGATTGGGAGCCGGACCTGGGCCGGGGCTCGCACGTCCTGCTCGCCTCCGCCGCGCTGCTGGGCCTGGGCTTGTCCGGCCGCAGCCGCGCCTGGCTGCTGTTGGCCGGCGCCGCCACCGGCCTGCTCGGCCACGAGGCGGCCACCGGCGCCGGCCCGTTCCGGTGGCTGCTGCGGAACCTCGGCCTGCGCACCGAGGCGGAGATCGACCAGGAGCGCGAGACGCTCCTGGCGGGCCTGGGCGCCGACTAGGGCAACTGAGGAGATTGGGTTAGCTGAGCTCAGCCGAGCGCTCCGTCCTATCTCGTGCGAAAAAAGTTCCACTTAATCGCGGATAGCTCTTATTTTTCTGTCGCTATTCGCGATCAAGTGGATATTTCTTCGACGGGGGTCGGAAGCCGCGGGGACTTGCGCCTTACGTAACCGCCATTGCGACTAGGCATCGGAGTAGACCGATCGGGCCGCTTTTCGTAGGCCCTTCGGGCCCGCCAGAAAAGCCCCTACGGCTCATGTGCGGCCCCTGCGCGGCAGATATACTGAAACCATGAAGACGATCGATTCCATGTCGTGCGAGTCTGAGAGCCGCGTGGGCACGCCGGCCATCCGCCGGCACGACCGCAAGCGCCTGTCGACGTGGCGGGTGCTCGGCTCGACGGTGATGGGCTTCCCTGCCTTCCTCTGGCAGCTGACCCGCAACCACCACTCGTAACCCAACCGAGTCCAACGGCGTGTTCGTCTAGCGGCCTAGGACGCTGCCCTCTCAAGGCAGAGATCACGGGTTCAAATCCCGTACGCGCCACCACTCTCGAAGGCCCCCGCAAGGGGGCCTTTTTACGTCTGAGAATACCTCCGAAGGCTTGCTCGGAGCCAACCCGCAGCCAAAACTTGGGCCTTGCGCGTGTGCCGAACTTGTGCCGCACTCCGGCGTCCCATGGAAAGCGGGCAAGGTCATTCCGGGGCCCAGGTGGATTGCGGAAGGTTCGTCGGCGGGCAGCAGGCAGAGGAAAACGCGGCGGCCTCCGCATCATCTACTATTGCGTGTCCACTGTCCTGGGGGAGGGGACCTCTAGATGATTATCAGGAGGTCTGGATTCAGGAGCTCAATACGGAGGTCATGATCAATCGCTCGTTGCCGGCGGAGCGGCGAAACGCGCACGCAATCCCGCGGCCTCCTTGATCTCCGGCAGGGAGTCGATCCCTCCGTTGAGACGCCATCGACCCCGCAAGTCCTTGCCGTCCGGCCGCTCCACGGAAACGACGAAATCGCCCGAGACGTCCGCGGGTTCGACGAGCTGAAGGAGGACCTCGAACAGGCCGTCATAGCCAAGGCCGCCGCGCCCGCCGCCCCCGAAGAGCCGCGCCAAACCCTCGGCTCGCCTTTCCGCGGTCGCGGCGGCACGAACCTTGCCCAGGTCGTCGCGCAAGCCCTCGAAGGAGCCCGCCAGGCCCCGCTGGACCTGCGTTCGGATGACGGCGGACGCGGCGCCAGTCAAGACCGCGCCCAGGCCTCCGTCGAACCCTTGCCTGGCGTTCTCAAAGGCCGCCTTGAGACGTTCGGGATCGGCGTTCAAGATGTCCTCGATGGCGCGCCCGCTCAAGGCCAAGGAAAGCGACATCAGCGCGCGCACGTCGGCGGGAGAGGCCCCCGCCGGGATCATCCCGGACGGCGCCGACGGGCCGGCCCGCTTTCCATCGAGAATCCCCTCGACGGGGAGCCGGGTCGCGGCATTGTCCTTCGCGCCGATCCGCGATGCCAGCCGGCTCAATTGGGCGAGCTCCTCGCCCGTCCTCGCCCCCGGAGCCTTCTTGAGCCCATGCTGTTCGAGATAGACGAGCACGGGGGGCTGAGAGGAGCCCTCGTGGATGCGCGTCACCACGTGGACGCGGCGATCCGTGGAATCCTTGATGATGGGGCCGAGGATCGGAACCCTCAAAAAGCCGGAACTGGTCTGCTTCTCCGAGGCGAAGATCCGGATCTCCGTGGCCGGCGCTTCGCGTTGACGCAGGCTGTGCTCGCTGCGCAGGCTCTTGGCGGAGCGCTCCAGCCGGACGCGATGATTCTGGACCTCTTCATGCCTCACGCGGGGATCGAGGTCATCAGGGAACTCAGGGCGAAAGAGGAGACCAGGGATATCCCGATCGTCGTTTTTACCGCGCGCATTTTCAAGCAGGACATGTTCGACTTCCTCAGCGCCGAGGGAAACGTGCTCGCCTGGGTGGACAAAGGCATGGGAATACAGAGATTGCGCGCCGAATTATCCCGCATTCTAGCCGGCGATCCGGCGGCGCCTTCCCCGATGACGTCCGCTCCGGCCGCGATGAAATTGGAATTCGGGACTGCCTTCGATACTCTCCCTCTCTGAGCCTATCCAGTTCTTGCTCGGAAAGTCGCAGCCGGAACACTCCTGCCACCGCTCGCCGCGCGCACCGGCCCGGCGAGACGGCCTGAACCCGCCGCCGCGGCGCCCAGCGAGATCCGCGCTTCGATGGGAAGACGCTGCCGTATCTGCCTGCGGTGCGCCGCGGACCTCTCGTAGGGCCTTCGCCTAGCCGAGAACGGGACAGCCTCTCTACGGCGTCTGCGTGCGTCCTGGTCGTCATCAACGACGCGGAAGCTGATTTTGGGCGATCCGGGGAGAGACCACGGCGAAGCCCGGCAACCCATCGCGGCCCAGCAAACAGCTCTCGACTTCGAAAAATCTTCCGAATGCCGTATCCTGCTATCTGCACGTTTTGGGCTCGGTGATGGACACTTGGACGTGCGTCATGAAGGAAGGGGACGATACGGAGGCCGCTCGAATCGCGTTCGAGTGGCTCAAGGATGGAGTGCGCTACTGCCTTCGCGAGGAGCATTGGGATATGGGGTCTGATGACGGCCGCGGAACCTCCAGCCAGTGGAGCGAGCGTCACTATGTTTTCAAGTCGAAGGAGCGCAGACCTGGGCCGACCGTCCGGGTTTCATGGACTCAGCACCACCCCACGGCCATGTCCAAGGTCACGGTAAGGGTGAGGAAATAGCTCCGGCGATCGGCGCCCACGACCTCCGCTGGATCACCTCGAACCTCCCGCCGGGGCTCGACCCGAGGTTCGAGGACACGACGGAGGAGCGCTCCGTCCTCGCCCTCATGGGGCGAAAGGCGCGCAGGGTCCTGGCCAAGGTCTGCGACGCCGATCTCTCGAACGCGGGCTCTCCCTCCGCCTACCATGAGTGTGGCCGGAATCCTGCGATCACGCAGGGGCCTGGGGCCCCGTCGCCCCTGGGCCGAGTGGCCCGGAAGCGGTCTCAGCGGCACGATGGCTTGGCGACGCTGTAGTCGTTCAGCCGCGAGTCCCGGGCGCTGAGGCGCTCGACGAAGCAGCCCCAAGGACCGGGGCTCCGCGGCGGGGCCTCCTTCAGGAGGTAGGCCGCCAGCGACTTGTTGCGGGAGCTCGGCTGCGCCGCGTAGGACATGCTCCCGTCGGAGGCGACCGACAGGAGCGCGGCCCCGTCGTGGGCGGCCATCTCCGAGAGCGCTCGCTCGGCCTTCGCGCGGTCGGACTCGAAGAAGTAGATGAAGCCGATGGCCGCGGCGCGGGTCCGCGGGCTCCAGTCGTGCTTGGCGATGCCGTAGAAGTCCTCGAGGAAGGACGGCGCGCACAGCGCCGCGTGCTTCTCGCACGCTTCCGCGTATAGCTCCACGAGGAACCGGCGGGACTTCACGGCCGCGTTCACGCGGCGGCGCGAAGTCGCCCGATCCGGCGGCACCGCGGTCGCCAGCCGCAGCATCTGGAAGAGCCCCGGCAGCGCGCCGGCGCCGGGCGCCTGGGGCCCGCCCCTGACGACGGACGACGCGACGGCCTGGAGCACCTCGGCCTCCAGGGGCGTCCCTATAAAGGAAGCCGGCTCGATCGACACGAGCTCGATCGAGTCGAGCCATGCGCGCTCCGCGTACCGGTTGCTCCGCTGGCTCTCCTTGTAGCCGAGGGACGCGCAATTCGGGTAGTCGTACTGGCTCCCGTTGTAGTCGATGTGGTTCCACCAGCACTCGGCGGTGTACGGGGAACGGACGCGGTTTGAGTCCCGCGCGAAGCCGCGCTCCGCCATGCGCTGGAGGCTGTGCGAGACGTCTTCGCGCCCGCCGGCGAGTCCCGCTGCGAAGCTCGACTCGGACGGCTGCGCGAAAGCGGCGGGGGCGGACGCTGCGGCGACGAACGCCAGGACGGCGAGGCTGCGCATGGACTCTCCTGCCGGGGTGTCCCATTGAAGCAGGCGGCCCTAGAGGCGAAGAAGGGCTATCGGGGGCAACGGCGGCGGGTCTTTTGGCGGCGTCACGCCGGGCCAAGGGTCCTAGCCCGAGCCGGCCCCGGGCGCGGTACAATGCGGGCGACAGGCCCGGCGCGTCAGGAGATCGCATGCGTCTTCCCCCGCTCGCCGCCGTCGCTTCCCTTCTCTTGGTCTGGACGGGCCCTTCCGCCGGCGCCGAAGAGGCGATCGGCTTCGGCTCCGGGCAGACGCTCGAGCCCCGGTCCGCGCTTGCGTTCGCCGCCGCGCGGGCCGCCCGTGACGAGGCGCCGCGCGCCGCCTCAACGCGCCATCGCGTCGTGCTCGTCTCCGGCGACCCGTCGAAACCGCTCGTCGCGATCCTGAAGTCCGCGGAGGTCGCGTACTTCGCGGGCTCTCCCGACCGCGCCCGCTGCGGCGACACCCAGCTCGACGTCGGCGTCGGGGATGTCTTCACGCCGTACGCGCGCCGCCGGCGCGTCCCGAACGTCAAGCTGAAGGCGGCGGTCGCGGCGCAGCCCGCGCCCGGGACCTGGGACTTCAGCGGCGATGCCTCGCAGGAAGGCGGGCGCTGCGCGTACTCGGCCGACCGCTTCTGGATCAGGTTCGCCGTGACCTCGGACGGGCGGACGCAGGACCTCTCGGTATTCCTGGACGCCCGGCAGCGCGGCAAATACGCCGGAAACTACCACCTGGCGGACTGCCGCCGGGAGGTGACGGTCACGCGCACGCGGAACAAGTACGAGGTCCCGCTCAACGTCGTCCCGCGCGTCGTCGACGATCCCCAGGGACCGCTCTTCGAGGTCGAGCAGACCTCCGAGGGCTTGTGGTGCCAGGTGGACCGCGACGAGTTCGACGGCCGAATGAGCCTGTTCAACGGCCGCGCCGAGATCCGCGCGGCGGGGGGAGCGTCCGAGACGCGCGTGACCGTACATCCGACCGAGCTCTGGAGGCAGCGCCCGCCGCCCTCCCGGAGCGCCGCCAAGACCTACGAGCTGGCCCCGCTGTCGTATCCCGACGCGGCGAGCTGCGAGCAGGCCCGCTCGACGTTCGCCGGCTCCTGGGGCAACACGTACTGGCAGACCTTCGGGATGAAGACGTCCGACGACATGGCCGCGTGCGCGCCGGAGGCGGACGCCGTTGCGCTCCGCGCGCGCATCACCTTCGACAGCTGGCGCGGCGACTCCTACCTGCCGAAGGCGGGGGACTCGATCCCGTTCTCGGGCCCGCCTCCGCAGGATCGCTCCTACCCGATCGGGGCTCCCGACTTCCACTACCGCATACGCCACGACGGCGCGGATATCGACCCGGCCGTGGAGGCGCGCATGAAGCGGCTGCTCGAGGACCTCTCCACCAACGAGCTGCGCATCCGCTGCGGGGAATTCCAGGGGACGAACTCCTGGCGGAGCTGCCCGGTGCGCTTCGAGTTCCTCAAGTAGCGGCGCCGCAAACCTCGCTTGCGCGGCGGTCGGCGGAGGGCTAAGCTATCCCCATGAAACCGACCGCCGACGTGGACGGGCTGAAGACGGCGGCCCACAAGCCCCCCAGCTTCTGGGAGAACGTCGAGCACTGGTTCGAGCGGGCGGCGGCGTTCACTTCGCACCCGCGCGGCCTCCTCGACCAGATCAAGGTCTGCAACGCGGTCTATCACGTCCAGTTCCCGATCCGCACCGCCCGCGGCTACGAAGTGATCCAAGGCTGGCGCGTCCAGCATAGCCACCACCGGCTGCCGTGCAAGGGAGGGATCCGGTTCGCCCCGGAGGTCAACGAGGATGAGGTGAAGTCCCTGGCCGCCCTCATGACCTACAAGTGCGCGCTGGTCGACGTCCCCTTCGGCGGAGCGAAAGGCGGGGTCCAGATCGACCGCGCCCGCTACACCGACTACGAGATCGAGACGATCACCCGGCGCTACACCGCGGAGCTGGCGAAGAAGAACTTCATCGGACCGGCCGTCGACGTGCCCGCTCCGGACTACGGGACCGGCGCGCGCGAGATGACCTGGATCGCCGACACGTACGCCGCGCTCAACCCCGGACAGATCGACGCGCTCGGCTGCGTGACGGGCAAGCCGATCACCCAGGGAGGAATCCGGGGCCGGACCGAGGCGACGGGACGAGGGCTCTTCTTCGGCCTCCGGGAGGCTTTGTCGCGCGCCGACGACATGAAGAGCCTGGGCCTGACGCCGGGCCTCGAAGGCAAGCGGGTGGTCGTGCAGGGCCTGGGCAACGTCGGCTACCACTCGGCCAAATTCCTCCAGGAGGCGGGCGCGCGCATCGTCGGTCTCGTCGAGTTCGATGGGGCGCTGCACGACCCGAAAGGCCTCGACGTCGACGCGGTCGTCGCGCATCGCAAGAACGCGGGCAGGATCGGAGGGTTCGGGAAGGCGGCCGAGTTGCCGCGCGAGGCCGGCCTGGAGCTCGACTGCGACATCCTGGTCCCCGCGGCGCTCGAGAACGTCATCACCGCCGAGAACGCGCCGCGGATCAAGGCGAAGATCATCGCCGAAGGGGCCAACGGGCCGACCACCGCGGCCGGCGACGAGATCCTCGTCAAGCGGGGCGTCCGCGTGCTGCCGGACGTCTTCCTCAACGCCGGGGGCGTGACGGTCTCCTATTTCGAGTGGCTCAAGAACCTCTCGCACGTCCGCTTCGGCCGGATGGGCAAGCGCTTCGAGGAGAGCGCGTTCTCCCGGATGCTCCAGGTCATCGAGAGCGCCACCGGCCAGCGGCTCTCGGAGGACGAGCGGCGGGCGATCGTCCACGGCGCCGACGAGGTGGACCTCGTCAATTCCGGCCTCGAGGACACGATGATCGGCGCCTACGACCGGATCTTCGCGGCCTGGAAGGCAGAGCCGAAGATCCCGGACCTCCGGACCGCCGCGTTCGCGACGGCGATCAACAAGGTGGCCACGAGCTACCTCGAGCTGGGCGTCTTTCCCTAGGGCGCGGAGCTCTCGGTCGAGACGCTCGCGCTCTAAGCGCGCCCCGAACCTCGCCGCCGAGGCGTCGTGCGGCATCGAGGGAGCCTCAACCTGGATTCAACGGCGCCTTCACTCCGCGAAGTTCTGCCACGCGCGGCGTCAACATATCGCTTTCCCGCGGCTTTCGGAGCGCCCCGCCGGCCCTTCGGCTATGCTCGCGGCAGGAGGAGCCCATGCGCCCCAAGTTCGGCCTTCTGGTCGTCGGATCGTTCCTCGCTTGGCCGCCGCCGGCGGCGGCGATGAGCCCCGACGTGTATGAACGGCGCCTCCTGCGAGAATCGCTTCCCGAGGTCTCCAGGGAGTCTCCTTTCGACTGGAACTACCACAACCAACGCCGACACGAGCTCCTCGAAGCGGGCGACACCCGGGCGGCGATGGCCCACTGCGACGCGATATTCGCCCACTCGACCATGGACCCCTACATCCTCGACACCCTGAGCGGCTGGGAGAAGGAGCCGGCGCGCGCGCTGCGCGAGCTCCGGCGCTATGCATTGACGGACCTTCCGTTCCTACGCGCCGCGGTGCTCCTGCGGCAAGCCGAGCTGCTGCGCCGCATGGGGACCGAGCGGGCGGCCGAGGAGCGCTACGCGGCGGTGCTCGACGCAGCGGACGCCGATCCGCGGCTCGAGCCCTACGAGGCGCTGGCCTGGGCCGCCGTCGGAGACCCCGCCCGCGAGCCCGACCGCACGCTCTGGCTGCTGAAGACCAAGGGCGTCCTCGGATCCTCGGACGTGCGCCGCAACCGCCGAGCCGCCCGGGAGACGCTGACCCGGCTCAGCCTGGAGGAGGCGCGAGCGTTCATGGACGCGGTCCGCGCGCAGAAGCTGGTGCGGCCGCTCGTCAACGCGCTGCTGGCGCTTTCGCAGAGCGCCCGCAACGCCCACGCGCTGACAGACGAGTGGGTCCGCGTCCTCGAGGGCGGGCGGGCGGACTTCTTGGTCGAGGTCCTGACGTACGTCGAGTACGCGAGCACCGGCGTAGGCACCGTTTACTTCCCGGGCCGCGATACGGTCGACATCTACGACTACGACGCGGCCGTCGGCGCCGTCGTGCACGAGTCCTGCCACGGGTTCATGGACGAACACGGGCTGGAAGGGAACGCCGTCGGTCTCAACGAGGGCTTCTGCATCGCGCTGCCGAAGTACATCGAGTCCGGTCAGGGCGACATCGCCGAGGCGGTTTTCGGAACCGTACTCTTCTATCGCGACGTCGGCCTCCGGGGCTATCCGACCCAGGTCGCGATCGGCGACGCGAACACGCTCGACGCCAAGGGCCAGGCGGTCGCTCGCTTCCTGATGCGGCACGACCCATCGGGCATCGACTGGTTCGACGCTCGGGGAGTCCGCTGCCTCTACGACCGGGTGTGGTCGAAGCTGGATCGAGACGTCGAATGGAACGCGTGGCTGAGCTCCGTCGACCAGGCGACCGCCGCGAGCCGCGTCGCCGGGTGCTTCTGATCCGTCTCCGAACGCGGGTCGTCCGGCTACGGCCGTCCGGGCTTTCCCAGCCAGAACGCCTTCTCGATCTCGAACAACCGTTGCGTGTCCGCTCGCGTCACGTCCATGCTGACGACCCCGTCGACGCCTCGGCTCGTCTGAACGCAGTCGGCCTCCCGCAGACGGCCCGTGCCCAGCTCGGCGACGAAGGTGCAGGTCCTGCGGGCCGGATCGCGCCAGCCGCCGTCGAAATGCAGCAGCTTGACCGCCTCCGGTCGAAAGATCGCGCGCCGATCGGCGCCCACTCTCTTGCGGCCCTGGACCACGATCGCGCGATCGTTCCTGCCGTCCTTCGACCGCTCCGAGATGGCCTTCTCCATCGGGAAGCCCCGCTCCATGACCCAGGGCGACGCCTCCAGCTTCGCCGGCATGCCGAGCAGCCTGTCCTGAATGCGATCCCACCAAGAATCGAACCCCTGGTAGATCGTCGAGGTATCGGAGATTTTTCCTTGCTCGAGCACCTTCGTCACCAGCCTGGCCCAACTCGGGTCCGGAGCCGGATCGGAGGAGCCGACCGCGGCCGCCGAGGCGCCCTTCGCCTCCACCACCGCCCCGATCTCCGGAATCGCCGCGGCATCCCGGCGTCCCACCGCTCCTCCCAGTTGCTCTCGAGCGCTTTGGGCCGCCGCCATGGCGGGCAGCGCCATCAGGGCGATCCCCGCGATCGTCTTCATTGTCATCGACTGCCTCCCCAACCTTTCCTTCCTGGATGAGGCTAACCCGCAGACGGGTGAGGCGCCAGGAGCCATAGGGGCTGGGCGGGAAGAGTCCTTTCTCCCCGAGGCCGCAAGCCTTTCGGCACCCGGGGCCGGCGCATGCCGCCTCCAGGGACAGCCGACCCTCGTGAGCGCTCCGCGTGCAGGCTACGGTTCGGGAGACCCGTCCGCCGGCGCGGTCAGGGAATCACCGCTGGACCTTGTTCGTGTCGGGCCGACCGTGCCACTCGCCGGAGGAAAGCCGGCTCGCGGCCCGGCGGAAGCCCCACTTCACGTAGTACTCGCCTCCGTCCACGGGGATGAGGTCCACGGCGGTCTGGGGCCGGGTCGCGTCGACGACGAGCCTGACCGGCTGCGTCTCGTCTCGCTGGGCGATCTTCTTGTCCTTGCCGAAGGGATTGCGCCAGCTCGGGCGCTCCACTTTCATCACGGTCCACCGGAGCTCGAGGGTCTCTCCGGCGTACCACACGGCGCGCGCGTCGTCGACGAGGAGGCGGAGCAGCTTGCCCTCGGACTCGAGCCTAGCGTTGACCTTTCCGGCCTCGGCGGAGCGCAGGATCCGCGAGCCCGGCGTCAGCTCGATCGTCGCGACGCCGCGCCCGTAGTCCACCACCGGCCCCGACACCGCGTAGCGAAACGCGGCGTCCTCGAGGTCGAGCCAGACCCGCGCGCCGTCGAACCGCAGCGAGAAGCGCTCCCGCTCCCACGGTAGGAGCGGCTGGTCCCCGTTGAACCGCAGCTCGACCGTCATGAACTCCGCGGGTCCGTGGTAGACGTCCTCCAGGAACCATCGCCACTGCCGCACCCAGCGCGCGCAGCGGCTGGAGTCCCTCGGATCGCAGTCGTAGCCTAGCCAGCGCCAGTAGAGGACGTAGCGCTCGCGATAGGCGCGGCTGTCGAGCGCCGTCGAATAGAACGCGCTCTGTCCCAGTCCCGTCTCGGCGCCGCCGCGCCGCACGTCGCGCTGCGAGACCTCTCGCTCCCAGGGCCCGTATTCTTCCTCGATGCGGCCCCAGCGGTCGCGGTACACGTGCCAGTAGCCCGCGGTGTCGACGCGGCCGCGGTGGCGGTCGATGCCGGAGCCGGGACGCTCGTGCCACTGGCCGTCGTCGCCGGGCCTGGGCCGGCGCGGGACCGCGCGGTCGTTGTCGCCGCGGCCGCCGTTGGCGCCGTCGTCGCGTCGTCCGCCGTCCCCGCGGTCCCTCCCTCCGTCGTCGCGCCGTCCGCCGTCCCCGCGGTCTCGCCCCCCGTCGCCGCGGTCGGGGTCCGGGGTCGGCCTATCG
>JACQPK010000265.1 GCA_016207565.1 Elusimicrobiota bacterium
GCACGAGTCAGGCCTCGAAGACGCCGCCGCCGCCGACGTCGTTCGCCCTCGCCGCGGTCGACGTCACCAGCCTGACGAAGACGTGGAACGCGGTCGGGGCGACGGACCGCTACCACGTCGAGGCCGCCCCCGACGCCGGATTCTCGGTCGTTTTCACGTCGGCGGGACCCGCCCCGGCGCTGGCGACGCTCGCCCCGCAGGGGCTCGCGATCGACACCACCTACTACCTGCGCGTCTCGGCCGTCTGGACGGAGTTCCGGAGCTACGGCGCGACCCAGGCGTCGACCGTCACCTTGACGAATATCCCGATGCTCGGCGCGCCCCCGTTCGTCGACCTCAGCTCGGGATCGTTTACGGCGCGCTGGAGCCCGAACGGCAACCCGCTCGGGACACGCTACGCGGTGAGCCTGTCCTCGAGCGACGCGGTCGCGCTCACCGCGGGCGCGGTGCTCGTCTCCACGGCGCCGGAGGCAGCCACCGAGATCGGGTTCGGCGACCTCCTCGCCAACGCGACCCAGCACGTCTGGGTCGCCGGGCAGAACCGGGCCGGCGTCCGAACCGCCTATGTGAAGGCCGCCTCGCCGATCACCCTGCTGAACGCGCCGGCTACCGCGGTCACGACGTTCACCGCGGTGGCGGCGGTCTCCGCCGACGCGGCCTGGAGCGCGAACGGAAACTCGGCGGGGACGCGTTACGAGGCGAGAGTCTCTCCGAGCGACACGGACCCGAACGCGGCCTTCAGCGTCGGGGTGGCGACGGAGCCCGAGGGCGCCCCCGCGGCCCAGTTCGCCGGGCTCCCGGACAACACGACGGCCTTCCTTCACGTGCGCGCGATCGCGCGCGACGGGTCGTCCTCGGCGTTCCAGCTGCTGGGCTCGACGATCACGGGCGCCTACACGCCCGCGGGGATCGTGTTCCCGTCGATCTCCTCGGACACGATCGTCGCCTCGGCCACGGCGCCGGGGAGCTTCTCGAAGCTGGGCGTCGGCGTGTCGTCGGTCGCGCTGTCTATCGGCGGGACCTACGCCGACTGGGCCGACGTCGAGCACGCCACGTTCACGGGCCTCACGCCGAATACGCCCTACTCGTTTAGGGCGAAGGCGCGGAACCAGGCAGGCACCGAGACCCCGGAGTCGGTCGTCGTGACGACGTTCAGCTACGCCGCCGTCCCCAGCACCGAGACGCCGACGTTCACGGCGGTGTGGGCCGCCTCGGTCGCCTTCCAGTGGACCCACAACAACAACCCCGCCGGGACCCAGTACCTGGCGCAAGCCTCGACGGCGGCGGACTTCAGCGGGACGCTCCACCTCTCCGGCTGGACGGTGGCGGTCTCGACGCGTATCGACGGGCTCACCGCCAACACGACCTACGAGTTCCGCGTGAAGGCGAGGAACGCCTACGGCGTCGAGACGGACTACCGGGTGCTCGGCGCGACGTCGACGTTGGCGTTCCCGCCGGCCCTGGCGGCCCAGCCGTTCCCCGGGGTGGACCAGACGTCCATGACGGTCGCGTGGCTGGCGCCCGGCAACCCGCTCGCCGTCACGACGTACACGGTCGTGCTGTCGACCGAGGCCTCGTATCCGAACGCCAACGACGAGACGCACGTCGTGGCCGCCACGGCGCCGGCCGGGGCGCTCGAGGCGGACGTCGGCGGGCTCTCCCGCAACACCTCGTATTACCTGTTCGTGTCGGCGCTCAACCACAACGGTCTGAGGACCCCCTACGTCCTCTTCGGCAGCACGTGGACCCGGGTCGCGGCGCCCGGCTCCGCGGGACCGGCGACGTTCGGTCCGGTTCAGCTGACCTCCGCCCCGGTGAGCTGGACGGCCGGTCCGAACCCGCCGTCCACCGAGTTCCAGGTGTCGGCGTCGACCAGCCAGGAGTTCGGCGGGCTGCTCGCCGAAAGCGGCTGGACGACCGCGCTTTCGACCGCCGTGCAGGGGCTCTTCGGGGACACGACGTACTACTTCCGCGTGCGGGCGAGAAACGGCAACGGGGTTCCCGGCGAGTTCACGCAGCTCGGCTCGACGATGACGCTCCCGGCCGAGCCCGGCGCGCTCGCCCTGAGCGGAGTCTCGCCGTACAGCATTACCGCGAACTGGTCGACGCTGAACCAGGGAGGAGAGCTCAACGGCTGGGAGGCCTCCGCCTCGCTGCCGGCGGCGAGCCAAGGCTTCGGCGTCGCGGTGCTGGGCGGGCGGATCTACATCGCCGGCGGCTCCTCGGGCGCGGGGGCCTCCTCCGCGGTGAGCTTCGCCGCGGTCGCGCCCGATGGGACGCTCGGGGCGTGGACCGCGGCGCGGCCGCTCCCGGCGCCTCGCGACGCTCCGGCGCTCGCCGCGTGGGGCGGGCGGCTCTACGTCGCGGGAGGCGCCGACGGCGGCGTGCAGACGACGGTCTGGTCCGCGGCGGTCGCCGCCGACGGCTCGCTCGGCCCCTGGGTCGCGCACGCGCCCCTGCCCGCGCCGCGCACCAAGCTGACCCTTTCGGCGCACGACGGCTGGCTGTACGCCGCGGGCGGCGACAACGGCGTTTTCCCGCAGAGCACCGTCTACTCCGCGCAGGTGCAGGCGGACGGCTCGCTCTCGCCGTGGGCCGCGTCCGCCGCGCTGTCCGTCCCGCGCTCCGGCCATGGGGCCGCCGTCGCCGGCGGCCGGTTGTACGTGGCCGGAGGCGTGAGCTTCGGGCTCGAGGCGAGCGTCGCGGCCGGCGCGCTCAACGCCGGCGCGGTGTCGTGGAGCGGCGCCGGGAGTTTGCCGGCCGGGCGAACCCGGCACGCGTTGGCCGCGAGCCCCGGGCGCCTGTACGCCGTCGGCGGCCACGACGGCTCGAACGCCTCCGCGACGGTCTGGAGCTCCACGATCTCGGCGGACGGCAGCCTCGGCGCGTGGGTCGAGCAGCCCGGGCTGCCCTCCGCGCGCTTCATGCTCGGGGCGGCCGCCGTCGGCGAGCGCGTGTACGCGATCGGCGGCTCCGACGGGGCGAGCGCGCTCTCCGAGGTCCGGTCGTCGAGCATGACGGGGACAAGGTATCAGGCCGAGCGCTCGGACGTCCCGACCTTCTCCGGACCCGGCGACCTGCAGTCGCCCTGGCTGCGCGGGCAGTCCTTCATGTTCTCGGGGCTGACGCCGAACACGTCGTACTACTTCCGCGTGCGCGCGCAGTCGTCGGGCGGGAGCCTCACCCCGTGGGTCCCGCTCGAGTCGACGATGACCTGGACGGCGCCTCCGGGCACGCCGCTGTCGACGTTCACGGCGGTCGAGGTCTCCTCGATCGGCATCCAGTGGACGCTGGGCTCCAACCCCGAGGGGACCGAGTTCCTGGCTCAGGCGTCGACGGCGGCCGATTTCTCGGGAACGGTCCTTCAGACGGGCTGGGCGGCCCAGCTCGACGCGCTATTTACCGGCCTCTCGGTGAACACGAGCTACTATTTCCGCGCCCAGGGCCGGAACGGCCACCGGTTCCCGGGACCCACGCTCGAGCTGGGGGCCTCGTTCACGCTCTCGCCGGCGCCGGTCTCGTCGACGATCACCGCGATCCAAGCCAACGGCTTCACCCTCGAGTGGTCGACCGGCAACCTGCCGTCGTGGACCCGCTACGAGGCCCAGGCTTCCACCACCTCCGACTTCTCGCTCGTCGCGGAGACGAGCGTGACCACCTCGAGCATGACGACGTTCGGCGGCCTGCCGAGCGCGGCGACCTTCTACGCGCGGGTCCGCTCGATCAACGGCAACGGCGTGCCGAGCGCCTTCGACCTCGCCGTGTCGACGAGGACCGGGGCCGACGCGACCCCGCCGGCGATATCGACCGGGCTCCTGAGCTGGCCCGCGGGGACGCCCAACACCGTCGTCTTGTCGTGGATCGCGCCCGTCGACGACGCGGGCATCGGCGGAGACCTCCCGGTCGGCAGCAAGTTTTTCGTGCAGTGGAGCTCCAAACCGCACGCGACCGTGACCTGGAGCCCGGCGAACGCGCAGCTCTTCTTCTCGACGGGACCGGTCG
This sequence comes from Elusimicrobiota bacterium, assembly GCA_016207565.1. Classification (GTDB taxonomy): domain Bacteria; phylum Elusimicrobiota; class Elusimicrobia; order UBA1565; family JACRDR01; genus JACRDR01. Next base: position 4,003 of record JACQPK010000265.1, read on the forward strand.
CGGCCGGGCAGCGCGTCTCGACGCTCGTCGGCGGACTGCCGGCGGAGAGCACGGTCACCTTGCGCGTCTGGGCGCGCGACGAGGCCAACAATACGTCCGTGCAGTCCGACACCACCACCGTCTTCGCGTCGCCGTTCGCCTGGACCCGGCTGGACGGGGCGTCGGGCGACGCCGGCCTGTCGCCGTCGTTGGCGGTGGACCGCTTCGGGAACTTGCACCTCGCGTACCGCGGGGCCTCGGGCGATCTCCGCTACCTAAAGCGCACCGGCGGGACCTGGGGCGCCGTCGAGGCGCCCGACCCCGGCGTCGTCGCCGCCGAGGTGGCCGTCGCGGCGGACGCCGAAGGCGAGCCCCAGATCGCCTACCGCGACCTAGGCGTCGGGCGTCTCAAGGTCGCGCGCCGCTCGGGAAGCTGGACGTCGTCCATCGTCGACGCCGGCGACTTCCGCCTCGGCGGCTTCGTCGTGGACGCCGGGGGCCGCGGCCACCTCTCGTACCACGACGCCGGGCCGGCCGACCTGAAGTACGCGCGCTGGACCGGCGCCGCGTGGGAGACCGAAACGGTGCTGACCGCCGGGCCGCTGGGACGGCTGTCGGCCCTAGCGCTTTCCCTCGAGCAGCGGCCCGTGATCGCCTACACCAACGACAGCCTGCCGGCGATCGGCCTCGCGTCGATGACCGCGGCGGGCTGGCAGCTCTCGGGCCTGGACGGGGCCGCGGTGCAGGCGGCGAGCACGACGGTGCTGGCCTTCAACGGGATCGGGAGCCTGCTCGCCGCCTTCCCGGACCCCGGGCTCCAGGAGCTCAGGATCTCGAGCGGCTTCCCGGGACAGACCTTCGTCACGAGCGTGCCTCAGGCGGGCGCGGTCGCCGTCGTGGGCGGGCTCGGCTTGGATGGGGACGGCAGGCCGTTCGTCACCTTCTTCGACGCCGCGGCGAGCAGCCTGCGCTACGTACGCTACCACGGCGTGACGTACACGACCGGCACGATCGACGCCGACGGCGCGGTCGGCCAGAACTCGTCGGTCGCCGTCGACGGAGCGGGCAGCGTCTTCGTCGCGTACTACGACGGCGGCCGCGGCGACCTCAAGTTCGCCGAGTGGACCGCGGCGGTGACGCCGACGGCCGCGGGGAACTCCGCGAGCCGGGCGATGGCGCCCTCCGGCCTGGGCGGCGCGGCGTTCAGCGATACGCAGCTCCAGTGGACCTTCACGGATAACGCCTCCGGCGAGCTCGGCTTCGCGCTCTACGGCTCGCTGGTCTCGACCGGGCCCTACGCCCTCGTGATCGGCAGCGGCACGCTGACGTCCTCGCCCGGGACCGGCGGCGCCCGCAGCTACGTCGAGAACGGACTGACGCCGAACACGACTTACTATCGCTACGCGGTCGTGATCACCTCCGGAGGCTTCGCGACGTCTCGAGTGGCCGCGGCCTACCCGTTCAACACGGTGGACGTGACCTCGCCCACGATCACGAATAACCAGACTGGAGACGGCATCTGGCGCCGCGCGAACGCGGCGCAGTACGACGTCGACTTCGCGGACATCGGCGGCTCGAAGCTCTCGAAGTTCCAGGTCCGCGTGGCGACTCGCCCCGCGGGCGAGTCGCCCGACATCGTGCCGTATACCGACGTCGTCACCTCGATCAACGCCGACACCTACAACACGGACTGGGCGCTGCCGCCCGCGGTGTTCGACGCCCTCTGGGAGAGCGCCACCAACTACGTCACGATCCGCGTCCTCGACGGGCTGGGGGACGCGACGGAGCTTCTCGACGCGTTCTACGTGCTCAAAGACACGAGCGCGCCGAGCCTGGCCAACTCGGTCGTGGGCGACGCGGCGTTCCGCACCGCGGGAGGGACGCTCTACGACGTCGACGCGCTGGACCTCACGAGCCGCGTCGCCGCCTTCCAATATAGCGCCAGCACGCGGCCCGGGTCCGCGGATGGGGGGACGGTCCCCTGGACGGACATCGTGTCGCTCGCGAGCCCCGTCACCTCGTACGCGACGGACTGGCCCGTGCTGTTTGCGGCGCTGCCTTCCGACGTGACGAGCTACGTCTCGATCCGCGCCTGGGACGTCGCCGGCGCCACGACGACGGCCGTCGACGCCTTCTACGTCCGCAAGGACACCGCGGGTCCGACGGTCCGGATCACCGCGCCCGTGAGCGGGACCGTGATCTCGTCGCTGACCGTGATCACGGGAACGGCCGCCGACTGGGCCGGCATCGACCAGGTCCAGGTCTCGATCCAGCACAACCCGCCCGGCGGCAACTACTGGAACGGGGCGGCCTTCCTGAGCGCGTCGCAGCAGTTCTTCGCGGCGACGAGCACCTCGGCCTGGCAGTTCTCGATCCCCAACGCGGGGCTGCTCGAGGGCGCCCAATACCGTGTCGTGGCGCGCGGCACGGACCTCGTGGGCAACCTCTCGACGAGCTACTCGACCTCGACGGTCTCCTTCGACGGCACGCCTCCGGTCTCGCGCAGCACGCGGCCCGTCCTGACCGTCGACTACCAGACGCTCGGGACGCTCGCCGGCACCGCCGCCGATCCGAGCAGCCTATCCGCCGTCGAGGTGCGGCTCAAGCGCGCCTCCGACGGGTTCTACTGGAACTGGGTGACCGAGGTCTGGAGCTCGGTCGCCGTCTCGAGCGTGGCGACGGGGACGGCCGAATGGACGATCGTGCCGACGGCCCGGCTGAAGTCGTTTTTGACCCACAACGCGAGCTACTACGTGCAGTCGCGGGCCTCCGATCAGGTCCAGCCGGCGAACTCCGGCGATTTCTTGGCGGGGGTGTCGACGTTCACCTTCGTTGACACGACGCCGCCCGGGAGCATCACGGACCTCGCCGGCTCATCGACGACGGCGAGCGGACGCGTCTTCCTCAGCTGGACGTCCCCCGGCGACGACGGGAGCAGCGGCGACGTCTTGTTCGGCCAGTACGCCGTCGGATACTCGACGGACTCCAACATGAGCTTCAGCACGGCGACGGCGCAGGTCTTCGTCGCCACGGCGAGCGTGCTCGCGTCGAGCCGCCGGGGCTTGGAGGTGACCAACCTCGTCGCGGGAACGACCTACTACCTGCACGCGTGGCTCTCTGATGACGCGGGCAACTGGTCGCCTTTGTCGAACGCCGCGACCATGCAGGCGGGCCCGCCGCTCGCCAACCAGATCGGGGGCCGCGTCGTGAAGGTGTCGTCGGAAGGCATCACCGCGGTGCTGATCGACTGCTTCGACGCGGGCGGGGCGCTCATCTCCAGCACCTTCACGGTGGCCGACGGGCTCGGCAGCTTCACGCTGGGCTCGGTGCCGCCGGGAACGTTCCGCGTGCAGGCGACGTGGAGCGCCGACGGCATCTCCAGCAGCGTCTCGCAGGACAACATCCAGCAAGGGGCCTCCGCCTTGGAGTTCATCCTCAATCTCGGCTACACGCTCTCGAGCCTCACCGGCACCCTCGGCGCGCTCAACGTCGCCTCGACGAAATTCGGGGCCCTGTCGCGTCCGGCGTTCGCGCCCGCCGACGGATCGGCCTACGGCGCGGCGAAAGTCGAGCTCTTCGCGGGCGGACGCCGCGCGGTGGAGGTGCCCGTCAACCCGACGGGCCGTTGGACGATCCCGAACCTCCTCCCGGGCAAGTACGGCGTCCGCGCCTTCAACGGCGTCACCTATACGGACATCATGGACGTCGAGCTCGGCGAAGGCGAGCTGAAGGAGGTCGGCTTCGTCTACAACCCGCTGCCGGACGCGACGGTGTTCGCATACCCGAATCCCGCGAAGTCGCAGGCGACCTTCCGCTTCGAGACGCCGCTCTCGCCTTTGGAGGCACAGGTGCTGGTCTTCGACCTTGCGGGGCAGCTCGTGCGCGAGATCCCCGGCTCTGAGATGAGCTCGCCGGGACCCGGGCTCTACCACGCGCCGTGGGACCTGCGGAACGCCAGCGGCGAGCCGGTGGCCTCGGGCGTTTACCTCTTCATGGTCAAGGTCAAGGGAGGGTCCGACCAGCAGACGGCCAAGGTCACGAAGAAGCTCGCCGTCGTGAAGTAGCGGCGCGGCCTGTCGACAATGGCCGGTTGGTTAAGCTCAGCGAGTCGTTCCGCCCACGTTCTTCCTGGTTTCTCTCGCCCGTTTCCGAGCCATGCTCCGCCACGGGTCCCGGCGATCGAGCAGGTCTTCGAGCGCCTGATCGAAGATGTTCTCCGGGAGACCGGCCGGAACCTTGTGCCCCAAGACCTCCTTCGCGCGCTTGTGTTTGGCGTGCAAGGCCGCGCTCGCGGTGAAGTTGAAGAGCACGCGGCCCGGCCTCGCGATCGGGGAGTGTCCGCCGGCCTTGTCGGGGTCGGAGGGCGGGAGCTCGAGCTCGGTCGCGGCTGCGTTCTCAGGCCGCGGGCTCGCGGCCGGCTGCGCCGTCGACGGGGCATCGAACAGCGATGCGCCTCGGCGACGAGATGGTCGAGCTCCTCCCGCGTCCGTCTCGCGGCCTTGCCCAGCAGGCTCCGGTAGTTCTCCGGCGTCAAGTACGGAGCGACCCGCCCGACGGCCGTGACGTTGATCGCCCTCGCGCCGATCATCGTCAGAATGCGCGGGTACTTGCTCGCCTCCCGCGCCACGCGGATCCGCGATCGTCCAGCGTCGCGAGGTGGGCGAGGATATCCGCGAGCGCTTCCCCTTCGTCGGCATCAAGCGTGCGGAGGTCCCGGAATAGCTCGTCGTTGCTCTTCAGCGCGCAGCGTTCCAGCAGTTCTTCTCCCCGCATACCCATGTATACGGAAAAGCGGCGATTTAGTTCCCGCTCGGGCGAAAAATATCCACTCCATCGCGAATAGCTCTTATTTTCTTGTCGCTATTCGATGCAGCTCCGTCTAGACTTGGCATATCCACATTACTCAACTGATTCCGGCGATCTCCTTATATGGGGC
>JACQPK010000297.1 GCA_016207565.1 Elusimicrobiota bacterium
CCTGGGGGGGGCGATCGCGGGCGTCCTCTACATCTTGACGACGCTCATCTTGCTGCTGGCGGTGGACAAGGGCCAGATCAACGTGCTGCAAGGGATCGTCCAGGCGGTGAGCCACATGGCCGAGCGCGTCGGCATCGGCTGGATCCGCGCGCCCTTCGCCTTGATGCTCAGCCTGTCGATCGCGGGCATCGGCTCGGTGTGGCTGGCGGGCTCGGCGCGCATCCCGTTCGTCGCGGGCCTCGACGCGCACCTGCCGTCGTGGCTCGGGAAGATCCACCCGAAATGGGGCACGCCGTACCCCGCGATCCTCGTGCACGTGTCGATCTCCGCGATCCTGATCGGCATCAACGCCGTCGGCTCGGGCGTGCAGGAGATGTTCCAGAAGCTGCTGTCGCTCTCGGTCGTCTTGCAGCTCATCCCCTTCCTTTATATGTTCGCCGCGCTGCTCCGGCTCGCCGTCACGTCCCCCGGCGCAGGGCTGTTCGGCCGGAACGTCCTGCTCGCGGCAGGCGGGACGGGCCTCGCGACGACCGCGCTCGGCACCGCGCTCGTGTTCTTCCCGGCGAGGCAGATCACGTCGCTCGCCTCCTACTTGGCGTGGATGTTCGGCGGGACCGCCGCGTTCATCGGCCTGGCGGCGCTATTCTTCTTCAGCGGGCGCGCGAAGGCGCCGGCCCGAGCGTAAGCTCCCTCACGGCCGCCCTAAACACCTCGGTGTGGCGGTCGACGTCCTTGGCCGTCGTGGCCGGACTCATCAGGGCCATGTTGTGGAAGGGCGTGAGCAGAACGCCGCGATTGAGCGCGTAGAGGTGCATGAAGCGCTCGAGCTCGAAGTCGGCGGCCGCGGCCGCCTCCCCTCCGTTTCGGGGCCGCTCGCGGTGGAAGAGGTACTCGGCGCGGCAGCCCAGCCGCGTCACGTGCCACGGCAGGCCCGCCTCCTCGATCGCGCGCTCGACGCCCTCGGTCCAGCGCTCGGCCATCGGGAGCATCCGCGCGAAGGCGGCGTCCGTCAGGACGCGCTCGAGCGTCGCGCGCATCGCGGCCATCGCCAGCGAGTTGCCGGCCAGCGTGCCCCCGATCCCGCCGGTGTCGCATTCCGCAAGGCGGATCCGCGCCGCGACCTTCTCGGCCACGGCCTGGGTCAGGCCGTACACGGACGTCGGGATGCCTCCGCCCACCGGCTTTCCGAGGACGAAGAAGTCCGGCTCGAGGCCGTGGGCCCGCGTGAAGCCGCCGGGGCCCGCGCAGATCGTGTGGGTCTCGTCGATGATGAGGAGCGCGCCGTACCGGCGCGTCAGGCGGCGCAGGGCGTCGTGGAACCCGGGCGCGGGATGGACGATGCCGACGTTGGTCATCGCCGGCTCCGCGAGGACGCACGCGACGTCGCCGGGGGCCAGCGCGGCCTCGAGGGCGGCCTCGTCGTTGAACTCGACGACGCGTGTGGTCAGCCCCGGGTTCACCGGCGGCCCGAGGTTCCCCGACCGGGGCACGGTCTTGCCGTCGCGCAGCGTCGCGAAGGACTCGTCCACCGTGCCGTGGTAGCAATAGTTGAAGACGAGGACCTTCGAGCGTCCGGTCGCGAGCCGGGCCAGGCGGATCGAGAAGCGGTTGGCGTCGGTCGCGGTCAGCGCGAACTGCCAGTACGGCAGCCCGAACCGGCGCTGCAGCTCCGCACCCACCCAGAGGGCGTCCTCGGACGGCAGCATCGTCGTGACGCCCCGGCTCAACTGCCGCGTCGCCGCCGCCACGACCGGTCGCGGCGAGTGACCCGTCATCGCGCCCGTGTCCCCCAGGCAGAAATCGACATATTCGCGTCCGTCGACGTCCCTGAACCGGGCGCCCCGGGCCGACTTCACGAAGACCGGAAATCCCCCGGGCCACTTGGCCATCCAGTTCATCGGCACGCCGCCCAGGAGCGACCGGCGCGCGCGGCGGAACAGCCGTCCGGAGCGGGGATGCAGCCGGGCGAAAGAGCTCGTCTCGCGCGCCATGAGCCGGCGGAGCCTCTCTCGATCCAAAACCACGGCCCGCATCGTAGCGCATATTTAGTAGCATCGTCGCGTGCTCGCGGGCGCGTTATTCGCCTTGGGTCTCGCCGCGTCGCCGTCCCCCTCTCTCGCCGCTCCCGCCCGCGTCACCGTCGGCGCGTACCTAAACGACGTACAGAGCCTCGACCTCAAGACGCACTCCTACGGCGCCGACGTCTACCTGTGGTTTAGGTGGCGCGACCCGGCGCTCGACCCGGCGTCTTCCGCGGAGTTCATGAACCCCAACGAGCTGTGGGCCCACACCCGCACCACGTCCTACGACAAGCCCGTCAAGTTCAAGAACGGGGAGTACTACCAGGTGCTCCGCGTGCAGGGCCGCTTCATCTCGAAGATGGACCTGAGCGCCTATCCCTTCGACCGGCAGCAGCTCCTCGTCGAGTTCGAGGATCACCGCATGGACGCCTCCGAGCTGGAGTTCACCGCCGGGCCGGACGCGATCAGCCGCTCGCCCGAGTTGCGCCTTCCCGGCTTCGTGATCGGCGAGCCGAAGCTCAGCGTCTACCGGCGCGCCTACCCGACCACGTTCGGCGACCTCCGCGCGGACGCGGCGAACGCGTTCTCCCGCGTCCGCATCGAAGTCCCGGTCTCGCGCCCGGCCATGACGTACAGCGTGAAGCTGCTGCTGCCGATCGCGTGCGTGATCTTCTGCACCGCGCTCATGGTGCTGTTCGACCCGAAGCACGTCGATGCGCGCGTCGGCATCGGCATCACCGCGCTGCTGACGATCGTCGCCCTGCAGATCACGCTCAATGAGGACCTCCCGGACGTGGACTACCTCGTGCTCATGGACAAGGTGTATCTCGGCGCGTACCTGTTCGTGATCGTCGGGCTCAGCCTGATCGTCCGCACCACGCGCTTCACCGAGCGCGCCCAGATCGCGAGCGCCGTCGTGGTCGAGCGGATCGGCGTCGGCGTCTCCCTCGCGGTCTACCTCGCCCTGATGGGCATCCTCCTCGTGAGCCTATGATCCAATGGAACAAGACGCCGAGACGCTGAGAGACGATCTACGGGCCCTGCGGCTCCGGATCGACCGGATCGAAAAAAAGCTCGGTCTCGGCGCGCTGCTCGCTCCGACGGTCAAGAAGAAGGAGGCTCCCGTGCCCGAGCCGGCCCTCCTGCCCGCCGCCCAGCTCGACGCCTCGGAGGGCGGGCAGGCCGGGAAGGCGCTCGGCATCATCGCGGTCGTCTGCTTCGTGGTCGCGGCGAGCTTCCTGATCCGGCTCGCGATCGACGCGGGCTGGCTTACGGCCGAACGCCAGCTCGGGCTCGCCGCGTCGCTCGGCGTCGCGCTCATCGTCGCGGGCCTTTCCGGTCCGATCAAGGACGCGGACTACCTGAGCCTGCTTCCCGCGGGCGGTCTCATCATCCTGTACCTGACCGCCTACGGAGGGGCGCTCTACTACAAGCTCTACAGCACCGGCGTCGCCGCGATCGCCGTCAGCGGGATCTCATTGGGCGCGCTCGTGCTCTTGCCCGTGCCTCTGCTCCAGCACCCGCTGTTCACCGGCATCACGGTCGCCGGGACCTATCTCGGCTCGCTCCTGTTGCCGGAGGTCCAAGGCACCAAGCTCGCCTCGATGGTGTTCTTCCTCGGGTGGGACGTCGCCTTCGCGTTCTGGGCCGCGAGCCTCCGCAGCCGGGAGATGCTCCTCATGGCGAGCTACCTCGGCCTCGGCTGCTTCGCAGCCTCGGCGCCCGAGGTATTCTGGGGAGGCGAGGGCCCGCTCGCGCAGACCGCCGGCTTCCAGTTCCTCCAGTTCCTGGCGTTCTGCGGCGGCGTGGCCTACCAGACGCACTGGACCGGCAAGCCCATGACCTCCAACGAGGCGTGGGGCTTTTTCCCCGTGCTGCTCTTCTTCTACGTCACCGAGTACGCACTGCTCTGGCGGCTCGCGCCGGGGATGGCGCCGTGGGCGTCGTTCTCCTTCGCGGGCGTCGTCTACGCCGTCTACTCGCTATCGAAGGAGGCGCTCAGAAGCGAGGCGCTCGAGAGCGGCGCGATCGTGAGCGCGTTCCTCGCGGTGGTGCTGCTGCACGCCGGCTACTTCGAGCTCGTGCCCGAGCGCTGGGCGCCCTGGTGCGGCGTGCTGGTAGCCGGCTCCGCGATGCTGGCGCGCCCCGCCGACCTGAGAGGAGCCAATTTCCCCTTCGTCGCCGCCGGAGGGATCGTCGTCCTGATCAACATCTACAAGACGTGCTTCGGCATCGGGCTGCCAGGCATCGGGCAAGAAGAGGTCGTGGCTCTCAACGGCGCCTTCGCCGCCGCGCTCCTCGGCGCGTACGTCTTCGTTCCTTGGGAGACGGACAAGACCGAGCTCGACCTGCGCGGGGCCGCCCTGTGGGTGGGCACGGCCGAGGCGATGGTGGGCGCGTGGAACCTCGCGGAGATCTCGAAGTTCGGGCCCTTCGGAGTCACGCTGCTGTGGGCGCTGCTCGGCGCCGGCCTCCTGCTCTTCGCCGGGACCCGCGGCGACCGTCTCCAGGCCCGCACGGGCCTGGCGGTCCTGGCGGCGGCGGCGGGCAAGGCGCTGCTCTTCGACGTGGCCATGAGCCAGCCCGTCGTGCGGATCGGCTGCCTCCTCGCGCTGGGCGCCCTCCTCTACGTCAGCGGCTTCCTGCTGCGCCAGATGGAGTCCTGGAAACGGTAGTGCCGATTCCCTTCTCCCGTCTCCGCCTTTAGATAGGCACCGTCCTGGTGCCTTCCGCCCTCGCGGGCGGCGTCCGCTCCGGCTACGCTCCCCTGCATGTCCCGAGCCCTCCCCTCCGTCGTACTCAGCCTCGCCTTGCTCCTCCAGTCGTTCGGCCCCCGCGAGGCGCAGGCCGCCGCCCAGGCATTCGCTCCCGGCGCGGAGACCGCCCGGGCCGTCGCCGACCGCGATTTCATGGCCCGCCTGGGCATCCGGCTGGTCCCGACCGAAGAGGGGCTTCCTCGGCTCGCCGAAGGCGGCGCGGTCGCCGAAGGGCGGCGCGGAGAGCGGCCGCGGATCGCGTACTCCAGCGTGCCCGGGATCGGACGCACCAAAGACGTTCCGGCGCCGATCCCGCCGGCGAACGCCCCCATGGGGGCGTGGGCGGGGGCTCTGGCGGGGATGGGGATCGGGAGCTCGACGGCGTTCGGCCAGCTCGCCGCCCTGGGACCCGCGGCCGCGCCCTTCCTGCAGCTCCTGCTGCAGCTCGGGCTCGGCGTCGGCGCGGCCGTGCTGGCCGGCTGGATCCTCCAGAAGCTCATGACCGGAGGGTTCGGCAACGGCAAGGCCGACGTGCAACACCCGAAGGAACGCTTCGCCGACGTCGCCGGCATCGACGAGGCCGTCGCCCAGATGAAGGAGATCGCTCAGATACTCAAGAACCCTCAGGCCTACGAGCGGCTCGGCATCCAGCTGCCTAGAGGCGTGATGCTCTACGGGCCTCCGGGAACCGGAAAGACGCTGTTGACGAAGGCGCTGGCCGGCGAGACCGGCATCCCGTTGCTGATGGCCAACGGCTCCACCTTCGTCGAGGTCTACGTCGGCAACGGCGCGGCGAAGGTCCGCTCGATGTTCAAGCAGGCGCGGAAGCTCTCGAAACGCGGCCCGGTCATCCTCTTCATCGACGAGATCGACAGCGTCGGCCAGGCGAGAGGCGGCGGCATGGGCAACGGCGGCGACCGCGAGTACGATCACGCGCTCAACGCGCTCCTGGCCGAGATGAGCGAGCTCAAGCCGGGCGACCGCATCCTGATCGTCGGCGCCACGAACCGCCTCGACATGCTCGACAACGCGCTGGTGCGCCGCGGACGTTTCGACCGGCACATCAGCGTCGACCCGCCGGACGTGAAAGGGCGCGAGCTGATCCTCAAGGTCCACGCCCGCGACCTCGAGTCGAAGGGACGGCTCGCCCCGGACGTCGACTTCAAGGCCATCGCGCAGCGCACGCCGGGCCTCGTCGGCTCGGACCTCGCCTACGTCGTCCAGGAGGCCGCCGTGCTCGCGGCTCGCGAGAACCGGGGGCAGGTCGAGCAGAAGGACTTCCAGGCGGCCGTCGACAAGGCGATCCTGGGCGAGGAGCTCAAGAGCCGCCACCTGAGTCCCGAGGACCGCAAGCGCGTCGCCGTGCACGAGTCGGGCCACACCGTGGCCGCGATGTTTTCGCCCGGCGCCGAGCCGGTCCAGCGCGTCACGATCATCCCCCGCGGGAAGGCGCTCGGCGTGACCGTGCAGATGTCGGAGGAGGACAAGCGCCTGCACACCCGCCAGGAGCTCGAAGGCAAGCTCGCGACGCTGCTCGGCGGCATGGCGGCCGAGGAGGTGCTCTTCGGCGACGCACAGGTCACGACCGGTCCCGCGAGCGACATCGAGCACGTCCGGCGCATCTCGCTGCTCATGGTCAAGAAGTTCGGCATGAGCGGCCGCCTCGGGCCGATCGCCTACGAGGACCAGGGCTACAGCCAGGAGACCGCGCGCCTGCTGGACGACGAGAGCCGTAGGCTCGTCCGAGCGGTCTATGCCAAGGTCAAGGCGCTGATCGTCTCCAGGCGCGCCGAGCTCGAGCGCCTAGCCGCGGAGCTCGAGAAGAAGGAGACGCTGACGGGCGCCGAGGTCCGCCAGACGCTCGGGCTGCCTCCGGCCGTCTAACAGGGTGCTGATAAACCCCACGCAACGGAGCAACGCAGAGGTACGCGAAGAGAATTAACCGAAAGGGACGCGAAGGACAGATAGGGGAAAAGACAGGCTGGATCTCCCCAATTCGGTCCTCTGCGGGCCTTTCCGTGATTTCCCTCTGCGTGCCTCTGCGATACTCCG
>JACQPK010000266.1 GCA_016207565.1 Elusimicrobiota bacterium
CGGAGTATCGCAGAGGCACGCAGAGGGAAATCACGGAAAGGCCCGCAGAGGACCGAATTGGGGAGATCCAGCCTGTCTTTTCCCCTATCTGTCCTTCGCGTCCCTTTCGGTTAATTCTCGTCGCGTACCTCTGCGTTGCTCCGTTGCGTGGGGTTTATCAGCACCCTGCTAGCGAACCTGCCAGGTCTCGCGCTCGCTCGCGGGCAAGGGGGCGACCGCCGGGGCGGCGTCCTGGCCCGCCGCGGTCAGGGTGTAGCCCGCCGTCACCTTCCGGGAGCCTCGCGCGTTTTGAAAAGTCAGCTCGCCGGAGTAGACCTTGACCCGCAGCGCCCCGTCGTAGCTCGCGTCGATCTCGCCTCCCGAGACGCGGAGCTGTCCGGACGGCGTGACGCAATCGAGCTTGCGGCCGCGGGGGGCCCGCAGCCACGCCTGCCCCGTCTTGAGCGAGAGCACGGGCCCGACGCCGGGGCCGCCGGCCGACTCGAGCGCGAGCTGCGCGTCCTCGTGGATCGCCGCCGCGGCGCCCGACGGGAAGTCGAGCCTCAGGTACTGGCCCGGCGACGTGCGCGCCTCGTCGCCGGGGGACAAGGCGTCTCCGACGGCGGCCGCCGTCCACGGGCCGTGGGCCCCTTGACGCCGCCCGGGGTAGCCGTCGAGCGCCCGGACCTGGGCGGCTGCGGGCGCCGGCGACGGCCGGGGCGCCGCGGGCGTGTGGGCCGTCGCGAGCCTCCGGCACGCGGAATCGCCCGAGCCCGGCAGCGCGCGGCGCTGGATCGGGCTGCCGTCTCCCTTGATGATCGCGCGCTCGCCCGGGCCCGGCGAGGCCACTTTCTTGACACCGGAGGCGTCGAGGAGCTCTACCCGCCCTTGGTAGACGCGCACCTCGAGTCCGCCGGCTCCGGACACCGAGTGCGTCTCGCCCCCTTTGACGGCGACGACGCCGTAGGGCGTGAGGATCCGGACGGCTCCCGCGCCCGAGATCGCGCGCGCCCAGACGCCGCCGGAGTTCGTCTTGACGACGGCCGGTTCGGAGGCCCCGCCGCCCGTGAGGACATCGACCTCGGAGCGCTCGTCGACGCACACCTCCGAGCCGGCGATCAGCGAGACGGCGAGGCGGCCTCGCGGGCCGGTCCGGACCACGTCGCCCTCGTAGAGGAACTGGTTGCGCTTGGCGGGCTTCTCGCCGGTCGCGCCGCCGATCCGCGGCTCGCCTTCGAGTCCCATCACGATGCCGGCGACCGGCGCCGCGGCGGAGCGCGAGGCCGCGAGCAGGACCGTCAGGGCCGCGGCCGTCACGCGGTGAGCCGCGCGACGAGGCGCTCGAGCTCGATCTTCGGCTCGAGCCAGGATTTCGATTTGAGCGCGGCGTCCGTCTCCACGCAGAGCTTGAGGCTCCTGATGAGCCTCGTCTCGTTCGAGCTCTCGGCCTGGCGGAGGAACTCGCGGCCGTAGTACGGATGCAGACGCAGCTCGCGGAAGAGCTGGGCCTCCGGCACGCCCGCCGCGCGCATGCGCCGCGCCTTGAGCAGACGGTTGAGCTCGTAGGTGATCTTCGAGAGGACTTGGAACTCGCTCACGCCCTCTTCGAGCAGCCGCGCCATCAGCTCGAGGGCGGGCGCCCGCTTGCGCGCGACCACGAGCTTCGGGAAGTCGAACGGGTTCGCCGCCTGCCGGTAGCCGAGGCAGGCGAGCGCGTCCTCGCGGGAGACCGACTTCCGGTCCTTCGCGTAGAGCAGCACCTTGTCGAGCTCGGCGCGCAGGATGCCCCACTGGGTCCCGGCCTCCTCGACGATCGTCTCTGCGGCCTCGCCGTCGAGGTCGACGCCCGCCTTCTTGGCCTCCGCGACCAGCCGGGAGACCGCCTCCTCCTCCGACATGGGCGCGAACACGACGACGCCCCCGAGCTTGTCCGCCGCCGACGCGAGCGCGTCCTTGCCGTCGGGCTTTTTGTCGTCGGACTGGAGGACGAGCGTCGTGCTCGGCAACGGGTCGGCGAGATACTCGGCCAGCGTCTTCCGGCCGTCGGCGAGGAGCTTGGTCCCACGCAGGAGCACGAGCCGGCGGTCGGCGAACACGGGAGGGGCGTTCGCGGCCGACACGGCCTCCTCCGCCGCCTCGAGGTCCAGCTCGTTGAGGTTGAAGGGGTCCGGCTTGACCCACTCCTTGAGCTTCTGCACCGCGGCACCCCGGGCGACGGCGTCCTCGCCGAAGAGGTAGTAGACCGGCCGCAGCTTCCCCGAC
>JACQPK010000274.1 GCA_016207565.1 Elusimicrobiota bacterium
CGAGGCGCAGCGCGTACTCGACGTCGTAGTGGCCGCCCTTCGAGAGCGTGATGCCGGCGAGCTCGGGGTCCGGCTCCTTGTAGTTGGCGATCGGCGGAACCTTGCTCAGGTTCATCGCGCGCACGGCCACGGCGTCCTCGATGGAGGCGCCCATCGCGTGCCCGGTAAAGCCCTTCGTGTTCGTGACGACCACCTTCTCGGTGTCGGCCCCGAACACGTGCTTGAGCGCCGCGACCTCGGCCGAGGACGAGCCGCCCTGGGCCGGCGTGTAGGTCTCGTGCGACATAAACAGCGTCTTGCCCGCCATCTGCCGGCGGTCGAGGCCCCAGCGGCGCTCGGCCTTCGTCATCAGGCGCTCCATCGTCTCTGCGACGTGGCGCGTGTTCAGGCGCGTGACGTGGTAGGCGCTGTTGTCGAACTGGGAGGCGAGCAGCTCGGCGAGTGGCTTGGTGCCGCGCCGCTCGAGCTCGCGTCCGTCCTCGACGACGAGGCCGACGGCGCCCATGCCGACGATCATGCCGTTGCGGCGGCGGTCGAACGGCAGCGCCGCCTCGCTGACGACGTTGTGCGTCGAGGTCGCTCCGCTGGCGAGAAATCCCGTGCCGATCCACTCGAGCATCACCGGGTTCGTGACGTCGTCGACGCCCATGACGACGACGCGCTTGCACCGGCCGAGCCGGATCCAGTCCTCGGCGATGCCGATCGCCTGGGTCGTCGAGGCGCAGGCCGCGTTGAGCTGCGTGACCGGGCCCTTCGCCTTGATGAACTGCGCGACCTGCCCGTGGCCGAGCGCGAGGATCCGGAAGAGGAACGAGCGGCTGAACTTGTACTCCGCGACGGGGCCGTCCTTCTCGAGCTCGGCCTTCTGGCGGACGTACCAGTCGGTCAGCGCCTGGCGCTCCCCGGGGTCCTTCACCGCCTGCATCATGCGGTCGTAGATCGCCCAGGCGGCCTGCGCGGTCTTGCCGGCGTACTTCGCCCGGAAGTGTTGCGTGAGATCCCCGATGAGGCTGTCGATGCCGGGGAACGCCGACGCCATGATGACGCCCGTGCCCTCCTGCAGCGGCTCCGGCAGGCCCCACGCCGTGGGGATCATCGAGCCGGTGGTCGTGCGCGTGTAGTGGTGCACGAGCGGCAGGCCCGCGTCCTTGAGCGCGAGGACGGCCGCCGCGAGGGCCATCCTTGCGGTGACGTCCATGAGCGAGTTCACGCTCGCGCGGACGCCGAACTCCGAAGCGATGTCGAAGGTCCCCGCGCGGCCGGCCAGGCGCATCACCTGGTCGACGGACTCGAGGCGCTCGATCGCGTGCGCGCCCGTCTCGGACTTCTTCACGCGGTCGAGGTTCTTATCGAGCTGCTTGTAGAGCTCGTCCTCGGGCAGCGCCTCGATCAGGTTCTGGCCGTGGATGATCTGGTCGAGGCCGTTCTCGCGGAACAGCCGGTCCCAGGAGCCAGGGACGCCGGCGGCTACGCCGGAGATCGCCACCTGGCCGGTCCAGAGATCCCAGCCGTCGTGCTTCGACGGCGCGGCCGCCGGCGAGGGCAATGCCGGCGTCGGGAGCCGCTCCGGGACCGGCGGAGCGGCCGGCGAGGGCCTTCGCGGTTTCAGCGATTCCTGGTGCTTCGCCGTGTAGAACCCAGGCTTCGCCGGGTCTTTCCCGTCGAGGCTGAGCTCGACGCCCTCGGACGCCAGCCGGGCGAGGAGATCGTTGAACTCGAGGACGCCGCCCCGCTTCGGATGGTTCGAGGAGAGCGCCAGCGCGCCCGGCTTGTCCTCGAGGATGCTGGTCGAGAACGCGCTCAGCACGCGCTTCGGCCCCACCTCGACGAAGAGGCGGACTCCGTCCTTATACATGCGCTCGATCTGGCGGATGAACTCGACCGGCTCGGCGATCTGCGCGACGAGGAGCTTGCGGATCTCCTTGAGGTCGTCCGGATAGTAGGCCGCGGTGACGTTGGAGAGGGTCGGCACCCGGGGCTTCTGGAGCGGCATCCGCTCGAGGAAACGCCCGTAGGGCACCTGGGCGGGCTGCACGATCTTGGAATGGAACGCGTGGGAGACGCGTATCTCGACCGCCTGAATCCCCATGGCGGAGAACTTCTTCACCGCGGCCTCGACGGCCTTCGTCTCGCCGGCGATCACGGTCTGGATCGGGCAGTTCTTGTTGGCCGGCGCCACGTAGCCACCGATCGTCTTGAGCACCGGCTCGACCTTCGAGAGCGGCGCGGCGATCGACGCCATCTTGCCCGGGTCTTGGACCTTCACCCCGGCCATCTCCTTGGCGCGCGAGCTGACGGCCAGCAGCGCGTCCTCGAAGGTGAAGATCCCGGAAGCCACCAGCGCGCCGTACTCGCCGAGCGAGTGGCCGCAGACGACGTCGGGCTCGACGCCGTAGCTCCGCAGCAGGCGCAGGATCGCGACGTCGCCCGTCAGCACCGCGGGCTGCGTGATCTCGGTCTGCTTGATCCGCTCCTCCATGGCCGCGAGCTGCTCGGGCGTTTCTCCGCCCTTGGTGAAGAGGGCGTCGGAGAGCTTCTTGCCGGTGATGCCGACCATGATGCGGTCGGCCTCGTCGAACGTGTCGGCGACCACCTGGTACTTGTCCCGGAGGTCCTTGAGCATGTCGACGTACTGCGAGCCCTGGCCCGGGAACATGAAGCCGATCTTGCCGGGCTTCGCCCGCTTGCGGGGGTAGAGGCTCTTCGTCTTGAACAGGGGCGGGGCCTTCTCGAAGATCTTCGGGTCGCGGGAGCGCAGGACGAAGTCGATCTTCTCGCGGAGCTTTGCCGGGGTCTCGGCCGCCAGGCCGAGGACGTACTCCTGCCGTTTCTGTCCCTTGTTCCACTCGTAAGCCAGCGGCGTCAGCGGGGCGTCGGAGGCCTTGGCGGACAGCGCCTTCAGCTTATCCCAGATCGCGTCGGTCGTGCCGCCGTGCACGAAGAAGGCCTCGCCCGCGTTCGCGTTCTGGATGGACGGGCCGAGCTCGACCAACGGCAACTGCGCCTCGCGAGGCGGAAGGCTCACGGCGCCTGCCCCCTCGTGGACTCCCCCCTCCGTGCGTCTCGGCTCCATGAGGGAGAAGTCCGGCACGCGGTTGATCGTGTCGGTCTCCGCCTCCTCGAGGGCGAGGTGGAAGTTCGTGCCGCCGAAGCCGAACGAGGAGATATGGGCCCGGCGCGGGTGCCCGGCGCGCTTCCACTCCTCGGCCTGGGTGATGACCCGAAACGGCGCGTTGGCCCAGTCGATGCCGGGGTTCGGGGTCTTGAAGTTGATCGTCGGGGGCAGGATCTTGTGGTGGAGCGCCAACGCCGCCTTCGCGACGGCGGCCGCGCCTGCCGCGGCCTTGAGGTGGCCGATCTGGGACTTCACCGAGCCGAGGCCGATGGAACCCTTCTTCGCCGCCTTGCCGAAGATCTCGACCGCCGCGTTGACCTCGACGACGTCGCCGACCTTAGTCGAGGTGCCGTGCGCCTCGAGCAGTCCGACCCCCTCGGGGCCGTAGTTGAGGAGCGCGAAGCAGCGCTCGACCGCGAGGCGCTGGCCCTTCGGATTGGGGGCGGTGATGCCCTTGCCCCGCCCGTCGGACGAGGAGCCGAACGCGCGGAGCAGCGCGATGATGCGATCGCCGTCCTTCAGCGCGTCGGACAGCCGCTTGAGCACGAACACGCCCGCGCCTTCGCCCATGACGAAGCCGTTGGCGCCCGCGTCGAAGGGCCGGGAGCCGTCGGGCGACAAGGCGCCGATCTTGCAGAACTTGACGTACGCGGGAGCCGACATCATCTGGTCGACGCCGCCGGAGATCGCCATGTCGTACTCGTGGAAGCGCAGCCCATGCACCGCCTGGCTGAGCGCGGCCAACGACGACGCGCACGCCGCGTCCACGGTGATGTTCGCGCCGTTGAAGTTGAAGGCGTTGGCGACGCGCCCGGCGATCACGTTCGAGAGCTCGCCCGGCATCGTGTCCTCGTTGATCGTGGACAGGGAGGCCTTGGCGCCTTTCTCCATCTCGGCGGCGATGGCCGTTTTCGCGGCGGCGGGCAGCTTGGCGAACGACGGCGATTTCTGGAGCTGGTCGACGTAGTGCGCCGCGTAGACGCGCAGATCGGTCATCTCCTTCTTGGTGCCGCCCATCGAGTTGCCCAGGATGACCGCGGTGCGCTCGGGGTCAAACGGCCTCTTGTCGTAGCCGGAGTGGCGCAGCGCCTCGGCGGTCGCCGTGACGGCCATCTGCTGCACGGTGTCCATCTGCGACGCGACGGGAGGCGGGATCCGCAGCTTGAGCGGGTCGAACTTGAAGCCCTCGACGAAGCCTCCGATCTTGGAGTAGGTCTTGTCCGGCGCGGCCGGGTTCGGGTCGTAGTAGAGCCGCCAGTCCCAGCGGCTCTTCGGGACCTCGACGATGCAGTCCCGCCGGGACGTGACGTTCTCCCAGAACGCGGGGATGTCGAGGGCCTTGGGGTAGATGCCCCCGAGTCCGACGATGGCAATAGCTTCCGAAGGATCGATTCTGGTCATGGTCTAGGGGACGACGGGGCTACCCAATCTGAGGCACGCCGACGATGCTGTAGCCGGCGTCCACGAA
>JACQPK010000296.1 GCA_016207565.1 Elusimicrobiota bacterium
GCGGCCGCGTGGACCTGGTGCTGGTTCAAGTCGGCCTGGGCCTGGTCATGCTCGGCCTGGAGAGTCTTCAAGAAAGCGCCGCGCGCGTCGATCTTGAGCTGGAGGTCCTGCATGCGATCGAAGACGGACTTGGACTCGTTCTCCTGGACGGCGAGCGTCGTCGAGAACTCAAGGATCTCGACGCGCATGCGCCGCTGAGCCTCGAGGGTCTCATCCTTGCGCCGGGAGATATCCTCTCTCTCGGCGGACAGCCGCCTGATGGACGCCTCGAGCTCGGCCTTCTCGTCGTCTAAGCGCTTGCGCGAAGACTCGTAAGCGGCCAGCTGATCCTGCACGCCCCTCATCCGCCCTTCCTGGGCCGAGAACTCGGCGCGCTTGCCGGCGAGCTCCTCGCGCGCGGCGGCGAGGGCCTCGGCGGCCTTCAGCTCCTCGGCGCGAGCGGCCTCGACGCGTGCTTCGGCTCCGGCCCGGACGATCTGGGCCTCGCAGAGGGCTTCCTTGGCCGCGGCGATCTGCGCCAGGGCGCGGGCCGATTCCTCCGTGGAGAGCTCCACGTTGCGAGCATGGTTCTCCAGGCTTTGCTCGAGCTGAGAGACGCGAGCCTCGAGCCCGTGGGCGCGGTTCGACTCCATCGAGAGCGCCGCGGCCGCCGCGCGGGCCGCCGCGCGGGCTTCTCCCAGCGCGGTCTCGACGCGGGCGCGCTCATCGGAGAGCTCCGCGCCGCGGGACTCCAGGGAAACGACCTTCTCCTGCCACTCGCCCAGGTCGGCCAGCGTGGGTTGGGGACCGTCCTGGGGGGCGCAACCGCCGTAGACCCAATGAGCGCCGAAGAGCTTGCCGCCGAGCTCGTAAGCCTCGGCGAACAGGTGCCGCACGACCCTCTCATGGCGCGGCTCGTACTGCAGGCGGGAGATCAGCGGCCGGGCTTCCTGAGGATAGAGGGGCTCCGGCGCGTCGTTGAGCGCGGAAACGACCAGGAAGCGGGCGCGTCCGCTGCCCGCGGCCTCCAGGAACTCGATGCCCGCTCGGGCGGCGGAGGAATCCTCGACGACGACGGCGAAGAGCTTCTCGCCCAAAAGATCCTCGAGGGCCGGCTTGAGGGAGTCTTCCACGCGGAAGAGGCCGCGCACGGTGCCGATCGTGCCCGGGATCCGGGCGTTGAGGACGGCCTGGGCGCCGACCCAGTAAGGATTCTGTCCGCCCCGGCTTTCCAACGACTCCCGGCGCGCCTGAGCGTGGGCCAGATCGGAGTGAAGCCGCAGGGCCTCCTCGCCCAACTCGGACTGCCGCCGGCACAAGGCCTCGGCCGCCGACTCGGCGGACTCGGCCGCGGCCTTCGCCGAAGCGAGGCTCGCGGAACACGCGGAGATCTCCGCGCGGACCTCGACGCAGCGGCCGCGCGTCTCGGCGGCCGCGACGGCGTCGCGCTCCAGGTTGCGCAGGGACGCGCGGGCCTGGGCGACGGCCCGGGTGAGCTCCGACTCGGCCCCGGCGAGGCGCCGGCCCAGGTCGTAGGCTTGCTGGACCTTGGCGACGGCCTCCTTGGCGAGAGAGTCCTTGAGCGCCTGCGCCTCGCGGGCGCGGGCCTCGATGGCCGAGAACTCGGCCTCGGCGGCCTGCGCGCGGGCGCGGGCCTCGGCCAGGGCGGCCTCGGCTTGGGCGACGGACTCCGCGACGACGGCGATCTCCGGCGCGACGGCGGCGGCGCGAACGCCGTCGGTCTCCGCCTCGGCGGCGCAGGCCGCGGCGCGAACGTCCATGGCGTCGATGGAAGAAGAGGAGCTCCGCAGGCGCTCCTCCAGGCGGCCGATGGCGGTCTTGGTCTCGGCGACCTTCTGGTTGGCCTCGATCAGGCGGTTCTGCTCGCCCGTCTTCTCGAGATTGAGGGCCGCCAGGTTGGCTCCCTCCGCGCCGATCTGCGAGCGGCGCTCGCCCAAGAGCTGCTCGACGGGGCCGATGCGCTCCTGCATCGAGGCCAGCTCGATCTCGGCGGCGGACGCCTGCTCGAGGATGTGGGCGGCTTCCAGCGCCGCCAGTTCTTCCTTATATTTGGCGTAGAGCTTGGCCCGGCGCGCGTCGCTGTCGAGCTTCTTGACCTGCTCCTCGATGAGCACCACGCAATCCTGGAGGCGTCCCAGGTCCATGTCCACGCGGTCGAGCTTGCGCAGGGCTTCCTCGCGCTTGGCGTTGTACTTGGCGACTCCGGCGGCCTCCTCGAAAAACGCCCTCCGTTCCTCGGGTTTGGAGCGGATCATCGCGTCGACGCCGCCCTGGTCGATGATCGCGTAGCCGTCGTTGCCGAGGCCCGTGTCCAGGAACAGCTCGCGGATATCGCGCAGGCGGCACTGCGTCTTGTTCAGGTAATATTCGGACTCGCCGGTGCGAAAGAGCTTGCGGGAGACGGTGATCTCGCTGTAGGGCATCGGCAGCATGCCCTTGGAGTTGTCGAAGGTGAGCGTGACCTCCGCCATGTTGAGCGGCTGGCGGCGGGCCGTGCCGGCGAAGATGACGTCGACCATCGCGGTCGAGCGGAGGGACTTCCAGGACATCTCGCCGATGCACCAGCGGATGGCCTCGTTGACGTTGGACTTGCCGGATCCGTTGGGGCCGATGATGGCGCTCATCCCCGGCTTGAAGTCCAGCTTCGTCTTATCCGCGAACGACTTGAACCCGACGATCTCGACGGACTTTAGGTGCATGCAGTCTCCGCGCTCGGCGCGAACCGTCCATCTTTTGCCATCTTTTAACGTTCTTTTGGCAAAAGTGTGCGAAATAGTAGCAGAATCCGTCGGAAAAGTCAACGGAACTCGCCGATTCCTCGTCGAGAAACCGGGGCGACACATTATATACACTCGGCCTGTGGCGTGGCTACTTTTTCCGGGCCGGCATCACCTGCTGACGCGCTTCCAGCGGCGTTATTTGACCCGGGCCTGCCGCAAAGGAATCGACGGCATCCTCTGGGCCGTGACCTCCGCCAACCACGAGAACACCCGCCGCAACCCCCTCCCGGCCCACCGCCGCGAGGCGGCGATCGAGCGAATGGCGGCGGGGCTCCCCGTGCCCTCGTACGTGTATTGGGTCGACGACGTCGGCGCCACGCCGCGCTTCGCGGAGTACGTGCTCAAGAAGATCGAGGTGGAGAGCCGCGGGCGCTTCCGCCTCACCCCCCGCAACGCGGCGGTGGCCTGCTCGACGCCGGAAGTCGCGTCCCAATACGAGCGCGCGGGTTTTCGAATCCTTCCGGTGGAACGCGGGACTCCCGAACCGGCGCCGTGGGCGCTCCTCGAGGGGCTCGTGCGGGCGGGCGGCATGGACCGCGCCTTCCGCGCGAAAGCCGACCCGGCGAGCGTCGAGCTCTACGAGCGCTACGGCTACGACCGCCTCATCGCGGACCTGCACCGGTCTCCGATCCTCACGGAAGACGGCGATCTCACGGCCACCCGCGACTACAACACGTACGTCCGCGCGTTCGACGAGGGCGCGGCCCGAAAGTACGAGCTCATCAAGGACCTCGTCTTGCCCGGCAGGATCGTCGACATCGGCTGCTGTACCGGAGCGCTCCTGGCGAAGCTCGCGCGAGACGGGCGGCTGCGCGAGTCCGACTTCTACGGCGTCGAGATCGCGAGGCCGCTGGTGGCCGAGTGCCTGCACCGCAAGGCCCGCGGCGACTTCGGGGACGCGAACGTCTTCTTCCATCACGCCGACGCCGTCGGCCGGAGCCTGTTCGCGTCGCGATCGCTCCAGACCGTCACGACGTTCGCGCTGACGCACGAGCTCGAGTCGTACCAAGGCCGCCGGGCGCTGACCGCGTTCATGGGACGGATCCGCGAGCAGCTCGCGCCCGGCGGGCGCTGGCTCAACGTGGATGTCGTCGGCCCCGAGGACGGCGGCCGCCTTGTCTGGCTGTGGCTCGACCGTGAGCGCGGAGGCGAGACGGACGTGGACCGCGAGTTCGCGCCCGAGGAGCGCGACGCGCAGCGGAAATACCTCGAACGACTGTCCACGTACGGGCGCTTCCTCCGGTTCGCGCGGCAGTTCCGGCGGCAGGAAGGCTACCGCCTCCGGTACGCGCTGGACCGCCGCCGCCCGGGCTACGTCCGGCTGGCGCTCCGCGACGCGTGCGAGTTCTTGAGCAAGAAGGACTACACCGACAACTGGGACAGCGAGCTGCACGAGACGTTCTGCTTCTGGAGCTTCTCGGACTGGCGCGCGGCCGCCCGCCGCGCGGGCTTCCGCGTCCATCCCGCCTCCCATGCCTTCACGAACCCGTGGATCGTGAAGCGGCGCTATGAAGGAAAGGCCCGCCTTTACGCCGAGGAGGGCGGGCGGCTCGCGCCGCTGCCTTGGCCGCCGACGAACATGGTCCTCGCGCTCGAGCGCGCCAAGTAAATTGGGGACAGTCCCCAATTTACTTTCTTGACTTGCGGCCGCGCGCGAGGCATACTTAGTGTACCTATGACACCTGATCGGATCGCCCTGGCCGTCGATTGCGTCGTATTCGGGCTCGACGCGCCGAAGGCCGATCTCCGCGTGCTCCTCATCCGACGCGGCGTCCCCCCCTTCAAGGGCGGCTGGGCGCTGCCGGGCGGCTTCGTGCACGCCGACGAGTCGCTCGAGGACGCGGCGCGGCGGGAGCTCCGGGAGGAGACCGGGCTCGAGAAGGTCTTCCTGGAGCAGCTCTACACGTTCGGCGACCCGGGCCGCGATCCCCGCGGGCCCTGCGTGAGCGTCGCCTACTACGCGCTCGTGAACCTCAACGAGCACCCGGCGAAAGGCGCGAGCGACGCCGCCGGCGCCGACTGGCTGCCCGTCAAAGCCCTGCCGAAGCTCGCCTTCGACCACGGCGAGATCTTCCGCACGGCGCTCGCGCGCCTCAAAGGGAAGCTCACCTACGAGCCGATCGGCTTCGAGCTGCTCCCGCGCAAGTTCACGCTCTCGCAGCTCCAGCGGCTCTACGAGACCGTCCTCGAGCGGCCTCTCGACAAGCGCAACTTCCGCAAGAAGCTCCTCGGCATGGGCCTGCTCGTCGACCTGAAAGAGGTCGAGCAGGGCGTGCGGCACCGCGCGGCGCGGCTCTACCGTTTCGACGAAGAGAAGTACCGCCATCTCAAGAAAAAGGGCTTCCTGTTCGAGCTCTAGTCCTTAGGCTCTCCGCGTAGGACCTCCTAGGCCTTGACATAGTGTCGTCTGTACACTATATTAGTGTATATGAGACACTTAGTGGCCGCCGGCTCGACTCCCGGCCGCGCGCATCTCCTCGCCGAGCGCCCGAACCAGGACGCCGTCCGGGTGCTCGCCGGAGCGTGGGGCGCCGTCGCGGTGGTGTGCGACGGCTGCGGCTCGGAGCCGATGAGCGGCGTCGGCGCCGAGCTCGGCGCCCGGCTCGTCGCCCGGGCCGCCGCGCGGCAGCTCGAGACGGGCGGCGCGCTCGAC
>JACQPK010000268.1 GCA_016207565.1 Elusimicrobiota bacterium
CTAGTGCACCTCCAAACTGATGCCCAACGAACTAAGCAACGCGAAGGCACGCAGAGGAAGTAACAGAAAGGCGCGCAAAGCGAAATATTCCCTCGATCCGTCCTTCGCGTCCCTTTCCGTCACTTCCCTTCGCGTGCCTCTGCGTTACGCAGTCTCTGTAGGCATCATGTTGGAGCTGCACTAGCTAGAGCCCGCCATCCATGAGGATCGTCTCGCCGTTCATGTAGGCGTTCTTGTCCGAGACCAAAAACGCCGCGAAGGCCGCGACCTCCTCCACCGTCCCGATGCGGCCGAGAGGCACGTGCTTGACGTACTCCTCCAGCCGGTGATCGGGCAGGTTCTTCCCGACGCCCTCGTCGAGCAGCCCCGGCGCGAGGCAGTTGACCCGGATGCCGTGGCGCGAGAACTCCTTGCACAGTGCCTCCGTGAAGCCGCGCAGCGCCGCTTTGCTGGCCGCGTAATGGACCGGCGACTCGATCGCGCGCTCGCCCGCGAGCGAGCCGATGTTGAGGATCACGCCCTTCTTGCGGCGCACCATGCCGCGCGCGACGGCGCGGGTGGCGAGGAAGGCGCCTTTCACGTTGACGTCCATCACCGTATCCCAGTCCGAGCCTTCCATCAAGGCGATCGGGAGGGGCTGGCTGATGCCGGCGTTGTTGACCAGGACGTCGGCGCCGCCCCATTCCTTCTCGAGCCGCGCGGCGAGCGCGTCGAGGCCGTCCTCGTCGAGGACGGAGGTCTTGAAGGCCAGGGCGCGCCGTCCGTGGCCCGTGATGTCCTGCGTGGTCGCCGCGGCGCCTTGCTCGTCCGAGGAGTAGAGGAACGCGACGTCGGCCCCCTCCCGCGCGTACCGCGCGCAGAGCGCGCGCCCGAGTCCTCGCGAGCCGCCGGTGATGACCGCGCGCTTGCCTTCGAGCAGCTTCACGAGAGCCTCCGGGCGAGCGCCTCGGCGTCGCGCGCGATCCCGCGCAGGTACTGGCTGTCGAGCGCGCGCGAGCAGGGAAAGCCGACGAAGTGCAGGCCGGGCCAGGAGAGGCTCTCGCCGCGTCTCGCCGCCGGGTGCCCCGCGGGTCTCCGCTCCACCTGCGCGGGCAAAAACGGGGTGTCGAAGCGGTAGCCGGTCGCGAGGACGACCGCGTCGAACTTCTTGCGCGTGCCGTCGGCGAAGACGGCGGTCTTGCCGTCGAAGCGGTGGACCTCGCCGGCGACCGCGATCTTGCCTTCGCGCTCCCAGCGGGAAAATCCCAGGTCCGTCGCGGGCACCGGCTGGCCCTCGGCGCAGAAGCCGCGGAAGAACACGAGCGGCAGGCGCTCGATCCAGACCGCGTAATCGTGGACGTCGCGGCCGAGGACCCGCTGCGGCACGAGCTTGGCCTTCCCGCGCCGGGCGCTGACGGTCACGGGGACGCCCTCGCGCGCGCACTCCTCCGCGAGCTCGACGCCGGAGACGCCCGCGCCGACGATGAGGAGGCTCCGGCCGCGCCGCGTGGCCGGGCCCTTCCACTCCCGCGCGTGGCTGACCTCGGGGCCTCCGGGCGCGTCCAGCCCCGTGATCCGCGGCAGCCGGGGATGGTCGTACATCCCGGTGGTCACGACGACGCGCTTGAAGGACCGCTCCGCGCCGCCGGTCAGCGTGACGGCGAAGCCGTCGCCGTCGCGGCGGACGAAGAGGAGCTCGCTCTTCTCCGGCCCCTCGCCGACCCGGGCGGCGAGGCGGCGCAGATACGCGAGGTAGTCGCCGGCGCGCATGTACTCGCCCGGGTGCTCGAGCGGTAGGCCCGGGAGCGCGTTATAGCGGGCGGGGGAGGCGAGCTCCATGGCGGGGTAGACCTCGCGGTAGGCGCCGCCGACCGACCCGGTCTTGTCGATCCAGGCCGGATCGAGCCCTCGCGCGCGCAGCGCCGACACCGCCGCCAGCCCGGCCGGACCCGCGCCGACGACGAGCACGCTAGGCCGAGCGGTCATAGACCGCGCGGCGCAGCGACAGAGGAGAACGCCATGTCGCTAGAGCCCGCCATCGAGGAGGATCGTCTGGCCGGTCACGTAGGTGTTGTCGCGGACGAACCACGCCGCGACCTCCGCCACCTCGCGCGCGGTCCCGACGCGATGGAGCGAGCAGTGCTTCAGGTAATCGTCGAGAAGCTTCGGCGGCAGGAGCTTCGCGACGCCGCCGTCGAGGAGCCCCGGCGCGAGCATGTTCACCCGGATGCCGCGCTTGCCCAGCTCCTGAGCGAGCGCCTGGGTCATGGCGCGCAGCGCGCCCTTCGCCGCGGCGTAGTGGACCGGGGCGGGCACGGCCTTCACTCCGTCCATGGAGCCGATGATGAGGATGGTCCCCGGACCGCCGGCGGGCATCGCGCGGCAAGCGGCCTGGGCGGCCGCGAAGGTGCTCAGCGCGGTGAGATCCATCATCTCGCGCCAGCCCTGCTCTCCGATCGAGAGGAACTTGTCCGCGCCCTCCTGGTAGAGGGCCGGCTCTCCGGCCGAGCCCGCGCATTGGACGAGCGCATCGAGCCCGCCCAGCTCCCGTGCCGCGTCGTCGACGGCGCGGGTGGCGTCGCCGAACTGCGTGAGCTCCGCGCGGAGCGCGACGGCACCCGGGAGCTCCTTTCGCAGGGCCTCGGCCCGGCCCTCGCTTCGGCGGTAGGTGAAGGCCACGCGGTGGCCGTCGCGCGCGAGGCAGCGGCAGACCTCGGTCCCGACGTGTCCGGTCCCGCCGAGGACGAGGCAGCGGAGCGGGCGAGGGGAGCCGGTCACGGGGGCGATTCTATCATTTGCCGTCGTCGGCGAAGGCGACCGTGCCCCGGCGCCACGCCTCGAAGGCCACGATGCCGGCGCCCAGCGGGATGCCCGCGTAGGAGACGAGCGTCCGGAGCAGGATCGACACGGCCATCCCCTCCTGCGTCATGGCCGGGTCGAGGAGGTAGCTCGTGGCCCACTCCGTCACGCCAAAGGAACCCGGCACCGGCGCGAGATACGCCACCATCAGGCCCGCGGCGAACGCGGCGCTCCCGCGCCGCCAGCCGGGATCGAGCCCGACGCCCCAGGCGAGCAGCATCCCGAGCGCGACGTAGGCCGCGACGGAGCCGATCGCGGCGGCGTTGACCCAGACGAGCCCGCGGCCCGCCGCGCCGCCGATCGCGGCGAGGGAGGCCGCCGTGTCGCGCAGCGCCTCGAGCGCCTTCCGCTTCCAGGCGCCGAGCCCGGGCCGCTCGAGCCTCCGCGTGCACCAGTCCAGCAGCGGGCGCGGGAAGAACGCGAGCGCGATGAGCGGCAGCGTGAGGACCGCGACGCACAAGAGCGACACCGGCAGCACTTGGGTCACTTGATGCGGCAGCCGCGCGCCGCCGCCCAGCTGCAGCGCGAGCCCGGCGAGGAGGCAGACCCACGCGGTCATCGTCATGCTCTTCGTCAGCGTGACCGCCGCTCCCGTCGCGTGCGGCACGCCCTCGCGGCCGAGGAAATACACCATCGCCGGCAGGTGCAGCTCGGTGACCGGCGTCAGGGCGCAGACGAAGTCCGCGATCAGCGTCAGCTTCAGCCCGCTCAGGAGCGACAGCCGCTTGCCGAACACGCGCAGCAGCACGTAGAAGCGGATCCAGTCGAGGGCGTGATAGACCGCGGTTGCGAGCAAGACGGTGGGCCACAGCCCTCTCGGGATGCCGGCGGCGATCTCGAAGAAGCGGCGGTAGCCTCCCGAGTACGTGCGCCAGATCCAAGCCGCGCCGATGAGCGCGAGGACGAAGGCCGCGGTCCAGAAGACGAGGCGCCCCGCTTTCACGCCCGTTCGAGCCACCGGACGGCGGCGTCGACCGCCTCGACGAAGCGGTCGCAGGCGGCGTCGTCGACGACGAGCGGCGGCTCGACGCGGAGCACGGACCAGTCGTGGCCGCAGATCTGGGCGAAGACGTCCTGGCGCAGCAGCCGCTCGACGGCCAGGGCGGCGGCGGCGGGCCTGCCGGCCAGCTCCGGCACCCCAAGTCCCTCCCAACTGAGCGCCGCCGAGCCGGACTCCCGCAGCCGGATCCCGCCGAGGAGCCCGATGCCCGAGACGTCCGCCACGAGCGGACGTCCGCGCAGCCGGCGGCGGAGCTCGGCGAACAGGCGCTCGCCTTTCCGGCGGACCTCGGCCAGGAGCTCCGGAGCCCGCAGCGCCTCGAGCGCCGCCAGCCCGCCGGCGCACGACAGCGGATTCCCGCCGAACGTGGAGTTATGCGCCTCGCAGACCTCGATCCCCGGCCAGGCCTTCTCCCAGAGCCCTTTCGCGAAAACGGCGGCGCCGAGCGGGACGACGCCTCCGCCGAGCGATTTGGCGAGGACCAGCGCGTCGGGCTCGACGCCCCAGTGCCGGAACGCGAAGAGCTCCCCGGTCCGCCCCATGCCCGTCTGCACCTCGTCGAGGATGAACAGCGAGCCGCGCTCGCGGCACGCCTCCCGGGCCGCGGCGAGATACCCGGGCGGCGCGACGCGCATCCCGGCCTCGGCCTGGACGGGCTCGACGATGAATGCCGCGCAGGGCCGCTCAGCCAGCGCGCGGCGCAGGGCGCCGGCGTCGCCGAAGGGGACCTCGGGGAAGTCCGCGAGCCGTCCCTTGAAGCCGTCGCGGTACGGGCCCCGGCCCGTGCAGGAGAGCGCGCCGAGGGTCGTGCCGTGGTAGGCGCCCTCCGCGCGGAGGATCGTCTCGCGGCCCGTCGCGTTGATCGCGGTCTTGAGCGCCGCCTCGACCGCCTCCGAGCCGCTGTTCGCGAAGAAGCAGGTGCCGAAGCTCGGGCCCGCCTCCCGCGCCAGCGCGTCGGCGAGACGCCCCGAGTAGGGGTTGAGCGCCTCGACGTAGAGGCCCGGCGCGCCCGCGTCGAGCTGGCGGCGGAGGGCGTCGAGCACCGCCGGCGGGTTGTGGCCGAGGTTGAGGCTGCCGAAGCCGGCGATCCAGTCGTCGAAGCGGCGGCCCTGGTCGTCCTCGAGCACGGCCCCGTGCGCGCGCGACAGCCGGAACCCGCGCCCGCTCAGCTTCAAGAACCGTCCGAGCGTCGGGTTGACGTGGCGGACGTAGGACTCGAACGCGCCTCGGTCCGGTGCCCAGCCCCCCCGCAGGGGGCGCGGAGTGGGGGGCTGATCCGGTTTCATGCGGGCTGCGCCACGGTCGGCCTCCGCGAGCCGTAGGCGATCGCGGCGCGCTCGCCGCCGGCGAAGGAGATCAGCGCGAATGTCAGCAGGAACGCGTGGTACCGGGCGAACGTGGGGAACACGCCCTCCCAGCCGGGCCAGACCGTGAAGACGAGATTCACGTTCGCCGCCGGCGGCGTTGCCCACCGGCAGAACAGCTGAAACGCGATCCAGAGCAAAAACGCCTTCCGCCACGAGCCGGGCGCCATGGGGCGCTCGGGCAAGACGAGGGCGCCCGCGAGGAAGCCGCCTAGGTGCGTGAGGCAGGAGGTCAAGATGAACTCGCCGCCGGTCGCGAGGTCGACGAGCCAAAACGGCATCCCGGTGACGTTCCAGAGGAGGCCGACGGCGTGCGCGAGCGGGACGCGCGCGAGGAGGCCGACCCCGATGAGCAGGCAGGAGACGTTGCACGCCCAGAGCATGTTGAAGGGCTCGCCGCGCCAAGACGAGACGACCCCGTGCAGGGCCCATACGGCGAGGGAAAGCCAACCCCAGAAGCGGGGGGAGCGGGGCACCTGCGGATTATACCTAGAGTTCAGCGGTCGCCGTCGAAATCGGGGTTCTCGGCGCGGACGTTGCGGAAGCGGTGGCGGTAGTCCTTCGCGGTCCCGGCGGCGGCGGCCTGGGGCCGGATCGTGTGCTCCTTCAGCCACA